>JAZOVN010000190.1:0-11421 GCA_045658725.1 Acutalibacteraceae bacterium
AGAAATCTTGAATGTGACGAAAACGAAAAAGCATGGCTTTCCGAAATCGCACTTCTTACCGCAAAGCCCGTTATCTATGCATGTAACATGAGCGAAAGCGATTTTGCAGGCGGACTTGATAATAATCAGCATTATAAGAAGGTTTGTGCCATTGCTGAAGGTGAAGGAAGCGAAGTGCTTCCCATCTGTGCAGAGCTTGAAGCACAGATTGCTTCTCTTGAACCCGATGAAAAGGAAATGTTCCTTGAAGAGCTCGGAGTTGAGTCGGGCGGTCTTGATCTTCTCGTTAAAAAGAGCTATGCTCTCCTCGGTCTTATTTCTTATCTTACAGCAGGTCAGCCCGAAGTAAGAGCATGGACTATTACCAAAGGCACAAAAGCTCCTCAGGCTGCAGGCAAGATCCACAGCGACTTTGAAAGAGGTTTCATCAGAGCAGAGGTTATCGCTTACGAAGACCTTATTGAGCTCGGCTCTCTTGCTGCCGCAAAGGAAAAGGGTCTTGTCAGAAGTGAAGGCAAGGAATATGTTATGAAAGACGGAGATGTTGTTCTTTTCCGCTTCAATGTCTGATATGAAATTATCTGATAAAAAAGCCGTCGGGCATATTTTGGCACTGGTAACAATAATCGTATGGGGCAGTACATTCATAACAACAAAAATGTTGCTTTCCGAATTTACGCCCGTTCAGATCATGCTTTGCAGATTTGCGATTGCATATGTTGTTCTTTGGCTTATACGCCCAAAGCCCGAAAAAACAAAGCCGAAAGATGAGCTGCTTTTTCTTGCAATGGGTATTTTCGGCTGTACGCTTTATTTTATAACCGAAAACACCGCTCTTGAATATACACTTGCATCAAATGTCAGCATTATTGTTGCGGGTGCACCGATAATAATCGCAATCCTTGCTCACTTTTTCATAAAATCTGAAAAATTCAGCAAATATACCGTCTTCGGATTTATCATTGCATTTGCAGGAGTTATTCTTGTTGTTTTCAACGGACACTTTGTTCTTAAACTGAATCCTGCAGGTGATGCACTTTCGCTCGGTGCGGCAATTTCATGGGCAGTCTATTCGGTTATTCTTCGGACCTGCGTTGACAGATTCAACAGCGTTATGCTCACCCGAAAACTGATGTTTTACGGCTTTATAACAGCCTTACCGATAGCGATAATTCAGGGTGACCGTATGCCGTTTGAGGCTTTCGGAAAACCCGATATGCTTTTCTGTATACTCTTTCTCGGAGTAATCGGAAGCGGAATTTGCTATGTTTTATGGAATAAGGCAATTTCGCATCTCGGAGTTGTTACAACGAATAATTATATTTATATAAATCCGTTCGTAACACTTGTAACAGGCGGAATATTTCTCAAAGAACCGATAACGGTTATGGGTGTTGTCGGAGCAATGCTGATTGTTTGCGGTGTTGTGTTATCATCAAAAAATGAACTGAAAAAGGTTTAATAAAAGCTCTCTGCGATAAAATATTGCAGGGAGCTGATTTTTTTGAAAAGACGGGCATTCATGTTGTTTTTTATAATAATTTTTCTTTTTGGTGCAACATCGGTAAGACTTTATGCCCTTTCAACGGGGGTGCTTAAAGCATCTGAAGTGTCATCGGCAAAAACTGTTGATGTTGCAACTCTCAGAGGCAGTGTTTATGACTGCGGAATGCGTCTGCTTACCAACGGTGAACATGATGTTTATGCCGCCGCAAAGCCGTCAAATGAAGCTCTTGCGGCTCTTAAGGGCAAGGTTCTGCCCGATGTTTTTGAATCGGTAATGCAAAGAATGTCAAAGGGAAATCCCGTTGCGTTAAAGGTTGATTCGGATATTCTGCAAAGCGATAATATCATTTCAGTTAAAATTCCAAGGAGATATGCATCTGCACATACTGCATGCCATATAATAGGAAGCATTAATTCCGACGGGCATGGGATAAGCGGAATTGAGAAGGCTTATGATGCTGTTCTTTCGGATAATAATTCCGAGGTGAGCTTTCGGTTTTCTGCAAATGCTCTCGGCAGAGTGATGCTCGGAGAGGGGATAAGTGTTTCGGGAAATACCGTGCCGAAAAACGGCATTGTTCTAAGCATTGACCGTGATATTCAGCAAATAACGGAGGCGGTGCTCGATTCATCGGGTGCAGATTGTGCGGCGGCTGTTGTTATGGAGATTGAAAACGGAGCGATAAGAGCCTGCGTTTCACGGCCGCTGTTTGATCAGAATAATGTTGCCGCAAGTCTTGATGACCCTCGCTCTCCGCTTATCAACAGAGCTTTTCTTCCGTTCAGCGTAGGCTCGGTTTTCAAGCCCGTTGTTGCTGCGGCTGCTCTCGAAAGCGGTATTGACAGGAGCTTCAGTTATAATTGCAAGGGCAGTGTTGAATTCAACGGAGTAACTTTTCATTGCCACAAAAAAGACGGACACGGTATAGTCGATATGGAAGGTGCTGTTGCGTATTCATGCAACACTTATTTTATTGCACTTGCACATGAAATCGGTGCGGATAATATAATCAGAACAGCTTCGGATTTCGGCTTCGGCAAAAAAACAAGCCTTGCAGACGGAATGGAGTCTGCAGGCGGTAATCTTCCGTCAGCCGAAGAACTTGATTCAAAGGCTGCGGTTGCAAATATTTCGTTCGGTCAGGGAAAGCTTACGGCAACTCCGCTTCAGATTTGCTCAATGATGGCAACAATTGCAAGGGGAGGAGATTTTATTGAGCCTTATCTGATTGAAGGAGAAGTTGATAAAGACGGAAAAGTAACCCGGATTTACCGTTACGGTAAAAGAAGAATAATAAGCAGCCCCACAGCTGAATTGCTGCAGGGCTTTCTTGAAAAAGTTGTTGCGTACGGAAGCGGAAGCAGGGCGAAATGTGAAGCGGTTACGGTTGCAGGAAAAACAGCAACCGCACAAACGGGAAAATCCGTAAACGGAGAAGAAATTTATAATGCGTGGTTTGCAGGATATTTTCCTGCTGATAATCCGAAATATGCCGTTGCAATCCTAAAAGAGGATGGCGGCGAGGGTGCTTTGAGCTGTGCTCCCGTATTTAAAATGATTGCCGAAAAATTATCTGATCTTTGTGAGTGACCATGCGGCAATGTCTTCGTAAACCTGCTTGCGGTCAACTTCGTTAAGAATTTCGTGACGCATACCGGGATAGAGTCTGAGCGTAACATCTTTTTTGTCAGCAAGCCTGAGGTCATTATATACCTGCTTTATTCCCTTGCCGTAAAGACCAACGGGATCTTCTTCTCCCGAAGTGAGCAGAATCGGAAGGTTTTTATCAAGCGAGAGATACCAGTCTTTGCCCGAAACACGGTCGAGAATGGTAAAAAGATCTCTGTAGCCGACTGCTGTGAAAAGATAGCCGCAATATTTATCCGCAATATATTTGTCAACAATTTCATCATCGGTGCTTAACCAGTCAAATGCTGTTCTTGCATTTTTGATTCTGCTGTTATATGTACCGAAAGCAACATTGTTGATGAAGTTGCTTCTGTGACGGCTTCCTTTTATTTTTGCAATTGTGCCTGCCATGGGAATTGCAATTGCCGAGGCTGGGTTCTTTCCGCTTGTTCCGCAGAAAATTGCGGCCTTGATTCTTTCGTCTTTGCCGTAACGGCGGATATATTCTCTTGCGATGAAGGAACCCATGCTGTGACCGAAGAATACAATGGGAAGACCGGGCATTTCGGATTTGATAAGCTCGGTAAGAGTTCTTTCGTCTTCAACAAAAGCATCCCAGCCTCCGTTTTCGCCGAAATAACCGAGGTCATCATCGGATTTAACTGATTTTCCGTGACCTACATGGTCATCAACAAGAACCGCAAATCCTTTTTTACAAAGAAATGCGGCAAATTCTTCGTAGCGTTCACCGTGTTCAGCCATGCCGTGTGCAATCTGAAAAATTGCCTTTGCACCGTCGGCAGGCATCCAGCATCTTGCAAAAACATCCGCAACGCCTGATTTTGAAGGAACGGAATATTCTTTTCTGATGATTTCCATATTATCACTCCTATATAAATTTATTTAACCTTTTTTTCATCATGATTCCCATAGCCGATGCTGCGGCGATTTTGATAATGTCACCCAAAACAAACGGTAAAACGCAGACCGCAAGGGAAGCGGTAAACGCGGTATCGGTCTGCAATGAATACCATGCGGTGCCGCAAAAATAGCATATGAGAGTGCCGATTATCATTGAAACGGGAAATATTATTTTTGATTTTCCGAATTTGTTTGTAAATAAAGAAACCGCAAATGCACACGGGATATACCCGATAATGTATCCTCCCGTTAATCCTGCAATCTGCTGGAATCCACCCATGAAGCCCGAAAAAACGGGAACACCTGCCGCACCGATAAGAATATAAATTATAACGGCGGCAACGCTTCTTCTGGGAGGAGAGATGCATGATACAAGGAATATCGCAAGAGTTGACAGTGAAATCGGAATTGCACCGAGCGGCAGCGAAATCGGAGAAAAAACGCAGATTACAGCTGCCGTGATTGCGGTTAATGCAAGATTTTTATGCTTCATTTATGTACCTTATGCGTAAAGTTATATAACTTTACATATGTTATTGTTTGTATGATTCGATTATGTTATTCTTAATGATATCAACAATCTCAATGCCGTCTTCTTTGAAACAAGCGAACACGGCACCCGTTTCAGGTGTAAAGCTTATAAGCTTTACGAATTCAAAACCGCTTTCTTTGAGATTTGATATGAAATAATCGCGGAAAAATTTATTGTGCTGAAAAATTCCGCCCCAGAGTCCTATCTTAATATCTTTTTTTGCGTTGCAAAGAAGGGCACGAACTGTTTCTGAAAGAAGCTTTGCTTCGTTTCGGATTATATTATCTGCCGTTTTGTCACCTGCTTCGGCAAGTGAAATAACATTCTTTGCGAATGCGGCAGTTGTTTTTCTGCTGACTTTTTTGTCATAATACAAATCAATCAGATCATATATATTTCCGATTGAAAAATAGCTGAGGCATTCTTCTGTGAGTGCAGTTTTTTCTTCGCTGCCTTCTGCCGCACGGATTGCGGCTTTTATTCCCGAAAGACCGATTGAATATCCGCTGCCTTCGTCACCGAGAATATATCCCCAACCTCCTGCGTGTGAGATGATTCCTTCGGAGTTTCTGTAAAGAGCCATTGAGCCTGTGCCACTGATAACAACAGCACATTCACCGTCTTCATCCATCGCTTCAAGAGCAACAAATAAATCCGAATCCATTATTATTTTTTTGCTTTCGATAATTCCGTTGCAGAAACGGTCGGTTTCTTTTTTGCTTGCTCTTTCGTTGAGTGCAGACATTCCTATAACGGCACAGTCAAAGCTTTTTTGCGAAAGATTTCCTATTATATCCGCCATTGCTTTTCTTGCGTTTTCAATTCCGACGGAATAATAATTTATGCTCTCTCCGCAGGCTTTACAGATGAATTCACCTTTTTCGTTAAAAACAACAGCGGTTGTTTTGCTGCCTCCGCCGTCAACGCCGAGATAAAATTTTGTATTTTTCATAGCGGCCTCCGAATTTACAGTTTGGACATTTATTTTTAGTATCCTGTCAACATATGGATGATAGAATAATGCTGTCATAAAAAAGACAGTTACATGATTTGAGATATATAAACAACATAAGAAAGGAATGATTCAGTTGAATAAGAAACACCCGTGCATTATGGTGTGTGTAACTCCTCAGGAATCTTGTGCAAGGCTTATTGAAGCGGGTGCAAGAATAGCAAAAGAAGAAAATCTTCCGCTTGAAGTTATCAGCGTTTTCAGACAAAGCAGCGGACTTAATGCCAACGAAAACAATGTTCTTGAAAATCTTTTTGAATGTGCAAAAAATTTCAATGCAAGCATGAACATATTTTTCAATGACAGCCCTGCACTGGTAGTTGCTGTTGCCACCAAAAAACAGAATGCTTCAACTCTTGTAACGGGATTTCCTGCAGAGGGAAGCAGCGGATTTATTGCAAGAATCCACGAGCTTGTACCCGACCTGCCTATAACAATGGTTGATAATGAGTCAAACGAATATAAAATAATTCCCGTTGATAAAGAAGAGATTGAAGAAGCAAAAAGTGCTGCACTCAGCTCAGTTCATTGAAATTCCCCGTGTGAAAAGACGGTTTACGGCTTTTCTGAGTAAATCATATTCCTCGCCCTCAAGGGCGGGGTTTTTTTTGAGCAAATCAGCAGCCGCGGCGTGCGTTTCTCTTATTGCTTCGCCATCAGTCATCATATCTGCAATCTTCATTTCAGGCAGACCGTGCTGACGGGAACCGAAGAAATCGCCGGGACCTCTGAGTTTTAAATCCTCATCGGCAATTTTAAATCCGTCGGTAGTGGATGCAAGAGTTTTGAGTCTGTGATGTGTTTCTTCGTTTTGTGCATCCGAAATCATGATGCATGAGGATTTGTGGCTGCCTCTGCCGATTCTTCCTCTTAGCTGATGAAGCTGTGAAAGACCGAATCTTTCGGCGTTTTCTATGACCATGATTACCGCATTCGGCACATCAATTCCGACTTCGATAACTGTTGTTGAAACAAGAAGCTGAGTTTCTCCGCTTGCGAATGATTCCATAATCGCCTTTTTTTCGGCAGGCTTCATTTTTCCGTGAAGCAAACCGAGTCTGAATCCTTTGAAAAATCCGTCAGAAAGATTTTTGAAGAGAGCGGTTGCGGCTGTCAACTCCTCCATCTCTTCGTTTTCATCAACCATCGGACAGACTATATAACCCTGCAATCCTTCGCAGAGATGCTTTTTTATGTAGCCGTAAGCCCTTTCCCGGATTTCGGAATCAACAAGAAATGTTTCGATTTTTTGTCTGCCCTTTGGCATTTCATCAAGAATACTCAGGTCAAGATCGCCGTAAATAATGAGAGCAAGCGTTCTCGGAATGGGGGTTGCCGACATAACGAGAGTATGCGGATTAATTCCCTTTGAAGTGAGGGAGCCTCTTTGATTAACACCGAACCGATGCTGTTCGTCCGTAACGGCGAGGGCAAGATTTCTGAATTCAACATCTTTCTGAATAAGAGCATGGGTACCGACTATAAGGTCGGTATGACCGTCTTTGAGGGCGGCTTTTATTTTTCTTTTTTCTGCGGCAGGTGTTGAACCCGTAAGCAGAGAAATTTCTATATCTGTGTTCTCAAACATTTTTGTGAGCGTTTTGTAGTGCTGCATTGCAAGCACCTCGGTAGGTGCCATGAGTGCACTCTGATATCCGTTTTTAACGCAGTTATAAATGAGTGCCGCACTGACAGCGGTTTTGCCCGAACCGACATCGCCCTGAAGCAGACGGTTCATGGGTACATCCTGCATCATATCAGCCGTTGATTCGGCAATTGCCCGCTTTTGTGCTCCCGTAAGCTCAAAAGGAAGAAGCGAAAAATATTCATCGGTAAAGTCGTTCTGCATTCCGAATGCGGTTGAACGGCGGTTTTTTGTTTTAAGACGCATCATTCCGAGCTCAAGCAGAAACAGCTCCTCAAAAATAAGTCTTCTGCGTGCTTCGGAAAGCATATCCTCACTTTCGGGGAAATGGATATTCCGAAGCGATGCCTCAAGGTTAAGCAGACAATATGCATTCCTTATATCTTTAGGAATGGGATCTTCGATTTTGTCGCATGAATCAAAAGCGGTTTTAATCAGCTTTTCGAGTGCTCTTGAATTCATGCCTGCCGTCTGCGGATAAATCGGACGCATTCTGCCTTTGTCGGTCACTTCTTCGAATTCGGGAGAAGTCATCTGACGGTAATATCCCTTGCCCGTTATTTTTCCGAAAAAGAGGTATTCTTTGCCCTGCTCGATTTTAGCGGCGGCATATTTATTGTTGAAAAAAGTTATGTCAAGAAGGCTTTCGCCGTCAGTAACTTCTGTTTTATATAAGGTCATGCCTTTGCGGATTTTATGCTCACGGCACGGCATACCTGCAATTGCTTTGATGCATACATTCTCTCCGACGGAAGCATATTTTATCGGAGTTATTTTGCTCCAGTCTTCGTAAACACGGGGGAAAAAGGTCAGCAAATCCCAAAGAGTGAAAATTCCGAGCTTCGCCAGCATTGCAGCCCGTTTTTCACCCACACCTTTCAGATATTTGATGTTGGCATTTGGATTCATAGTATTCTCCGTGTCGGCATTATCTGCCAATATTTTGTGTCTGATAACGCATATTATCGATTTTTATTGAACTTAGTTCACCTATTCCGAGTGCTTTTTCAAGTGCTTTATCGGGTCTGTTTGTGTGAACATGAACTTTAATGATTCCCGAATGCTCTGCCGCGGCAGGGCAGTCACCGATTTCGGAAAGGAAGCTTCGGAATTCTTTTATATCAATATTTTTGTTTCGGTTTATGAGGAATTCCGTGCAGTAGGCAAATCTGATTTCCGTTTCGGATAAATCAGGCGTATTTTGCTTTTCTGAAACAGAGGATGCATTGTTTGTAGGTGTGTTAAGCATGCCTTCCATGATATGAACAAGACCGCGACCGCCTGCATCAACAACGCCGTGCTTTTTAAGTAGCGGTAAAAGGTCGGGCGTTGATTTGAGCGATGCCCTTGCTCCCGAAACAGCGGCAGCAAATGTATCCCTTGCACCTTTTCCGTTTTTGGCTGCGGAAACAGCTTTTGATGCGGCAAGGCGGATGACAGTAAGCATCGTGCCTTCTGTGGGCTTCTCTATTGCCGCATAAGCTTCGTTGCAGCCTGATTCAAGAGCTTTTGCAAGCGAAAGAGCATCAATGTAATCAAGCCCGTCAACGCTTTCCGCAAAACCTTTGAAAATCAGAGAGAATATAACTCCCGAATTGCCTCTTGCACATCGCAGAAGTTCGCCTGCAATATAATCCGCAACAGCACCTGCACCGCCTTCGGGACAGTTGCCAAGCGATTTTGCACAGCCTGAAAGGGTAAGTGCAAGATTTGTACCCGTATCACCGTCAGGCACGGGGAAAACATTTATTGAATTTACTTCTTCTGCATGTCTGCCGATGCATTCCGAAGCAGAAATAATGGCTTTTTTCAGTGCTTCTCCGTTAATCATAATATATCCGTCCTTAATATCAGTATGAATATATTATGCCGTGATTATATGCAGATAATCCCTTTTATCTGAAACTCCATGTTTCAATATCGTAAAAGACATCGCTGTCGCAGCAGTTTGCTTCATTCTGAATTTCGTTTGAATAAGAAACGGCGGCGTTTCTGTAGCAAAGGGGGATGAACGGAAGGTCTTCATTGAAAGTGTTGATGAAATCCATCAGTTCGCATCCGCCTGAAAGAAGCTGAGTATATCTTGCACAAACAGGACTTTCGGGGTTTATACCGAAGCTTACGGCACCGCCCGAAAGGAGAGCGCTCAGATCCATGTTGGTTGAAAGACGCACTTCGCCGATATACATATCGTATGAACCGAGCTCAAGTGCTTCCGTGTAATACTGAAGCTCATATTCCTTGAGATTGACCGTGAATCCGAGATTCACAAGGTAATCACGGATGAATCTTGCGGTTTCAAGCTTGAACTGATTTTCTTTGTTGACGAGAAGAGAAATTTCTTTTTCTGCAATGTCAACACCCGATTCTCCGATAAGAGAAAGCGATTTCTGAATATCGGTTGAAAGGATGAGGTCTTTTGATGAAAGGGCATACCAGTCGGGGTTGAAGGGAGAATAAGTTTCTCTTGCATGACCCTGAAAAGCGGTTGCGGTTATTTCTTTGCGGTTAATTGCAAATCCTACAGCCTGACGCAGAAGGGGATCGGCAAATACCTCGCTTGCTGAATTGAATGCAAGATAAACAAGGCTGTTTATACCCATGTCAACGGTCTTGGCGTTGATTCGCGAGTAAACACCGCTTGATAAATCATTGTAATGAAATCCCGTGTTGCCGATTTCAAGGCTGCTTTCAAGAGAATTGCTGTCACGCACGGGAACAAGCATGATTGTTTTGATTGCAGGATTGAATCCAGACTTGTTTTTGTTGACAACAAGATAGGTTGTTTCGCCCGAAATTTCAGGAATGTATCTTCCTGAACCGATCGGCAGATTGCCGCCTGAACCTTCTTTAACAATCGGAAATGTCAGACACGAAACGGCATAAGGGTCAGGTGAAATGAGATTGAAAATAACCATGTTTGCCGCCGCTTCTTTTGCACCGCTGAAATTTCTGAGCTTTTCAAGATAGGTAGGGGAGAGCTTGGCTTTTTCAAAGGAATAAATAACATCCCTTGCGGTAACGGGAGAACCGTCAGAAAAAACGGCGGTATCAAGATTGACATTAACCGATGTGTCACTCACCATGCCGCTTTTTGCAAGAACGGGTATGGGTTCATATGCCTTGTCAAGCTTGAAAAGACCGTCATAAACAAGACCGAGAATCTGGATATTTGCATTCATCGTTGCCGTGAAAGGGTCAAGCATATCTGCTTTTGAATAAGCAAGCTTGAGAACTCCTTCTTTTGAACTGTCGAGATTTGAAACAACTGCGGGGTCACCTGTGGGTTCGTCATTTCCGTCACAACTGCAGAAAACGGTGAATATAAGCGATATTATAAGAATCAGCGCTGCTGCTTTTTTCATAGTAATCATCCTAAATCAGTTATTATTTTTCCAGCCATGATAAGACCTGCAACTCCGGGCACAAACGGAAGACTGCCGGGAGTTTGTCTTTTTCCCGATTCTTCATCTGTTTGAGCGGGCTTGACGGGCTCTTCGGGAGACCATACAACACAGAGCTTTTTTATGTTTCTTTTGCGAAGCTCCGAACGCATTACTCTGCACAGAGGGCAGCCGCTTGTTTTGAATATGTCGGAAACGGTGAATCGGGTCGGGTCAAGCTTGTTGCCCGTGCCCATGCAGGATATCATCGGAATTCCAAGTTCCTGCGATTTAACGGCAAGGTCTATTTTTGCACTTACGGTGTCAATCGCGTCAGCGATATAATCATATTCGTGAAGATTGAATTCATCGGAATTTTCGGGAAGATAAAATTTTTCAAGAGAGGTTACAACGCAATCGGGATTGATGTCAAGAATTCTTTCTTTTATAATTTCAACCTTCGGTTTTCCGACGGTTGAATGAAGTGCACAGAGCTGACGGTTGATGTTGGTAACCGAAACGCAGTCGCTGTCAACGATTGTAAGCTTTCCGATTCCCGCTCTTGCAAGAGCTTCGGCGGTATATGAGCCAACTCCGCCCAGACCGAAAAGGATAACATTTTTATTTTTCAGATTTTCGGTTGACTGCGGACCGAGAATCATTTCCGAGCGCAAAAACTGCGAATGGGTCATATATTTTCCCTCCATACACTTATACATAATATATAATACTATATATTATAGCTGAATGCAAACAGTTTTTTGCAAAATAGTTTCTGAGGTTACAGAAAGA
>JAZOVN010000191.1:0-3581 GCA_045658725.1 Acutalibacteraceae bacterium
TTAAAAGATTTGTTTCATGGAATGTTAACGGAATAAGAGCATGTCTTAACAAGGATTTCTATGAAAGCTTTGCTTCTCTCGATGCCGATATCTTCTGTCTGCAGGAAACCAAGATGCAGGATGGTCAGGCTGAGCTTGCCCTTGACGGATATCATCAGTTCTGGAATTATGCCGAGAAAAAGGGATATTCGGGCACCGCTGTTTTCACCCGTGAGGAGCCGCTTTCAGTGTCATACGGTCTGGGAATTCCCGAACACGATACAGAGGGAAGAGTTATAACTCTTGAATTTGAAAGCTTTTATTTCATAACCGTTTATGTGCCGAATGCACGCGACGGATTGGTTCGCCTTGACTACCGCATGGAGTGGGAGGATGCCTTCAGAAAATATATATGCACCCTTGATGAGAAAAAGCCCGTTATTTTCTGCGGAGATCTGAATGTTGCCCACAAGGAAATTGACCTTAAAAACCCCAAAACAAACCGCAGAAATCCCGGCTTTACCGATGAGGAAAGAGGAAAGTTTTCCGAAATGCTTGAAAGCGGATTTGTTGATTCTTTCAGATATTTTTATCCTGATCTTGAAGGTGTTTACAGCTGGTGGTCTTACCGTTTTTCGGCAAGGGCAAAGAATGCGGGATGGAGAATTGACTATTTTATTGTGTCCGAAAAGCTTAAAAATAACATGAAGGATGCAAAAATCCACAATGAGATTTTCGGCTCCGACCATTGTCCCGTTGAACTTGAGATAGAAATATAAGTTAAAAGTGAAGGGTGAAAAGTGAAGAGTTAAGGACGGGTTTCACCCGTACCCGAAAACATATATTTGAGGTCATATTTATGATTAATCAAAGTCCATTAATTAACCAATCAATAGAGTTTTCAATCAGTATTGTAAACTATTATAAATGGCTTGCTTTTGAAAAGAAGGAATTTGTTATGTCAAAACAAATTCTGAAAAGCGGAACAAGCATAGGAGCAAATATACACGAAGCGAACTTTGCTGCAAGTAAAGCAGACTTTATTTCTAAAATGCAAATAGCTCTTAAAGAAGCGGCTGAAACTGCTTATTGGCTTATTGTGTTGGAAAAAACAGCTTATCTGCCGGAAGAATTTTATTTTTTGAAGAATGATTGTGAAAGTTTAAAGAGAATGCTGATAGCAACTCTTAATACAAGTAAAAAATGATGATATCAGCAAATTTTTTAAAAGCGTCGCAGACCCTTAACTTTTCACTTTTCACCTTTAACTTTTCACCAAAGAGAGGAGAATAGAAATGAACACAAAAACATTAAAAATATTGACCGCTGTGCTTGCGGTTCTGATGATAGTATCGGGAGTTGTTTTCTTTATTTCGTCAAATGACGGAGGCACTCAGATTATAAACAAAGACCCCGAGCCTGTTGCTTATTCCTATGAACAGAGCGAATATTCACTCAGCACCGCTCTTTCGGTCAAGGGTGCAAACGGTGAGATTTATCTTCCCACGGATTTTGCAGGTGTTTATTATACCGCAAATTTTAACGGTGAGGTTAAATTCTTTGAATATGCAAACGGTGCGATGAATCCTTCGGCTCTTGAGGTTAAAACGGTTAAAACCAGCCTCAAAGCGAGCTATGAAACAATCCCCGTTACGGTCAGTTATATTGAAAAAGACGGCAGGGCATGCGGTTACGGTGTTTTCACATCGGATATGAGCAAGGATGTTGATGTTTATTCCTATGCTTTTGTGAAGCTCACCGCAAAGCCTGCGGGTTACGGCGAAGGATATCTCCTGCTTGCCGATTTTGACAAAAATAATTTCTATAAAGCAGAGAAGCTTTATTCCGAAATCTATAATTTCAACCTTGCAAAAGGTTCAGCTTCAACATATGTTTCCAATCACACAAGAATGATTGATAAAAACGGTACATTCCGTCAGGACTGGACTCTTCTCACCGATGATTTTGTTAAAAATCTCGGTAATTCAAAATATTTTCTTTCATCAAGATACTATAATGAAAGCGACAAGGGCAGAAGAGCCGATGTTATGGAGCTTTCAAATGCCTACAGACCCAAAATCGTTGTCAAGGATATCCTCGGTGTGTGGTTTGTGAGCGATAACAACGGCATGCACTACCTCAGAAAGAACGAAAACGGCTTTGCCAACATGAATTTTGTCAACGGCGAAGAGCGTGTGCTCACTCAGTTTGAGGGCGATTATTACAACGATTACATGCAATGCGGAAAATATCTTATAAACAAAAACACTCTGGTTATGACCGATCTTATGACGGGCACAACACAGACCTTCAAGGATATCAATATTAATTCTGCGGATGTATTTTCCGTCAGCCCCGACGGCACAAAGGCAGTTTTCGCTTCATACGGCGAAGTTAACGCAAACGGTGCGAAGGTGCAGAGCATTATTTATTGCACAGCCGACGGATCGGCAGAGCCTGCGGTTTTTGCAGAGCCTCTTCTTTTTGATGAAGCGGCAGGATTTGTATGGCTTGATAATTCAGGCGTCATGAGCGTGCGTGCACTCGACGGTACGGGTGCAAAGGTCGGCTCGGTTGTTTATACTTTCTGATAAAACGGCGGGAATGAGTCCTGTCATATCATAATTTTGTAAGGAGTGTCATCTATGCCTAAAAGAGAAGATTATATTTCATGGGACGAATATTTCATGGGAATAGCGCTGCTTTCATCTTACCGTAGCAAGGATCCCAACACTCAGGTCGGTGCCTGCATCGTCAACGATCATAATAAGATTATGTCTGTCGGTTATAACGGCTTCCCCAGAGGCTGCAACGATGATGATTTTCCCTGGGAAAGAAGCGGAGATGAATATAACACGAAATATCCCTATGTCTGTCATGCCGAGCTCAATGCAATCCTCAACAACGGCGGAGCAAGCCTTGAGGGCTGCAAGATTTATGTGGCACTTTTCCCCTGCAACGAATGTGCAAAAGCAATCATTCAGTGCGGAATAAAAGAAGTTTTCTATCTTTCGGATAAATATGCCGATACTCCCGGCACAAGAGCTTCAAAAAGAATGTTTGACTCTGCAGGGGTTAAATATACCCAGCTCAAACCTGCAAAGGAAGAGCTGACGGTTGATTTCAGAGAAGAAAATATATAATGCAAAATACAATTCAGAATTACGAATTCCGGAATTAAACAGAGGTGTACTATGGGTCTTTTAAAGAAAATATTCGGAGATTATTCTCAGAAAGAGGTCAAGAGAATCCGTCCTCTTTGCAACAAGGTTCTTGACGTTGAAAAACTATATGCAAAGCTGACTGACGAAGAGCTCCAGGCATAAACCCCCGAGTTCAAAGCTCGTCTTGCAAACGGCGAAACTCTTGACGATATTCTTCCCGAGGCATTTGCCGCCTGCCGTGAGGCTTCGTGGCGTGTTATCGGTCTTAAGCATTTCCCCGTGCAGATTATCGGCGGTATCATTCTTCATCAGGGAAGAATTGCCGAAATGAGAACAGGTGAAGGTAAAACTCTTGTTGCAACTCTGCCTGCATATCTTAATGCTCTTTCGGGCAACGGTGTTCACATTGTTACCGTCAATGACTATCTTGCACGCCGT
>JAZOVN010000192.1:0-2980 GCA_045658725.1 Acutalibacteraceae bacterium
GACCTCCGCCTATACCGAGAAATGACGCAGTAAATCCGAGTGCAATACCGACAAAAATAATCGCAAAATTATTCTTTACATGGAATGATTTTCGTTCTTTTGCTACATAGATAATAACGGCGGTCAGAAGAGCTGCAAGAATAAAAGCCTGAATTGCTCTGATTATCCCCTGCTCTGCTTTTGCGCTGATAATATCCATGCAGTATCCGCCGAGAAATCCGCCTGCAATTGAACCGAAAGCAATAAAAAGAATAACATTTTTATCAAACGAGGCTTTATTCTTTATCTGCTTTACCGTGGAAACAATTGACATTGTAAAAACAGCAACCGCAGAAAGAAAATCAACCTGCAATCTCGGTTCCGCACCGATAAAATCAAGAATCGGTTTAATTATAACTCCGCCACCCAATCCCACAAATGCACCGAGGGTAGTTGCGGTAAGAATTACGAGAGAATATATTGCAATCAGCATCAGAATCTCTTCACCATATCAGCAAAAGCATCAGCAATTGACTTCTGTGCACCGATACCCATTGAATTGGTTTCGTGGTAATGGTTAAGATCAAATTTATCTCTGTATCCGTTAAGATAGGGCTGAGTGGGATTAAGAATGAAATCATTGGGAGGTACAACATATCCCGACATATCATTCGAAACACCGAAAACAATCATATCGGGTTCGCCTGCGATTTCTGCAAGAGGAGTGGGATTAATCTCTCCGCCTTTGCCTGTGGGCGAAGTTTCAGCTGTTTTATATCCGCCGTAAACGGTAGAAACAAAGCTTTCACCGGGAAGAAGAAGAACCTTCTTGCCGCCGATCGACATATATGTCATTTCGGTCATCATTGCAATGCCGATATCACTTTCATCGCTGGGATAAGCATTAAAACTCATAACATGACGCATTGCAAGAAGAGTTAAAACATAATTACCGACAGGAAGATAGAAGGGCTGCTGCATGATTTTCATTTCGGGAGTGAGTTCTTTATCATTATCAATTTTAAGAGCGGCGTCAGCAATCATTTTTGCCTGAAGTTTAATGCAGTTAACATTATCTTCGCTGTCAAGCTCAGCTGCATCCATTGCACCGATTGCACCGATACCGAAAAGCACATTTGCACCGTTCTCTTCTGCAATCTGTTTACGCATGAAATAGGGATATTCACCGCTGAGCATACGGTTTGATCCGCCGAGCGAATTGGGATGAGCACCGAAATTCATAATCCATGTTTCATTTGAACCGTCAGCAGGAACAAAACGGAATCTTGAAAGCACCTCATGCTTGTCAATAAAACCTCTGCGAGTCTGAAGTCCGTCTTTAATTGTTGTATCACCAATATAAAGCTTACCGCTCTTACGGTTTTCGAATGCTTCTTCTGCAACTTTAACAGCTTTATTCATAAGCATTTCCATATATTCAGGGTCTTTACCGTCAGAAGGAATGCTGACAAGATTGGGTTTGCCCCAATAACCGAGAGTATCTATACCCGAATGGCTGTGTGTGCAGCTGAAATTGATACATTTACAGCCTTTGATTTTAGGTGAAGACATAATCATTGATCTGATTTTATTGACTTCAACTCTTGTCATGCCGACAATATCGGCACCGAGCCAGAGCATACCTTCATCATTTCCGCAATCAAGCCATACAGCACTGATATAAACGGGTGAAAGAACACCTTCCATTTTATGACCCGAACCGTGACCTGCAATCCAATATGTTTTTCCGTTTGAAAGATCGGGCATGATTTCATCTGTTGCAAAGCCTGCACGGTAATTGCTTCCTGAAATTTCAACAGGTTTAACCTTATCAATTACAGGTGCAGTTTTTGTCTTCTTGATTTTTTTTCCGAAATTTTTCGTAATAGCTACAATACCTTTTGAAGCAATATCCATTATATCCATATCTTATTCTCCTTTTCTTATTCAACCGTTATTTCCGAATCTGTAAATATTCTGAGATTCAATATCAAATGTGGGAAGTATTACCGGCGGAAGACCCGCATTAACCGTTAAAGAAGAAATCATCGTTCTTGCATAAGGGAAAAGTTCCTTAAAAGTCTGAACATGAATAATTTCTTTTTCAACACCCGAATCATATGTAAAAATCCCCTGAATAACTGCTTTTATATGAAATTTATCTTTATTGGCCTTATCATTGACTTCTACTGTAAATTCACCTATGCAATTGTTATTCTTTGAATATTTTACATTATATGAATATTTATTTTCAAATTCTATCCGAGCACCGTTTTCATGTTTATTCACAAATTCAATCTCTGTTGCACGGTAAGCACGGAATGTAACTTTATTTGCCATCAGATTACCTCTGCTTTCTCAATTACAATCGGTTCAACGGGACTCGCAAGTTCACCGCTTGAATTATATCTTCTTTCAACTTCAAGGAAACCGTCTACAACTTCCATACCTTCCGTAACCATACCGAAAGCAGCATATGAACCGTCAAGGAACGAAGCATCATCATAGCAGATGAAAAACTGCGATGATGCAGAATCATAATCGGAAGAACGGGCCATTGAAATTACACCTCTTGTATGAGAAAGAGTATTCTGCGAAAAACCGTTGAGTGAAAATTCACCTGTGATTGTTTCAGCACTGCCTTCATATCCGAGTCCGTCAGAACTGCCTCCCTGAGCCATAAATCCTTCAACCACTCTGTGGAAGGTAAGACCGTCATAAAAGCCGGCAGAAACAAGTTTTTTGAAATTATTAACTGTTTCGGGAGCATACTGAGGATAAAGTTCAACAATAAAACTGCCGCCGTTTTTCATTGTGAATTTAACACGGTTACCGCTTGAATCAATTGTGCCGTCGATTAATTCTGATTTTTTTTCGGATTCAGTATAAGTATTATTTTCTACATCTGAATTCAAATCTTCAGAGGTTGTAGTAAATGTGCCTGTGCAGGAACATAAAATCAAAGAAAATGCAAGTACAAGAGTGAGGATTTTTAATAATT
>JAZOVN010000193.1:0-14538 GCA_045658725.1 Acutalibacteraceae bacterium
GAAGTGTTCTATATATGGGCGATAATCCGTGTTATCGTTGAGCTTGAGGAGGGATAACAATGAATGAAATAAGTGCATTGCCGTCAAATATTGTTGATTGGCTCAAAGGCAGGGAGGAGCTTTCGCAAATCAAGTTTCTCACGGAATTCCCTGCAATCAAAAAGGCTGTGCCGCTTAAAAACACAACGGTTGCGGTCGGCATTGAAAGCATGGAAATTGTTGATTCATTTACCGAAAACGATGAGGGCGTGCTTGTTGAAAACGAATATTGCAGGCAGGCGAAAATCAGACTCAGGCTTTCGATTCACGCACCGTATCAGCTCGGAGGCGAGGCGTGTCATGATGCGTTTACGGATATCATCGACTGTCTGACATTCGCATCGGGGCTTGATATTCTTTCTTCGGGGTGCAACGGGATTGTTTCGGACAGAGATACCGATGCTTTTGTGCTCAGTGCATGGGCAACGGTCAATGCCTCACTCTGCCCTGCGGCAAGCTCGGGGCTTGATTTTCCGTCATTTATCAGCAAGGATCTGCTCTGCGGAACACACATAAACGATGCGGATATACATCTTTCGCCAACACAGCAGGCATATCTTGAAACTCCGTTTGAAAGCGGCTCGTATTTCGGCACGGGTGATTCAACGGAAACGGTTTCACTCGGATTTGAGCCGAGCGTTGTTATCGTTGTTGGCAGCGGGCTTCCGCTTATGTATTACAAAACAGCGGACAGCAAATATTATGCAACGGCGGCGGTGGGAATCAAAGGCGGTGCGAGCCTCGGAATTGAGCTTACCGCAAAGGGCTTCAAGGTCAGAAACGGAGTTATTTCAAAGAGCGTTACCGCCAATCTCAACGAACTCGGCATGACATATTTTTACCTGGCTTTCAAATAAAAAACAGCCCCGAATCCGTTTTTGGATTCGGGGCGATGTGCTGTTATTTTCTCATTTCTGCAAGGTCGCGGTAGTTGATGAGCTTGATTCCGTGAGCCTCGATGTGCTGTTTTGTTTTGGGGTCTTTCATAACCTGATATTCCCACACTCTTCTCTGCCATGCACCCGATGTGCCCTTAAGGTCGTCGGTTTCAAGTGAGGGATGAAGATAGGTTTCGGTTATGCCTTCGGGGAAACTTGTGTAGAGGTTATAAAGATATTCTCTGAAATCTTCGTAGCTGTTATCCTGAGGTCCGCCCCATTCGTTGGGAATAAGATGGTCGGGAAGAGCAACGCCGTTTGCTTTTGCAAATTCAATAATCTTTCCGTATACCATGTCAATCATGCTCTTGTCAACATTGATTTCGAGCATTGAGTTGCCGAGCATTGCATCCGAGAAGATGCCGGGCAGACGGAAGGGAAGACCGTATTCGCCTGCGATTGCAAGAGTTGTCTGAAGAAGCTCAAATCTGCCTGTTTCAATGCCGTAAAGCGAGCCCATGTGGTTGTCGAGATGTGAGGGAGTTGCAAGACCGAGCTTTTTGCAGCGTTCAATCTGTGCTCTGATTTCGCCTTCAACCTCGTCAATGTCAACATTCTGCTCAACCTGGTCGCTTTCATGCCACATGAAGCCCTCTTCGTCACGCAGAGAATCGGTGTTGCTTGTGTTGACGGGTGCCCAGCGGTATTTTGACCACTCGCTTGTGAAAGTGAGATGAACACCGATTGCAAGCTCGGGATTTGCCGCAGCAAACTGGCATGCTTCGGGTGCCCATGCGCAGGGAGTCATGACTGTTGTTGATGTGAGTGCACTTTTTTCGTCTTTGAGAAGATCCATAACCGCAAGGTTTGCACCTCTGCACATACCGAAATCGTCGGCGTTGATGATAAGATATCTGTCCATAGTCATTTTCCTTTCCGATTATTTTATATCGTCATAATTGATTTTGTTGCCTGAGAATTTGTTGATATCAAGCTCTTTATCGCCGATGAAGGCTTTGTCAACCTGCTTTATGCCCTTTACAAATTCCTTTGTGCCGGGGCAGAAGGGATAAAGACCGAGCACGCCGAAGATATACCAGATAGCGGTTGTGCCGTTATCCTCGTCACCGGGGAAGCCGTCGTCTTCATATGAGAAAAGCTCATCGCAGATTTTCTTTACCCAGTATGCGGATTTTTCAACATCGCCGAGAGCCGAGTAGATATAGGGGATATGGAAGCTCGGCTGATTATTCATGCCGCACTGACCGAAATCAACCGCCGCCATTTCGGTGATTTCATGGATTTCACAGCCGTAGCCGATGATTTCATAGTGAGGAGGAGTTGCGAAAAGCTCGTCAATTTTTTCAATGAGCTTATCCTTTCCGCCGTAAAGCTCTGCAAGACCTTCGATATCGTGGGGCACTGCAAATGAATTCTGCCATGCACTGCCTTCTGTATAGTCGCGGCCCCATCCGATGGGAGTGAAGTCGGGTCTGAAATTGCCTTTTCTGTCCTTTGCACGCATAAAGCCCGATTCGGGATCGAAAAGATTTTTATAGTTGAGAGCACGCTTTCTGTATTCTTTCTCAATATCGCTCTTGCCGAGGATTTTTGCGATTTCGGCAATGCACCAGTCACCGTATGCGGCATCGAGAGTGAGATTGACGGTCTCTTTTTCTTCTTCATAGGGAACATATCCGAGTTTGCAATAGCTCTCTGCACCGTTTCTGCCGAAGCGGCTGTGGGGAGCGTTTTTTACGGAATGCTTTATCATACCTTCAAGTGCAATTTCAAGAGTTTCGTTATCGATGAAGCCCTTGACCGCACCGTCACAGATAACCGCATCAACAAGGGTGCTCGGCATACAGCCGCATTCGCCGATTGAAAGCCATCTGGGAAGCCATCCGCTTTCGGTGTATTCGTTGATGAATGCGGTGAGCATTTCACGGAGTTCATCCTTCGCAACGAGCGAGAAGAAGGGATAAACTGTTCTGTAAGTATCCCAGAAGCCGTTGTCGGTGTATCTTTCGCCCTTCTTTATTGAGCCGTCATGGGGGCAGTAGTGAATTGCGTTGCCGTTTGCATCGTATTCGTGGCACTTATGGGGATAAAGGAATGCACGGTACATACACGAATAGAATGTTTTGAGCATTTTCTTATCCTTGGTTTCAATCTTTACTCTTGAAAGATATTCTTCCCATTTTGCTTCTGCGGATGATTTTACCGACTTAAGAGTTGCACCCGTAAGCTCTGTTTTAAGATTGAGAAGAGCCTGATTGAAGCTTATGTATGATGAGGCGAGCAGGATTTCGGTTGATTTATTTTTGAGTGCAATGTGAATGCCTGCTTTTTTGCCTCTGATTTTTGTTCCGTTACGGAATTTATCGTCGTTGCTGACAAGGATTTTTTCAACATCAACGCTTCCCTCGGGGAATTTGAGAACGATATAATTTTTGAATTTGACCGCCTCGCCGCTCATGTGCATATCGGTTGAAGCGTAGAGGGTATTTGTCTTTTCATCAAAGCGGAATGAATTGTTGCCTTTGACGGGAGTGACAGAAAAATAATTGTCAATATCCTCGTCAAAATCAACCTTGATTACCGCACCTCTTTCGGTGGGAGCAAGCTCAAAATCCGCTCTGCAGCGAAGAAAACGGAATTTGAGACAATAGGGGGTGAGCACGGTATCTTCGGGTCTGAAGCCCGACCATCTGTCTTCACCGTCAAAGCCACCCATTTTTTTATTCTGAAGGCTGAAAAGCATTGCGCCGTAATCCGCAATCCACGGAGAGGGCTGATGGGTAAGACGGATTCCCTCAAGGCTGCGGCTGTCGGGATGATAATACCAGCGGATGTTGTTTTCGACGGTCTGCGGAGCAAATGCCGTCATGCCGAAGGGGAGCTGCACAAGGGGCAGGGTGTTGCCGTTTGAATAACGGTGAACGGATTTGCTTCCCTGCTTTGTGTTGACAAGATTGCAGAATTTCATAATTATTTCTCCATAATAATATTTATCAGATTTTCAATGCCGTAGCAACGGCTTTTTTTTATTGCTATTTTCAGAAACTCCATGTTTGAAGCCGAGTGTTCAACTTCCTTGGAATATCTCTGCATGATTTTTGTGCGTGTTTCTTTGTCGGCATTCACACTTGCGTTGAGCTTCTGAATAACGATAAACGAAACTGCCGCAAGCTTTGATTTTGTGAGCAGATCTCCGTCAAAAACGGCAGTCATGAAATAGCGGAAAACGAAATAAACCATAAGATGCTCATATTCCCACCCGTATTCTCTGACGGATTTTGCATAATCATATGTATTTGCGGTTTCCGCATCGGAAAGTGCGTCTTTCCATGAAGTATCAAGCATTTCAAGCTTTCTGAAATCCGAAAAAATCTTTTTCAGCGAACCGTTTTCTCTTCTTCGGGAGTGAGGCGGTTTTTCTTTTGCGAAATAATCCTCCGAAATCGCATTGCGGATATTATCACATTCAAAGTGTCTTACAAGCGGAGAAATTTTTTTGGAAAAATCAAGAAATGCACATATTCTTGATTCGATTGAAAATTCTCTGTTCTGAAGTATATCAATCGCCTTTTTTCGTGCTTCGAGAAGTGTAAAATACAGTTCTGCATCAATATCCGTGGGCTGCGGAAAATCAAGGGTGTTTTCCGTTTCAAAGGTTATCGGTCCGCTGCTTTGCATGATAAGCCTTGCCGCTTCGGGGCAGGAGAGGGAAATGCCCGTTTCGCTTCTTGCACCGAAATATGTTATGTGACGGGGATACTGTCTGCAGGTGCGGCAGAGATTTTCGTGACCAAGTTCAATATACATTTCGCAAAGTCCGTTTTCAAGCAGAAAGGGACAGCGGTTGTTGACGGGGGTGAAAACCGTGTCGCCGTCTTCGTCAACGGAAATAACGCTTCTGATTTTATCGCCGAAGGAGCCGTCGGTGTTTTTGTATTTTTCAAGACTTTCTCCGTCTGCAACAACCGCCCAGCCTGCACAGCAGGTGTCGGGGCATCGGTCGGCAATGCAGGAAAACTGCTTATAGTATGAAGGAAAAGTATTTTTCATTTTTTCTCCAAAAAACGGGCGACATCTTCATGCCACCCGTTTGTCTGTGTATCAATATTCCTCTTCGGGAATATATTCTTCGCCGCTGTCTGCAGGAGTGTTTTCGGAATTGTTATCTTCTTCATCCGCAGGCTCTTCGGGAGGAATAATCTCACCGTTCTCATCGGTTACAAGCTCTGTTTCGGGTGTGTAAACAATGAGATAGACCGTTGTTCCGGGAGGATATGCTTTTTCATAGCTGGGAGACATCGAAACTATTTCGTTTTCTCGGTGATTTCCCTGAGAAATTTCGTTTTTCTTGCACTCAAAGCCGAGCTCTTCGAGGCGTGCAACCGCTTCTTCGTAATCGGAGCCGATAACATTGGGAAGAATGATTTCTTCTTCGCCCTTGCTGACATAGAGTGTGATTTTTGTGCCGGGAGCAACCTTTTCGTCGGGCTGAACGCTCTGACCGACGATGTAGCCTTCGGCAACTTCTTCATCATAAACATATTCGGGATCACCGAAATCAAAATTCTGATTGAAGACGGGATTTGACGAAATATCAAGGTAGCTTCTGCCGATGAAATTCGGAACGGCAATCGGCTCTGACTGGGTCTGCTCAACCGAAGCGGATGTGGTAGCCTGTGAGCCGCTGATGTCTATTGAAAGCCTGTCACGGAAAACCGTGAACGCAAGAATGATAAAAATGACAAGACCGATTGCAATGCTTATAATTGCCGAGGTAACAATAACCTGAGCCCCGTCTTTGCCCTTCTTTTTGTTGCCGTTCTTTTTGGCGGGAGCAGGTGAGGCAGGCTTTTTCGGTGCGGGTGCACCTGAAGGAGCTGCGGGAGGAACGGTTTTTCTCTGCTGATACTGACCGCTTACCGCTGTTGCAACGGGAGAAGCCGAAAGCTCTGCTCTGAGCTGCTCAACGGTTCTTGTTCTGTCTTCGGGAAGAATCTGAAGAGCGTTGATAAGTCCGTTGATTACATATGCGGGAAGAGCTTCCGCAAATTTGCCGGGAACCATAAGTCGGTCATTCGTCATTCTTTCTTTTGCGGGAATGGGGTCGCTTCCGATAAGAGTGCGGTAAAGCACGGCGGCAAAGGCATAGATATCGGTCCATGTGCCCTGACTGCCGTCGAAGCCGTATTGCTCAATGGCTGCGTAACCGTCAAAAAGCTGGTTGTTGAGGTCGCTTCTTGCGGTTCTTACGGCACCGATGCAAAAGCCCGTTATCTTTATTTTTCCGTCAGACGAAATAACAAGTGTTGACGGAGAAATCCCCTTGTGGATAATTCCCGAGGAATGAAGTGTTCCGAGGGTTGAAAGAATGGGCATGAGAATCTGCCTTGCCTTTTCCCACGGAAGATAACCCGTTTTGCTTCTGAGAAGGAAATCTCTGAGAGTGATTCCTTCGAAATGCTCATAGATTGCGTATGAGGTTCCGTAAGCCTCAACAACATCGGTAACGCTGATGAGTGCGGAAAGACCTTTGAGCCTTGCAAGCTTTGTCCAGAGTTCTTCAAAGCTCTGACGAAGCTCGGCGAAAACATCCTCGCTGCCTCTCATGACCTGGAGGGTGAGGTTGGATGTGGTTCTTGTAGTGAATGAATCGGGAATGAATTCTCTGATTCTGACTGCTTTTTTTTCGGTGATATCCCAACCGATGTATGTTGCACCTTCTCCGTTATATTCGAGCATTTTGCCCACGAGATATCTGTTGGCAATAACGGTTCTTATGGGGAGATAGGGCGGAATCTGAGCCGCTTCCGAAAGAAAACCGCAATGAGGGCATTGACCCGCACCGCCTGTTTCACGCATACAGCCCATGCATAAGTTATCAGAACTAATCATTTATCAGGCACTCCTTGCCATTATAATTAGGATACGGAAATGATATCAAATATGTGCATTTTTGTCAATGAAGGTGACATAATTGTAACCTTTATCGTCAAATTGTTAAACTTTTACGGCGATAATTTGGCACTAATATTTATAATATGCCCTTGAAAATATATTTGTTTATTGTTATAATATTACTAATTAAAAAGCGGAGGCTTTCGTTTTATGAAGACAGATAAAGGTAACATCCCGATTTACTTGTTCCATGAAGGAACCAACGCAAAAGCATATGAATTTCTCGGTTCTCATCCGTGCGACGGAGGAACGGTTTTCAGGGTGTGGGCACCGAATGCCGAAAAAATAGGTGTTGCAGGTGATTTCAACGGATGGAATGCGGAATGTGCACCGATGAAAAAAATCAGCGACGGTATCTGGGAATGCACCGTTGAAGGCGTTAAGGAATATGACGCATACAAATATCTCATCCGCACAAAAGACGGACGCGATATTTTCAAGAGCGATCCTTATGCATTCCATGCACAGACCAGACCCGAAACCGCTTCAAAATATTATCCTTCGCTTGATTTCAGGTGGACTGACAAGGTATGGATGAAGAAAAGGAAAAGCAGAAGCATTTATGCTTCTCCTGTCAATGTTTATGAGGTTCATGCAGGCTCATGGCAGATGCATGATGACGGAAATCCGCTTTCCTACAGAGATCTTGCCGACAGACTCGTTCCCTATGTCAGCGAAATGGGATACACCCACATTGAGCTTCTTCCCGTTTCGGAGCATCCGTTTGACGGCTCGTGGGGATATCAGGTAACAGGCTATTTTGCTCCAACCTCACGCTACGGAACTCCCGAAGATTTTGCATATTTTGTAGACAAGGCTCATTCAATGAATATCGGAGTTATTCTTGACTGGGTGCCTGCTCATTTCCCGAAGGATGCCTTCGGTCTTTATGAGTTTGACGGTACTCCGTGCTACGAATATCCCGACCCGAGAAAAGGCGAGCACTATCAGTGGGGCACAAGAGTTTTTGACTATGGAAGACCCGAAGTCTGCTCTTTCCTTCTGTCAAGTGCGATGTTCTGGATAGAAAAATACCATATCGACGGTCTTCGCGTTGATGCGGTTGCTTCCATGCTCTATCTCGATTACGGCAGAGATGACGGGCACTGGATTGCCAACGCTCACGGCGGCAACGAAAATCTTGAAGCCGTTGCTTTTCTTCAGAAGCTCAACGAAAGCATATTCAGAGAATACGGCGATGTTATGATGATCGCAGAAGAAAGCACCGCATGGCCTATGGTTTCAAAGCCGACCTACATGGGCGGTCTCGGCTTCAACTTCAAGTGGAACATGGGCTGGATGAATGACTGTCTGCGTTATTTCTCGCTTGACGGCGTTCACAGAAAGAATAATCACGATTGCCTCACATTCTCTTTCTTCTATGCGTTTTCAGAGAATTTCGTTCTTCCGATTTCGCATGATGAGGTTGTTCACGGCAAGTGTTCGCTCATCAATAAAATGCCCGGCAGCTACGAAGAAAAATTTGCGGGTGTCCGCTCCTTCCTCGGCTACATGATGTCGCATCCCGGCAAAAAGCTTCTTTTCATGGGAAGTGAATTCGGTCAGTTCATCGAATGGAATTACAAGCAGCCGCTAGATTGGATGCTTCTCGATTATGATGCTCACAGGCAGCTTAAAAATTATGTTGCGGCACTCAATGCTTTTTATCTTAAGAATGCTCCCCTCTGGGAGGATGACTACAGCTGGGAGGGCTTCAACTGGATAGTCAGTGACGACAGGGATAATTCCGTTGTTGCATATATCAGACGCGACAAGAGTGAAAATGAAATCATTTCGGTCTGCAATTTCACTCCCGTTACAAGGCAGAAATACCGCTTCGGCGTTCCCAAGGCGGGAACATACAGAGTTGTTTTCAGCTCCGCATCTCCCGAATTCGGCGGAAAAGGCGAAAGCACCGTCGGCTCGGTCAAAGCAAAAAAGATACCCATGCACGGATACGATTACAGCATCGAGATTGATATTGAAGGCCTCAGCTGTATGTATATAAAAAATACTTCAAGAAAAAAGACATCTTAAATATAAGGAGGAATTCCCCATGGCAGTAAAACCCGAATGCATAGCAATGCTCCTTGCAGGCGGTCAGGGCAGCCGTCTCGGCATTCTGACAAAAAACATCGCAAAGCCTGCCGTGCCCTACGGCGGCAAATACCGCATCATTGACTTCCCTCTTTCAAACTGTGTCAACTCCGGCATTTATACCGTCGGTGTTCTGACTCAGTATCAGCCCCTTGAGCTGAATGATTACATCGGCAACGGTCAGCCGTGGGATCTTGACAGAGCCAACGGCGGCGTTCATATTCTTTCACCTTATCAGCAGATAAAGGGAACAGAATGGTATAAAGGCACCGCAAACGCAATTTATCAGAATATCAATTTCATCGAAAGATACGATCCCGAATATGTGCTTATTCTTTCGGGTGACCATATCTATAAGATGGACTATTCAAAGATGCTTGATTTCCACAAAGAAAAGAACGCAGACTGCACCATTGCAATGCTTGAGGTTTCGTGGGAAGAGGCAAGCCGTTTCGGTCTTATGATAGTCAATGAAGACGGCTCAATCAGCGAATTTGAAGAAAAACCCAAGAATCCCAGAAGCAACAAGGCTTCAATGGGTGTTTATATATTCAATTGGAAGAAGCTCAGAAAATATCTTATCGAGGATGAGGCAAAGGAAGGCTCGGGCAACGATTTCGGCCACGATGTTATTCCCGCAATGCATTCCGCAGGCGAGAGAATGTTTGCCTATCAGTTTGACGGCTACTGGAAGGATGTAGGAACCATCAGCAGCCTCTGGGATGCAAACCTCGACCTTCTCAATCCCAAAGTTGACCTTGACCTCAATGATGACAGCTGGAGAATTTATTCCCGTTCACCCGCTTCACCGCCTCATTATATCGGTGCGGATGCGGTTGTTGAAAATTCGATGATAACCGAAGGCTGCGAAATCAACGGAAAGATTGATTTCTCCGTTCTTTTTGCAAATGTTACCGTTGAAGAGGGTGCAGAGGTCAAATATTCAATCGTTATGCCCGGCACGGTAATCAAAAAGGGTGCAACCGTTCAGTATTCGATAGTTGCCGAAAATGCGGTTATCGAAGAAGGTGCGGTTGTCGGCGAAAGCCCTGAAAATATGGAAGATATCAATGATTGGGGCGTGGCTGTTATCGGCAACGGCGTCACAATCGGCAAGGGTGCAAAAATTGCTCCCGATACAATGACAGACAGCGATGTAGGAGGTGCGGAATAATGTCTGCAAAAAATGTTCTCGGCATTATCTTTTCCAATGCCTGTGATGAAGCAATTCCTCAGCTTACCGCTCTGAGAACAATGGGCTCAATTCCGTTTGCTGCCCGTTACCGCCTTATTGACTTTCCTCTTTCAAATATGGTCAATTCAGGCGTCACTCAGGTCGGTGTTATAACCAAGAGCAATTACCGTTCGCTTATGGATCACATCGGCAACGGCAAGCCCTGGGATCTTTCAAGAAAAAGAGAAGGTATGACCCTTCTTCCGCCTTACGATACTCCCGGTGCAGGTATCACAATCGGCAAGGCAGACGCTCTTTACGGCTGTATCGACTATATCAGCGATTCAAAGAAAGAGCATGTTCTCATGACTGACTGCAATCTTGTATGCAGCATGGATTACAGCAAGCTTATCAAGGCTCATACCGCAAAGGATGCCGATATTACCATCGCATACGCAAGCGGCAAGCCCTCCGAGCTTGAAAACGGCACCGAGCTTATCATGGATGAAAACGGCAGAGTAACCTCAACCGCTCTCATCGACTGCTACAGCGGCAACACAAATTATTCCGTCAAGGTTATGATAATCAGAAGAACTCTTCTTGAAAGACTTCTTCACGAAGCACACAGTGCAAAGATAGTTGACCTTGAAACAATTATCGCAA
Source organism: Acutalibacteraceae bacterium (assembly GCA_045658725.1). Classification (GTDB taxonomy): domain Bacteria; phylum Bacillota; class Clostridia; order Oscillospirales; family Acutalibacteraceae; genus CAG-177. Next base: position 10,828 of record JAZOVN010000193.1, read on the forward strand.
AGAATGTCAAGCACCTGAGAATCTACGGCTATGAGGTAACGGGCTTTGCAAGAGTTCTCAGCTCACTTCAGAGCTATTACGATATCAGCCTTGAGCTTCTCAAGCTTGAAAACAGAAAAGAGCTTTTTGCTGCGGAAAGACCCGTATATACAAAGGTCAGAGACCAGGTTCCCGCCGTTTACGGCATAGGCTCAAATGTTAAAAATTCACTCATCGCTGACGGATGCCATATCTACGGCGAGGTTGAAAACTGCATTCTTTTCAGAGGCGTAACCGTTGAAAAGGGTGCAAAAATCAAGAATTCAATCATCATGCAGGATACTTTTGTGGGTGAAAATTCAAATCTTAACTGCGTGATTATCGACAAAGCGGCGGTTGTCAAGCCCAACAAAACGCTTTGCGGCGATTCAAGCTACCCTGTCTATATCGGCAAGGGAATAGTTATCTGAGAAAGTGTGAAATAAAAAAATGTCCAGTAAAAACATTCTGACAGGTCTTGTATGCATTGTTGCTCTTATACTCGTTGTTGTTGTTATTTTTGTCAAAACGGGTTCGTTTGAGCGTGTTGAAAAGACCACAGAGGTTGAAACAATCATAGAAACCTCGGTTGTTGTTGAAACCGAAACCAATGAAGACGGCAGCGTTGAATATATCACATGGGTGCACACCTATCCGAAGCCCAAATATTCATCAAACCACACATATCCCACAACCAAAAGAAGAACCACCGTTCCCAACACGGAAACAACAACCGCTCCGTTTGTTGAGCAGTCATCCGTTGTTGCCGTGACGGATCCCAACGGAATTCCGCAGTTTGACGAAAACGGTGTTCCCTTCACGGAGATTGTGACTTATACCGTTGCTGCCGACAGTATAACAACAACCGAACCTACAACGGAATTCGTTCCCAGAACCGAAGCTGCGGTTGTCACAAACCGCTGGGGCAAAACAGAGGTTGACGAAAACGGCAATCCCGTAACGGAAATCGTAACTCTTGATGCTCCTCCCACCACAAAAGAGGATATCTGGCAGGTGGAAACGGGAACAACCGAAAAGAAGCTTATCAATATTGAGCCCGAATTCAGACGCGACGATGCTCTTGCAGATAATATTGTCAGCCAGATAAATATGGACAGAGAAGCTGCAGGTCTTGAGCCTCTTGCTCATTCAACAAACCTCAAAGCTACGGCAAGAACCAACAGCATGGCGGCTGCAATGCCCGAAACCTACGGTGAGGCATCAACCTACTGCCTTGTCACGACCTACGGCGGAAATCCCGTTTATCAGCAGGTTGCGGCTGCAAACAGCTCATCTGCAATGAGTGCGGATACAACGCAGATAGGCGTAGGCGTTGTTGTTTATGAGGGTAAGTATTATACAACAGTTATTTTCAGCTGAGAAAGGAAAAACAAATGAAAGTTCTTTATGTTGCAAGCGAAGCTCTTCCGTTTGCCGCAAGCGGCGGTCTTGCAGATGTTGCGGGATCATTGCCTCAGGCGCTCAGAAGACGCAAAATTGCCGCAAGAGTTGTTATGCCTCTTTACGGCACAATCAGCGACGAAATGCGTTCAAGCATGAAATTCATAACCAGCATTATGGTTCCCGTTTCATGGAGAAGGCAGTATTGCGGAATTTTTGAAGCCAAGGCAGGCGGAGTTATATATTACCTTATCGACAATGAATATTACTTCAAGCGCAACACTCTTTACGGTCACTATGATGACGGAGAAAGATTTGCTTTCTTCTCAAGAGCAGTTCTTGAAATTCTGCCTTATATCGATTTCAAGCCCGATATAATTCATTGCAATGACTGGCAGTCGGCTCTTGTTCCCGTTTATTATTCAACAATTTACGGCAACAGAGAGGGCTACACGGGCATCAAAACCGTGTTCACCATTCATAATATCCAGTATCAGGGTAAATACGGCACCGAAATCCTCGGCGATGTTTTCGGTCTCGGCGAAGAAACAACATCCCTTCTGCAGTTCGGCGACTGCCTTAACCTCATGAAGGGCGGCATCGAATGTGCAAACAAGGTAACAACCGTAAGCAATACCTATGCGAGCGAAATCCTTGACCCGTGGTTCAGCCACGGTCTTGACCCCATTCTCAAAGAGAGAAGCTACAAGCTCAGCGGTATTCTCAACGGTATCGATACAATCAACTATGACCCCGAAAAGGATAAGGATATCTTCGTCAACTTCTCGGCAAAAGAGCCTGAAGGCAAAAAGGCAAATAAAGCCGCTCTTCAGGAAATGTTCAATCTTCCCGTCAGAGAGGATGTACCTCTCATGGGTATCGTAACCCGTCTTGTTGCTCATAAGGGTCTTGACCTTATCAAGAGAATCATGTGGGATCTGCTTTCTTCAACCGATATGCAGCTTGTTGTGCTTGGTTCGGGTGACTGGGAATATGAAGCATTCTTCAAGGAGCTTGCAGCCGCATTCCCTGACAAGGTAGGTCTGCGTCTCGGCTTTGTTCCCGACCTTGCAAGAAAGATTTATGCAGGCAGTGACCTGTTCCTCATGCCTTCAAAGAGCGAACCTTGCGGTCTTTCGCAGATGGTTGCACTCCGCTACGGTTCAATCCCCATCGTCAGAGAAACGGGCGGTCTCAAAGATACAATCACCGACAGCGGTGACGGTAAGGGCAACGGCTTCACCTTCAAGAGCTACGATGCTTATGATATGCTTGATGCTATCCGCCGTGCTCTCGGAGCTTATTACGATAAGGAATACTGGCAGACCCTTGTTGTCAGAGCACTCAAGTGCGACAACAGCTGGGGTAAATCCGCAAAAGAATATATCAGACTTTACGAGTCAATTATCTGACAAAAAAACAACCACCCGTTTTCAACGGGTGGTTTTGATAAAATTATCTTTTGATGAATTTATCTTAAAAATTCAAACGGCACGGGAGGACATTGCTCCGTTGCGGCTTCAACAATAAAATCTTCGGCTGTGCTTACAAGTGTTTTTATTGCATCGGGCACAGGTGCATCGGGCACGGGCTTTTTGTTTTTTACCGGAGTTATCGCCCGGTATGCCGAAAGCTCCGTGATTCCGAGATACATCGGATTACAGCAGACTTCACCGTTGACATATGCCCTGCCGCACCAGTTTTTTGGCAGATTTCCTGCCTTCGCCTGAATGAGAATTATTTTGTAGAGTGCAATTACATAAAGCATATCAAGATTCATCGTGTTTGCGGTATCCGCATCCTTGATAAGCTGGGTAACGAGAGTTCCCGCCTTTATGAATGTTTTTCCCGTAGGTTCGGAATCGGATGCTGAGCTGTCGCTGAGTATTTTGCTCGCAATAGTATCAAGTTCGTTGCGGATTGCGGTGCGACCCAAAAGATAGTCGCATGTTACGCCGTAAAAATCGGCAACCCTGATAAGAAAGCTCTGTCCGCATTCCCTGATACCTTTTTCATAATGTGACAGAAGTGCCTGCGAAATGCCGAGCTTTGCCGCAGCTTCCTTCTGGCTCAATCCCTTTTCTTTACGAAGCTCGGTTAATATAACCGGAAAATTCTTATCCATAAATTACTCCTCAAAGTATAAACTTTTAAATTATTATACTATATTTTATACAGATTGTATATTGATAAAACTGACGAAAAAAACCATATTTTTTTGGAGGAAAAATGAAGTCCTACACCATCCATTTAATAAGAAATGCCCTTACCGACGAAAATCTTGAGGGCAGA
>JAZOVN010000194.1:0-3665 GCA_045658725.1 Acutalibacteraceae bacterium
TGCTCTTGATTTTATCAAGCATAGGTTCGATTCTGCATGCACCGTCAAGCAGACTGTATTCACTGTGGACATGTAAATGAGTAAAAGACATTATTTATCACCGTTTTTGAGTTCTTCCGCAATTTTAACAATTCTGTTGAGTCTGTGATTGATTCCCGAACGTGAAATAGGCTCGTCCATCAATTTCCCGAGCTCACTCAGGCTTGATTCGGGATTTTCAAGTCTGATATAAGCAATTTTCTGAAGGGTATCGGGTAAAGATGAAATCCCGACCTTACTTTCGATATATTCAATTGCCTCAACCTGCAGATTTGCGGCATCAACCGTTTTGCTGATATTTGACATTTCAAAATTAAGCTTTCGGTTGACTTTATTTTTGACATCCTTTTCAATTTTGATACCCATAACATAAAGAGAAGCATCCTGAGCACCGATAATCGCAAGAATATCTTCAATACTTTCGCTGTCTTTGAAATAGATAATATGATTACCTTTTCTGACTATGTATTTCGGATTGAGTTCAAGCTCATCAAGAAACTTCATCAGATCGGTACAAAGTTTCTTATAAGGAACAACAAATTCAAGATGATAACCTCTTTCGGGAGCAGTAACAGTTCCGCAGGCAAGAAAAACTCCGCGGAGAAATGCGCCCGCACAACATTCATCCGCAATATTCGCACGGTTGATTCTGAGCGTTGCTTCCTTGAGAGAATGACCGAATTTTTCAAAAGCTTTTTCTTTTTCGCTGTCTGTTTTAAGGTATGCGGTCTGTTTTTTTGTTCCGCTGTCATTAATCACGGGATCAACACCGCAATAATCTTTAAGATAAGACAGATAAAGCTCAAAAACATCGCTGTTTTCAGTTGTGATTGAAAAATTATATTTTGAGAAATGAGCAAAAAGCACAAGCCCGTAGACTTGTGCATGAAGACAACAGGAAGAAAAATTTTCTGCTTTTGCTATTTCACTTTTTACATCTGAAGAGAACGACAAAACTATTCCTCCCGTTAAATTGTTTTAACCTCGGGTTCAAGAGTCACACCGGTGTTTTCAAAAACTGTTTTTTGACAATGTTCAATCACCGACATAACATCGGCGGCAGTTGCATTGCCGATATTAATAACAAATCCCGCATGCTTTTCGCTGACCTGTGCACCTCCGGATGTGAAACCCTTAAGACCGCACTGCTCAATCAATGCACCTGCAAAATAACCCTCGGGTCTTTTGAAAGTGCTTCCCGCACTCGGATATTCAAGAGGCTGCTTATCCTTGCGTTTGCCGATAAGCTCATCCATCTTTGATTTTATCTCATCCTTATCCCCTTTTTCCAGTTGCAGGGTAAGAGAAGTGATAACATAATCACTGTCGGAATAAACACTGTGTCGGTAGCTGAGGTCAAGTTCATCACCGCTGAATGAAGAAATGCTTCCGTCGGGATTGATATGCTCACATGAAACAAGAACATCCTTAATTTCTCCGCCGTATGCACCTGCATTCATGTAAGCCGCACCGCCTGCAGTGCCGGGAATTCCGAAGGCAAATTCAAGACCCGTCAGAGAATTATCGAGAGCAAAGCGGCAAAGCCTTGAAAGAGAAATGCCGCTCTGACATCTGATTATTGTACTGTCAACGAGTTCAATTCCATCCATTTTGCAGGTATTAATCACAGCCGCTTTTATACCTTCGTCATTCACAAGCAGATTACTGCCTTTTCCGATTACAAAGACGGGAATTTTATCGTTGTTTGCCTGAGAAACTATTTCTGAAAGCTTCTCTGCAGAATCAGGGAAAATCATAAGATCGGCTTTTCCGCCGATTTTAAAGCTCGTATAATCTTTGAGCACGGCATCAGTAGAATATTCACATTCAAGTTTGTCGCACAAAGTGCAAAGATTATCGTATAAGCTCATGTTATCCTCCAAGAAATTATTCATCAAGAAGAGCTGCACCGAAGATACCTGCATCGTTACCGAGTTCAGCGGCAACAACCTTTGTCTGCTTTGAGGCATAGATGCTGTATCTTTCATCTTCAATATGTTTTCTCAGCGGAGCAAGAAGGGTTTCTCCTTCATGGCTGACACCGCCGCCAACACATACGAATTCGGGCTGGAATGTGTTGATTATGTTTGAAACGCCGACAGCTACATAGTAAATGTAGTTATCAACTACCTTCTGTGCAGCTTCATCGCCGAGACGCATTGCATCAAAAGCTGTTCTGCCGCTTGCATTGTCAACACTGCCGTTGCAAAGCAGCCACATCTTGCTGTCTTTATTTTCAAGCATTGCTTCTTTTGTCTTAGCAATAAGAGCAGTTGCGGATGCATACTGTTCCCAGCAGCCTTTTCTTCCGCAGTTACACTGCTTGCCGTTTACCATAATAACGGTATGACCCATTTCACCGCCTGCATAATTAACGCCGCTGACAATTTTACCGTTAACGATAATACCGCTGCCGACACCTGTGCCGAGAGTAACTGCAACAAAGTTGCCTACACCCTTACCGACACCTGCAATAGCTTCGCCGAGAGCGGCACAGTTTGCATCGTTTTCGAGATAAATGGGCTTGCCGATTCTCTCTTCAAGCATTTCCTTTGCAGGAACCTGATTGAATTCAAGGTTGTTTGAAAATTCGATATAACCGTTATCCTTATTAACCGAACCGGGAGTACCGACACCAACAGATTTAACATCATCCATTGAAATGCCTGCATCCTTGACTGCCATCTGAACTGCAAGAGCAATATCATCAAAAATTTCAGCAGCAGGTCTGGGCGCTTTGGTCTTAACCTTTCCTCTGCCGATAATCTTAAGTTCTTCGTTAACAACACCTACAGCGATATTTGTACCGCCGAGATCAACACCGATTCTGTACATATTTTATTACCTCCAAAGTAAATTTATCCTGATTTATTAAAAGTTGTGCCAGAATTCAAGCTCTTTCTTTGCGGGAATGATATCATCTGTCATTCCGAGACCGTGAAGAAGCTCTCTGGCTGCATTGTAGCCCATTTTCTTTTGTCTGTTATTCATTGCGGCAGCTTCAATGATAATTGAAAGGTTTCTGCCGGGTCTAACAGGAACCGTTGTTACGGGAACCTGAATACCGAGAATATCGGTATATTCATTTTCAAGACCGAGACGGTCATATACCTTTTCGCTGTCCCACTGTTCAAGCTGAATAACCATATCGACCTTTTCTGTAAGTTTAACTGCACCCATACCGAAAAGTCTTCTTGCATTAAGTACACCGACACCGCGTAGCTCAATAAAATGACGGATATTATCGGGAGCGGATCCGACAAGCGTTTTATTTGAAACCCTTCTGATTTCCACGGCATCGTCAGCGATAAGTCTGTGTCCTCTTTTTATCAGTTCAAGCGCTGTTTCACTTTTACCGACACCGCTGTCACCGAGAATAAGAACACCTTCACCGTAAACCTCAACAAGAACACCGTGGCGAGTGATTCTCTGTGCAAGTTCAACACCGAGATATGAAATTGTTGCAGACATGCTGCCCGAGGTTGATTCGGATGTTCCGAGAACGGGAACTTCATATTTTTCTGCAAAACTCAGAAATCTTTTTCCGCACTGCAAGCCTCTCGTAACAACAATGGCTGCAGGTCTTTTGGAAAAGAATCTTTCAAGACATTCAAGAAATCCGTCTT
>JAZOVN010000195.1:0-2739 GCA_045658725.1 Acutalibacteraceae bacterium
TATCATCGTTTTCATACATCTCAATAATGGCTTTTGTTTCTTCAAAGGTCATCATTTCGCTTTTGAATTCGCCCTCGTTGATAACGGTGCTCATCGAGGAATTATCAAGCAGCAATAACGGTAAATCATTGTTTTTCATAAACCTTGCCTCCTTAGTGTTAAATGTTGAACTTATTATAGCATATGAAATAGCAGGTGTCAACAACTTGCATAATAAAGCATATTATTTCTGCTTTTTGCACAAATTATGCAGGATTTATATAGACAACTTGCAAAATCATCAGATAAATCAGAATAAAGTATAAACAAAAGAAAAAACTGCATTTGAGGAAGCAAAGAAAAACACAAAGCCAAGAGCAAGAAGAACAGCAACCAAGGGTATCAGGATGAATGTTTTGTTTTTATAAAGTGTCAGAAAAACATCTTCTGCTATGCCGAGTGTCACATATTTGTGTTTTTTGCTTTTTGTGTTGCTGTATTCGGCAAATTCTGAGGTTATATTGCTGTTGTTATCCCATTTATAAAAGCCGAATTTCTCGGAATATTTTTTGTGCGTGAAAAGGTTGATAAAAGACATTACAAGATAAAACGGAATGAGAATGATTTTCAGCAAAAAGCCGCCGATGAATTTTGCGTATTTTTTCAGATATTTAAAGGGCATTTCAAGAGCTGTCGGTAAAAAAGTGCCGAGAATAATCAGAGCGGCACCGACTATACTGATTCCGTAAAAAACAGCGAGCCAACCACCCTCAAAACACAATGTCTGATAAAGACCGACAGCACACAGAACAGCACCTGAAACTATACCTGACAGGCTTAGTTCATTAATTTTTCTTCTTTTGCAGAGATTATTATACTGTTTTCTGAAGGATTTGGTTTTGGGTGTTTCAGCCATTTCCGCCACCGCCCTTCTGCTTGCTTTTTTCAAAAAGTCTGTTTCCGATAACCGCAAAATCAATGCCTGATTTCATAAAACATCTGTAAGCATCTGCGGCAGTGTTAACAATGGGCTCTCCCCGAACATTATATGATGTGTTAACGCAAACGCTGCATCCGTTCAGCTCTTTCAGATTCTGCAAAACGGAATAAAAGAACGGAGAGGTTTCTTTGTTTACGGTCTGAATACGGGCGGAATAGTCAACATGAGTGACTGCAGGAATAACCGACCTTTCGCAGGAAGCGGTTGCGGTTATTGATTCCGAAGGGGTGAAATCCATACGGATTTCTTTTTTTACCGGGAAAGCATACAGCATATAAGGAGAGCTGCCATGCATTTCAAAATAATCGGAGGCATCCTCTTCGGCAACTGCAGGAGCAAAAGGTCTGAAACCTTCACGGAATTTTATGTTGAGATTGAGATGCTGAAGCATATCCGCACGCCTTGCATCTGCGAGAATAGAGCGGTTGCCCAACGCTCTCGGACCGAATTCGGCACGCCCTCTTGCAACAGAAACGATCATACCTTTATCAATAAGGTGTGCAATCTTCCGTGAAAGCTCTTCTTCGGTGTGATTGGTCCATATACCTCCGAGAGATTCAAGCTCACGGTCATCGTCAGCGTTATCATTTTCTATCATATATCCAAGATATGAGCCTTTCATCAGATCTGTTTCGGTTTCTTTGCGGGTATCGGATGTTTCTTTATAATAGACATAAAGAGCTGCACCTACAGCGCATCCCGAATCGCCGGCGGCAGGCTGAATCCAGATGTTATCAAAAATATTGCTTTGCTTCAGCTTGCCCATGGAGGTTATGTTGAGCGCAACACCGCCTGCAAGAACAAGATTTTTCATGCCTGTCTGCTCTTTTATATGTTTTGCGCAGGTGAGAATGATTTCGTCGGTAACAGCCTGAATGCTTGCGGCGATATCGGCGTAAAACGGAGTGATTTCGCTTTCGGGTTTTCGTCTTGGCTGACCGAATAATTCTTCAAAGTTTTTGTTGATGGTATCCATGCTTTTGGTGTATCCGAAATATTTCAGATTAAGAACAACGCTGCCGTCATCTCCGATTTTTATCAGATGGTTTTTGATAATATCAACATATTTCGGTGTGCCGTAGGGAGCAAGCCCCATCATCTTATATTCTCCGTTGTTGATTTTAAATCCTGTATAAAGGGTAAACGCAGAATATAAAAGACCTATTGAATTCGGAAATCTCATTTCCTTTTTCAGTTCGATTTCCGTTCCGTTGCATTCTCCCCAGGATAATGTGGTCCATTCGCCTGCACCGTCAATTGTCAGAACCGCCGCACTTCTGAACGGAGAGGGATAAAAAGCGGCAGCCGCATGACTGAGATGATGAGGAATATATGTCAGCTTATTGCTGTCTATGTTAAGCTCTTTTATAATCTGTTTGTGACACCACAGCTTATCGGTCAGCCACAGCGGAACAGCATTGAGGAACTGCTTGAGGCCTGACGGAGATTCTGTTAGTGCGGTTGTCATTATTCTGCCGAATTTTTCCGTAGTGCTTTCATAAAACACAACTTTTGTAACATCGGAGAAAGTGATTTTTTCCTGTTCGAGGCAAAAAATAATTGCGTTTATCGGAAAGCTTGCGTCTCCTTTGATTCTTGTGAATCTTTCTTCCTCTGAGGCAGCAACGATTTCTCCGTTTTTTATTAGGGCAGCAGCCGAATTGTGATAAAAAGCGGAAATTCCCAATATGAAAATATCATTCATTTATTATCCCCGCTTTCTTCAAAAGAGATGGAGAGCTTTCTGCTTTGGTTTTTTT
>JAZOVN010000196.1:0-4502 GCA_045658725.1 Acutalibacteraceae bacterium
CTGCGAAGGGTATATGGATGTTATCGCACTTCATCAGGCGGGCTTCACAAATGCCATTGCGTGTCTGGGTACGGCATTCACAAACGAGCAGGCAAACCTGCTTTCACGCTATGCGGAAGAGGTTATTATCTGCTACGATAATGACGGTGCAGGCAAGGCGGCAACCGAAAAGGCTCTCGGAATCCTCGGTAAAACGGGACTGAAGCTCAGGGTTGTTACCATGGCAGGCGGCAAGGATGCCGATGAAATAATCAGAAAACACGGCAAGGAAAGATTTGCCGACCTTCTCAAAGAGGCTTCAAACAAAACCGAATATAAGCTTCTTGAAGAAAGAAACAAATATAATCTTGCCACCGACGACGGAAAACTGAGATTTCTCATGGCGGCATCGCAGGTGCTCGCAGGCTGCGGAAGCATCGAGCGTGAAATTTATGCAACCCGTCTTTCAAATGAGCTCGGAGTCAGTACAGAGAGCATAAAAGCACAGATTAATTCGGCGGCATCAAAGCTCCGCAGAGCCGATGAAGCAAAAAAGCGGCAGCAGACGGATGCAATGCTTGCAAAGAGCTTCGAGGATAAAAACAACCCCGAAAGAGCGGTAAATCTCAGGGCGGCAAAAGCTGAGGAAACTCTTATTGCCTCGTTTTTGCGAAACCCCGATTTTTATTATAAATTAAAGGATAAAATCAGCCACGGCGATTTTATAACAGCGTTCAACAAACGGATAATGGAAAGTCTTGAAAAAGGTCTTGATGCAGGTCTTGAGCCTTCGCTGAGTCTTTTTTCGGCGGATTTTACTCCCGAAGAAATGGATTCGGTAACAAGAATTTTCCATTCGTCAGGCAGTCTGAGCAATACTCTTAAAGAGTGTGAGGATTGCATTGCCGTGCTCAGGGATAAGTCAACTCCGAAAATAACGGATACAACATCTATGAGCGATGAGGCATATTTAAGCTTGTTCAAGAAAAAATAAAATATATCAGGATGTGAGATTTATGGAAGGAAACGAGAAGAAAACCCCGTTCAAAGCGTTGATTGAAAAAGGTAAGGCTGCAGGAAAGCTTACCACACAGGAAATTGATGCGGCGATAATTGAAATGGACCTTGACATTGAGGAGCTCGATAAGCTTTATGAGTCACTCGAGAGCAACAGCATTGAAATTGTTGATGACCTTTCGAGTGCGGCAATCGAAAACTTTGATGTTGATATCCCCAAAGCTCTCGATATCGGCGGCGGAGATGACAAGGGAGTAACCGTTGATGACCCCGTTAAGGTTTATCTTAAGGAAATCGGCAGAGTTCCCCTGCTTACTCCCGAAGAAGAAATCGAGCTTGCAATCAGAATTGCAGATGATGACCAGAAGGCAAAGCAGCGTCTTGCAGAGGCAAACCTTCGTCTTGTTGTCAGCATTGCAAAAAGATATGTCGGCAGAGGCATGCAGTTCCTTGATCTTATTCAGGAAGGCAACCTCGGTCTTATCAAGGCTGTTGACAAGTTCGACTATACCAAGGGCTTCAAGTTCTCAACCTATGCAACATGGTGGATAAGACAGGCTATCACAAGAGCCATTGCCGACCAGGCAAGAACAATCCGTATCCCCGTTCATATGGTTGAAACAATCAATAAGGTTAAAAAGACAAACAGCCAGCTTCTCCACAAAAACGGCAGAGATCCCTCGGCAGAAGAAATTGCCGCAGAGCTTGATATGCCCGTAGAGAAGGTGCGCGAAATCCTCAGAGTTGCTCAGGAACCCGTTTCACTTGAAACACCTATCGGTGAAGAGGAAGACAGCCATCTCGGTGACTTCATTCCCGATGACGAAGCACCCGCACCTGCAGATGCGGCTTCAATGCTTCTTCTTAAAGAGCAGCTTAACGATGTTCTCAAAACCCTTACTCCCAGAGAAGCAAAGGTGCTTGCTCTTCGTTTCGGTCTTGAGGACGGTCATCCCCATACTCTTGAAGAGGTTGGCAGCGAATTCGGTGTTACCCGTGAAAGAATCCGTCAGATTGAGGCGAAGGCACTCAGAAAGCTCCGCCATCCCAGCAGAAGCAAGAGACTCAAGGATTTCCTTGATTAATAAAAACATTCCAACCGAAATATAATGGTTATCAGGGAGGCGATGAGGTTGACAAGAGAAGAAATAACCCTGCTCAATCTCGGCAGCAGTCTTGATGATCTTGCCAATCTTGACCCGAGAGGCTACGGTGTGTGCAAGCTGCTTTATAAAGCGGCAAGAGAGCATACGGGCATGCCTCTCTGCGTCAATGCGGCAAAAAAGCTTGCGGATAAGCTTGAAAAAGGCAGTCTGGTTTATATCATGTCGGGTTTCGTTCTTCATCCCTATGAAAAAGCCGAAACCGACGGTATTATCGGCTCGGTTCTGCTTGCCCATGCACTTGTGAAGGCGTGCGGTGCAAAACCCGTCATCATATGCCCCGAAGACTGCATTGCGGCGGTTGAAGCACTTTCGGAATGCATCGGCATGAAATTCTGTAAATCCGTAAACGAGGTTTACGGCAATGAAAACGCAATCGGAGCTCTGGTTTTTACCAAAGAAGAATCCGAAGCGGAAAAATGTGCAGACGAAATAATTTCTGCGGGCATACCTGATGCCGTTATTGCAATTGAATGTCCCGGTGCAAACAAAAAGGGTGTTTACCACAATGCAACGGGAATTGATGTCAGCCGTCTTGAAGCAAAGCAGGATATTCTTTTTGAAAAGCTTCGTGATATGGGAGTCCTCAATATAGCAATCGGCGATCTCGGTAACGAAATCGGCATGAATGCAATCGGGGATTACATAAAAGAAAAAATACCGTATGCAGGAGAAAAATCCTGCCGCTGCTCATGTGAAGGCGGAATTCTTGCACAAACAAAGACTGATAATATCATCACCGCAACCGTCTCCGACTGGGGTTGTTATGCCCTGATTGCGATGCTTGCGTTTATGAAAGGCGATCCCGACATAATGCATGATGAAGGTCTGCAGAAGCAGGCAATGATCACCGCAGCCGAAAACGGACTTATTGATATGACAGGTGAAAGCATACCTGCGATTGACGGCTTCGGCATTGATATCATATGCCCTCTTGTTTCGCTTATGAAGCAGCTTGTAATAAATACGCTCTCTCTTTTACAGTCGTGCGGAAACTGGTTTGAAAAGATTGAAGAGCTTCATTCTTTTGAGAATTAATTTTTGATATAAGGTGAAAAATTCCATGAATACAATACCCCGTTCATCTGAATATCACAGAAGCTTTGTGCGCATCAATCTTGATGCAATCAGAGCTAATTTTGAGTCGCTTAAAAAGCTCCTCAGACCCGAAACAAAAACAATGGCGATTGTCAAGGCGAATGCTTACGGCCACGGTGCTGTCAGGGTAGCAAAGGAGCTTGAAAATAAAGCGGATTATTTTGCTGTTGCCGCTATGGAAGAGGCAATGGAGCTTCGTGAAAACGGAATATCAACGCCCGTTCTTATTCTTGCCTACACAAGCCCCTGCCAGTTTGAAGAGCTTATCAACAACGGAATTACGGCAACAATTTATAATTTTGAGGATGCAAAAAAGCTTTCTCAGACTGCGGAAAAACTCGGCAGAAAAGCGGTTGTTCATATCGGCGTTGATACGGGAATGAGCCGCATCGGTTTTGCCGATACAGCAGAGAGTGCGGAAATAATCAAAAGCATTGCCGCTCTACCTTTTGTTGAAATTGAAGGAATTTTTACTCATTTTGCCTGTGCCGATTCAGCGGATAAAACCTCGGCACTCACGCAGAAAAAGAGATTTGATGAATTCATTTCGCTTCTTGAAAGTGAAAAAATAAACATTCCCTTAAAACACGCCTGCAACAGTGCCGCAATGATTGATCTTGACTGTCACTATGATATGGTGAGAATGGGCATCGCACTTTACGGTCTTTATCCTTCCGATGAGGTTATGACTGAAAAGGTTTCGATCAGACCTGCTATGGAAGTGATAAGTCATGTTATTCACATCAAGGATGTTGAGGCTGGAATCGGTATCAGCTACGGTCATACTTATGTGACTGAGAAAAAACGCAGAATTGCAACCGTTTGCATCGGATATGCCGACGGCTTTGACAGAGCCTTTTCAAACTGCGGATATGTTCTTATCAACGGCAAAAAAGCTCCGATTACGGGCAGAGTATGCATGGATATGATAATGGTTGATGTTACGGATATCGATGATGTCAGGGTCGGAGATGATGCAATCATCATGGGCAGAAGCGGAAATGCGGAAATAACCGCAGAAGAGCTTGCGTCGCTGTGCGGCACCATCAACTACGAAATTATCTGTACTTTCATGCCTAGAGTCACGAGATTGTATGAATAGCGGTTTGACCGAATAGTAAATTTTTATATAAGAAAACCTCATTTTTTATTCTTTTTTGTATTATCTGAAAAAATTGGATTTCAACGAAAAAAATTCACAAAAAAATCTATACAAATCAAAAAAATTGTGATAAAGTAAGTAGT
>JAZOVN010000197.1:0-2888 GCA_045658725.1 Acutalibacteraceae bacterium
ACGGATTTGATATTACTCTTGAAGACTTTTTTAATTCTGATATTTTCCGCAACCTCCAGCAAGAAATAGAATAACACAGAAATTTTCAAAGACCTCCCCAAGCATCTGCTTTCGGAAGGTCTTATTTTTTGTTTTATTTTATTGAGTTTACCGTTTCATATGCCATCTGCGGATAATCGGTCATGATACAATCTGCACCGTTTTCGGCAAGAAGTTTTACCTCATCTTCTTTATTGATGGTCCAGTACTGAACAGCAATATCGTTTGAATGTGCATAATTGAGCATTTCTCTTGTGCCGAGATTTATGAGATTATCAAGTGCATTTGAGCCGTAAGGAAGCTGAAGGGAAACATATGACGGGCTGACATCACGCAAATCCCAGTTCATTCTGAAATAGAAATAAAACTGAATTGCTTCTATTGCATCTGCAGTCCGTGAAATTTCAGGGTAGTTGGCTTTCATATAAGCAGAGGTATCGGGGGCAAAGGTTGACCAGATAACTCTGTCTTCAAGATTTCTTTCGGTAATTATGGAATAAAGCTTGTCAACGGCTTTATAGCTGTTTGCAAACATGCTCTTAATTTCGATGCAGTAGTTATACTTTTTGCCGTTGCTGTTGGCTTCAACAAAATCGATTATTTCATCGCATGTCACAACCCTGAGGTTATAGGGAATATCCTCACCTCTCAGCCCTCTGTAAGGATAATCGCCGTTGCCCTTGAAGTTTTCGCCTAAATTAAGCACCTGTGCCTCTTCAAGGGTTATTGAAGAAACATAAACATTTTCTCTGCCGAAAGCTTCAACCGCATTTGATGTATCGTCATAAGTAAGATTATGGAGAAGAACAAGCTCCCCGTCTTTGGTAATCTGAACATCAAACTCAAGGGTATCAACACCGAGTGTGTCAGCCTGAGCAAGAATATTTTCAAATGCCATGAGAGTATTCTGCGGAGCAAGACCCGCACCCGAACGGTGGGCGGCTATATCAGGATCGAGATGCTCCGTGATATAGCGGTTTGCAGAAATATAATTTTCAACGGGTGTATCAGGGTTGCCTGCATCACCCATGGTAAGCATAATCGGAACAAGCATAAAAACCGCAACTGCCGCATGAAAAATATTTTTTATCATCAATAAAACCGATGTCATCCCAAAGCTCCTTAATATGTTATTGAATAATCCTTTTCAAAAGTAAATCCGACCTGACCGTTGTGAGTGCCGAACATATCAACCGTAAGAGACAGTGTAACGGGAGTGATATATACAATATGTGTAACATTCCCCGTTGCCTTATCAACGGTTGCAGTTACCTCGCAGTTATAATATTGGGTTGAGAAATCCTTGATAAAAGATGCTTTTTCCGCAACCTCGCCTGTTTCGATAACATCGCAGACCGAACCTACACCGTTTCCTGCGGTCGGATTTTTGCTGTCTTTGAGCCTGATATGAATAATATATTCATCGCCCTTATCGGTGCATACCGCACTTTCAACATATTCAGCTTTTAGCACGCTAACATAACTCTGAGCAGGAACAAGGAATTCGTTGGTTATATCTTCTCTTGTTTCATAAACAATCGGGTCGGTATCATCTTTCATGAGAGTGGTCATCATTGTTCTTGCCGTTGATTCAAGAGCATCGGGAATATCAAGCTTATCTTCATTCACAATTCTCTTTTCATAATTCTTGACAATCTTTTTTGCGTTCGGCTTGATTTTGTTTGCAGTTTCATTGAAATATGCAACGATTTCATCAACGGTTGAAGGCACCTTAACAGTTGTTTCTTCAGGCTGTGCGGATGATGTTTCTTCATCAGTAACACTTTCCGTTACCGTTTCTTCCGCTGCCTGAGTGACCGCATCATTTTCAGATACTTTCTCTGTCTGAATCAAAGCTTCAGTTATCGGCTGTACGGTTGTTTCGTCTTGCTGCTTATCTTGTTTTTCAGCATTACCGCAAGCTGTAAGGAACAGCACCGATAAAATAAGAATCACCGAAACGGCTGTAAAAACACAACTTCTTTTTTTCATAATTTTCCCTCAATTCAAAAAATAAATTTTATCAGTCACCGAGGAGATTATAATATCTGCCCATCCAATAAGGAAGAAGATAGATATAAGGCATCATTGCTCTCATACCGTTTGCACCTGAAGTGCAGGGAAGCGTTGATGTGCGGTTAACAATCTTGCTGTTGATATTAACAAATTCTTCCGCACCCGAATCGCATACAAACGGATTGCCGTCATAATGAACGAGAACTCTTGCTGAATATTCAACGGGATATTTAAGCTGAGGAGGAACGCCGAGAGCCGCCTGCTCATCATCCCATACGATATCTTTTCTGTAGCTGTTGTAGGCAGGCCATCTGATAAGATCAAGATTCATTTCGGAGAGCGACTTTGCGGCATTCTCAATATCGCAGTAATTCTCGGTAAGTGCACCGTAAACGATATTGAAGAAAGGCGAACGCTCGGGTCTTTCATATTCCCAATGGTGAGTAAGACCCATTTTGAAAATTTCGTTCTGTGCGGCATCATCGTTATAAACGATAAGAGGATAAATATTGATAAAATCAAGCTGGTCATCAATATGAGCGGTATGTGCATCCTCACATTTATACTGCATGCAGTTCATTGCGTAGTGATGCTTGCTGATAAGCATATTGTAAACATCATTATATTTTTCTTCGCCCGTTACATGATAGGTGGTTTTAAGGAACGAAAGAATTTCAAGAGAATTTGTTCCTCTTTCGTAATACCATCTGTCATCGTTATTGAGAAGGTCGGGCTCCCAGTTTGCCCATGTGGTGGGAACTCCGTCAACATCGGTAAGGTGGAAGTTATTATCAAGAATGTGATCGGTGATTGAAGTCGGAGGCCAAGCGGTC
>JAZOVN010000198.1:0-3240 GCA_045658725.1 Acutalibacteraceae bacterium
TAAGGAATTTAAGTCTTCCGTCAAGTGCACACTGTCTGAGGGTTTCAGGTGCCATAAGACGCTTGTAAGGATAAGGGCACTCATAAACGCCAAGTCCGATTTCAGGAATAGAAGAAACAATCTTTTCGTAATTTCTGAGGAATACGGAATCATCCTCATCCTGTTTTGCCAGACGGTTGGCAATAAAAACATATGCATCTATGCCTTCATTTATAAATGCGTTTGCCTCATAAATCTGACGGTCAAGCTCATCAGCGGTATGACCCGATGCAACAACGCTCATATCAGAAGGCTTATTCTTCATAATAAATCTTAAAAGTTCAAGTCTCTCTTCAAACGAAAGAAAGAAAATCTCACTTGACTGACAAATTGCAAAAATTCCGTCAACTCCGTTATTTGAATACCACTCCATTATCTGAAGTACACCGTTATAGTCGATTTTATTGTCAGCTGTAAACGGGGTAACCATTGTTGGATAAACACCGTTGGGAATATTTTTTATCATTTTTTATCACTCCTGAAATAACAATAAGCGGCATATATTACTGCCGCTTATCAGTTTAATATCAATAGGTAATTTTGTCAATGTTATGTTGTTAATTTTTTTCTTATAATTTCAAGAACTACCTTTTCCCGTCTTGAAACCTGAACCTGCGTCATTCCGAGGCTGTTTGCGGTTTTTGACTGTGTCATTCCTGAATAATATCTAAGCTCAATCATTTTTCTGTCTCTCTCGTCAAGTGTCTGAAGCACTTGTCTGAGTGCAAGAAAATCACTGATTTCATTTTCGGGTGAATCAACAGGAATATCTATCTGAATTTCACCTTCATCGCCTGAAGTAAGGGATATGACAGGCATTGATACATTAAGAAGCATTGCCGCTTCTTCAGGCTCTATTTTCATACTGTCAGCAATCTCGCCTACCGTCGGTTCTCTGCCAAGTTCAGAAGATAATAATTCGCAGACTTTAACAGCCATTCTTGCTTTTTCTTTAACGGTTCTTCCGATTTTTACAGGTCCGCCATCCCGAAAAATGCGTTTGATTTCGCCAAGTATTACAGGGACAGCGTAAGTTGAAAACGAAAAGCCTCTTGTTTCATCAAAATTGTCAGCAGCTTTAATAAGTCCGACACATCCCGCCTGAAATAAATCTTCATATTCAACTCCCCTGCCTCTGAATCTGTTTGCACACGAATGAACAAGACCAAGATTTTTTTCAACAGTTTCATTCCTTTTGATTTCATATACGGTCATCGGATGCACTCCGTCCCGTAAAATGTTTTTCAAGAGTAACAAGAGTTCCCTTATGAGGTTTTGAAGTTACTTTTATTTTATCGCAAAAATTTTCCATAACCGCAAAACCGAGACCAGCCCTTTCACCTCCGAGTGTTGTAAATAAAGGCTCCATGGCTTGTTTTATGTCTTCGATACCGCAACCCTTATCTCTTATTTTAACTTTAAAAATACCGTTATCATATATTCCTGCCCATATGTAAATTTTGCCAACTGAATCAGCATAAGCATGAACTATGCAGTTTGTAACCGCTTCACTTACTGCAGTTTTAACATCAGATAACTCCTCAATATTCGGATCAAGCTGAGCAGCAAAAGCTGCAACTGCAGCCCTTGCAAACGCCTCATTAACCGATCTACTTTCAATCTGTAGTTTCATTTCATTAACAGCTTTCATTATTCTTTTCCTTTCACTTTGATTTTAATGTCACAAGTTTTTCAAGACCTGCAAGTTTCATCATTGAATAAAGCCTGCCCGAAAGATTTACAACCTCAATATTTGCACCGAAACTTTCGGCAATTCTGTATCTGCCAAGCACAAATCCGATTCCCGAGCTGTCCATAAAAGTTACATCTCCGAAATCAAGTCTGATGATTGAAGCAGAAGATGTCTGAATAGCTTCATCAGTTTCAAGTCTCAACACAGCGGCATTATGATGGTCAATTTCTCCGCTGAGAGAAACAGTCAGTCTGACGGGTGTTGAAGTAATTTTTATCGCCATTTTAACTCTCCTTTGCATAAAAAAATCCCTCATCCATAGGATAAGGGATTCATAATAAAAATATTGTTGAATTTTTGAATAATCATAAATTAAGAAGATAATTTCTGATTTCACCCGCAAGATAAAATGAGCCGCAGATAATCAATGCATCATCTGGCTGAGTAATATTTACAGCCGCCTTAACCGCTTTTGAGGATTCTGAAAATTCATAACAGTTTTTGCAATATAAAGAGGCCACATTCATAAGCTCATCACTCGGAAGTGCTCTCGGAACATCTGCTTTTGTTGCTATAAATGTTTCCGCATAAGGAACAACAGTTTTGAGATATGTTTCATAATCTTTATCTGCCATAAGCGACGAAAGCATTATTATTCTTTTATTTTTCAGATGTTTTTTTATAAATGCAGAAAGTGCAAGAGCGCAGCCTTCATTATGCCCACCGTCAAGAATTATTACAGGTTTCTTTCTCAGAAGCTCCATTCTCGCAGGCATAACAGAAGACTCAATTCCTAATTTAATCATTTCATCCGAAATACAAATATTGAATCTTTCAAGTGATTTAACAGCTTCTATCGCGGTGCATGAATTATATACCATATGTTTTCCCGCAAGCGGAAGTTTATATTTTATTCCGCAATATTCAACTTCGGTACCGTCAATATCTTCTTCACCGATTATAATACCGGAAACATCAGGTATTCTTAATGAATTATGTTTCTTTTCGCAGGTATTCTTGATTACATTCATTGCAGATTCATCCTGAAACGGATAAACAACGGTTTCTGCACCGAACTTAATTATTCCGCATTTCTCATTTGCGATCTTTTCAATTGTGTCACCGAGAATTGCGGTGTGGTCAAGAGAAATGCTTGTAATAACACTGACATAAGGAGCATTAATGATGTTGGTAGAGTCAAGTCTGCCACCTAATCCAACTTCAAGCACAACAAAATCACATTTCTTTTTTTCAAAGTAAAGAAATGCAGCTGCAGTAACTGCTTCAAATTCAGTAGGCTGAATATCCTGCAACAAAAGTTTGTCAACAGCATCTTTTACTTTCTCAACACAATCGGCAAGCTCGCTCTTTTCAATCATATTACCGTTATATTGAATCCGTTCTCTGAAATCGGTAACATAAGGAGAGATAAACAGACCTGTATTATATCCGCTTTTTCTGAGAATGTTGGAAATCATCGTTGAGGTTGTACCTTTACCGTTTGTGCC
>JAZOVN010000199.1:0-2068 GCA_045658725.1 Acutalibacteraceae bacterium
AAATCAAGAGTGTAAAAGTATTTGGCAGAATTACATAAAAAATTATGTTTATCGTTGCGATACAGTCACAAATTTTGAAAAAATAATAAAATTTTTATAAAACTATTGTTTTGCAACGCAATATTAGTTATAATTAATCAGTATTTATCTTGGGTCATAATGACCTTCTGAAAGGTGTGGTATTATGCTCGGCAAGTATGTCAGAGTAAGGGTTACTAACCCTATCCGCTCCGTAAACAGGCAGTTCGGCTTTGTCTATCAGCTGAATTTCGGTGCAATCGAAGGCAAAAAACGGTATGACAGCATCACTCACGGTGCATATATCATGGGAATCAATCATCCCGTAAGAACCTTCGACGGAAGAGTGATTGCCGCAATTAAAAGAAGCGACGGCAGTCCGACAGTATATGTTGTTGCACCAAAAAGCATGAGGTTCATTTCGTATCAGATTGAAGATGCAATTGCTTTTGCGGAAAAAGGAAGAGAATATAAGCTTGAATGCCTTTATGAGCGTTCATGCGGTGCGGTTGTTTACAGAACGATTAATGATGAAATCCGTTATCTTCTTATCAAAAACCGCCGCAGCACCCATTGGGGATTCCCGAAGGGTCATATCGAAAAGGGCGAAACTCATGAGCAGACGGCAATGAGAGAGGTTCTTGAAGAAACGGGAATCCATATTCAGATTCTGCCTCAGTTCGCTTCCAAATCAGAATATACAATTCAGGGCAAGGTTGAAAAATCCGTTACCATTTTCCTTGCAAAAACAAAGGATACCCAGACAACCATCCAGCGTGAAGAAATCGAGGATTATGTGTGGCTCAGCTACGAAAAGGCTATGGATACCCTGAGATTTATCAACGACAGAAACATTCTGCGCAGTGCTCATGATTTTCTTGTTGAGCAGAATATTATTTAAAAAGGGGACCGTGAAATGACTGAAGCAATTGCCGATTATCTTGTCGGTATTTTTCAGGGTAACATTCCCGAAGAACTTATTATTTTTCTCATATCCATGTTTCCGATTCTTGAACTCAGAGGAGGAATGATTGCCGCAAAGCTGCTCGGAGTTGAGCTTGCAAAGGCTTTTGTTATCTGTTTTGCAGGGAATATACTTCCGATACCTTTCATTCTTCTTTTCATAAGAAAGATTTTTGAGTTTTTAAAGAAGTTTTCTTTAACAAGAAAGCTTGTTGAAAAACTTGAATCAAGCTCCATGAGAAAAAGTGAGAAGGTAAAAAAAGGAAGCAAGTGGGCATTGCTCACCTTTGTTGCTGTGCCTCTTCCCGGAACGGGAGGATGGACAGGCGCTCTCGTAGCGGCTCTTCTTGATATGAGAATTAAAATTTCATTTCCGATAATCGCACTCGGCGTCTTGATTGCGAATTTTATTATGTCTGCTTTTTCATACGGACTTCTCGGTGCATTCGGACTGTAAAAAAATGCTGTTTCACATCTTCCGTGAAACAGCAATTTTTTTATTCATAATATTTCTGGTTAAGCTTGATGAGTGTTGAAAGTTTTTTTGCAATCTCGGCAGGAGAGCATTTGATTTCTCCGTTGAGCCATGAGAGTACAACTGTTTTTGCACCCGAAGTTATATAAATCAGATAAAGATTAATATCGTCTTTGTTTTCAATAGTGTGTAAAGCTGAAAGAGAATTGTAGAGCTTGTCGTAGTACACATCAACAAGTCTCCATATGAAATTGTTGAGTATGTTTGATTGGGTAAGCATTCTGTAATATTCAATGTCTCTGTTGAGATATTCGCAGAGAAGCTCAATGAAACGCTCGGTTTCTGTCATTATGTTTTCAAATCCGAATTTGTCAACATATTCCATGAGGTTGCGCATTTCTTCGCTTTCAATCTGCTCTATAACGCTTGAAACATCGGCAAAATGAGCATAAAAAGTGCCGCGGCTGATATCAGCCTCTCTGATGATATCGGAAACCGTGATTTTCTGAAGTGCTTTTTCATGAATAAGCTTAGCAACGGCTTTCTTGATAAGATTCTTTGAACGGATCGAACTTCTGTATTCAGCTTTCGGCATAATTATGCACCTCTTTT
>JAZOVN010000200.1:0-5662 GCA_045658725.1 Acutalibacteraceae bacterium
CAATAGTCAGCGGTATTCCTCAAAATGCAAGATGGGTGCAGGAAATGAATTTTCTGACAACCAACAGCGGAATGAATCATTTTTATGAAAATCATCCTTATCTTAATATGTATGTAACTCTGAAAAACGATTGCACAGAAGAAGTTGACGGAGAAATGACATATATTCTCAACCAATATACATCGGGCAACGGCTATCGCATCTATTCAAAATTCCAATCCAACCAAGAAAACAGAAACACGATACTTGCCCTTTATATCATTATCATATCCGTTGTTGTTCTGTTTTTCTCAACTGCGGCAAGCATAATCAATAACTCATTGACTGCACAAATCCGTGAAAGCAAGAGAGAAATAGGAACTCTGCGTGCAGTCGGCGCAAGTGCAAGAGAGCTGACTCAGTCATATTTCAGACAGCTTCTTTCTATGTTCGGGTGGGGATGCGGTGTCGGTTTTGGCTTATATACCTTCATCTGGATTCTTATGTATTTTGCTGCAAAATCAACGAACATGAGTTTTGATTACAAATATCAGATATGGCAGGCGGCTCTCATCTGTATTGCCCTGCTTGCGGTTTGTTTTGTAAATCTTTATTCCAAAGTCAAAAAGCAGATGAAATACAGTATTGTTGAAAATATCAGGGAGTTATAATTTTTACTCCGATGAAAGGAGGATAAAATGAAACACAAAAATTTAACCGTAAATAAATTAGCTTTCGGTAATTTAAAAGCAAGAAGAAAGCAATATACATTAATGATTATCGGCATTATTCTTGCGATGACGTTTTCGTCGGGTACAATTTTCTTCTTTGCCTGCTGCTCAAATTCGGTTCAGGAGCTTGTGTATAAAACCGTCGGCAGGGAAAATGCCGTGATGTACGGGGGAAACGATGTCAACCTTGATGAAGCTGTTGAGTTCGGATATCTTGAAGATTATGCAACGGCAGAGATAATCGGCTACGGTTATTCTCCCGACGGAGAAAAGGAAAGCGGAACGGCACTTGCATATTATGATGAAAAAGCGATGCATCTTGCCAATTCAATTCTCGAATCGGGCAGATTTCCTCAGAAAGAGGGCGAAATCGCCATTGAGAAAGATGCTCTTGTCCGTCTGAAACGTGACGGTATCAATGTCGGCGATTCACTTGATATGACGGTTATTGTACCCAACGGAGATAAAGGCGAAATCAGAGAGGTTAATAAAACATATACCGTATGCGGAATTCTTGAAGATAAGCGTGCAAACGTGCAGAGATATGTCGGTGATGAGTCCGAATTTTATCTGTTCCCTGCGGCGATGGTAAGCAGCGAAGAAAAAACGGAAGCGGGCGGTTTACCCTGCAAATTCAGATATCTCTCGATTATTTCCGATGACAACAGCGGATATAATGACGAGTTTATAGGCTGGCTCAGCGATTTGAATTTTTATAACGGGAATGCCGAAACATCTGAAAATTATATGCATCAGGTCGAAGTCTATATGTGCTATGCAAGCGGTTTTTATGACATCATAACTACCAACACTTATCTTGTTGCTTTTCTTATGGCTGTGTTAATGATTGCTTCCTGCTTCGGAATAATAAACGCATTCAACACTAATTTGCAGGACAGAAAAAAGCAGATAGGTCTTCTGCGTGCAGTAGGAATGACAAAAAGACAGATTATCAATGTTTTCGGCAGAGAAGCATTTATAATCAGCATTATTTCTGCACCTGTCAGCATTCTGATTTCGTATTTCGGAGTTAAACTGTATGCGGAAATTATGGGCGAAGGCTTCATATTCAAGCCTGAATGGAGCGTTCTGATTATCTCAACCGTTGCAAGTGTTGTAAGCGTTATGATTGCGGCACTTATACCGCTTTTATCCGCAACAAGAATTAATCCCATGCAGGCAATAAGAAATTCGGAGCTTGGCAGAAAAGTTAAGAATAAAAAAATCAAGTCAAAAAAGGTTTTTAATGCACCGAATCTTATTGCAAAAAGAAGTATCGCATTTTACCGCTCAAGGCAGATTGGCATTATCTTTCTTTTGATTGTTATTTCTGTATTCCCATGCATCGGTTTCTGCGTTCTCGGTGAATATTCAGCAGTCAGCCGGAATATGCTCAACTATCCTGATTATACGTTTAATGATTATAGCTATGCTCCCAATAATTATGCCTATTTCCCCGCAGAGCAAACAATGGATGAAGATTTCAGAAATACAATTTATGATTCCGGACATACAGGAAACGTAAAGGGCACAAAAACCGTTAAAGCAAATTTGTTTATTGATGAATTTGACAAATACACGGAGCTTGTCCATACATATCAAACCCTTGAAACAAGCATAGAATCTGATGTGGCACACGATATTGTCAAGGATACTGAAAGCTTTAAAAAATACGGTGCACGAACTGAGCCTGATGAAGGATATCTTTTTGCAAAAGAAAAAACAAACTGCCCGAATGAACTTTTGCCGACTGCTGTAAAATCATATGATGAAGCTGATATTGCAAAGCTTGAAAGCAGGCTTATAAGCGGCAAAATTGATATTGATAAGCTCAATTCGGGTGAAGAAATAATTCTTGTTGCATATCCCGAAATTGCCTACACTCTGCATTGGCAAACAACAAAAGGCGAAAGGCATCTTTCATGGGACGGTGTTGAACCGCTTGATAACGGAGAGCTTATAGAGCAACACACCAACTTTGAAACCGAAATACTTGAAAAAGCAAAGCTCGGATTTGAGGTTGGTGATAAGGTTGATTTCCGCATACTTATAAACGGTGATAAGCCTGATGGTCCTAATGATTCTTACAGCGAAAAATATGTTTATGACTTGTTCGGAAAAGAGTTTACAATCGGTGCAATAGTCACTCCTCAAAACTACTATTCGGATACAATAATCTTTGCAACAACCCACTCAGGACTTTCTTCCTTCGGATGCAACGTTAAGTATGATTCGTTGTCTGTTGATTTAAACAATGAATGCACACAGGAAATCGATGAAGAAATGCAGATGTTCTTTACGTCAATGACATCGGGTAAATCTGCAAAGTTCCAATCGAATTATGCCGATTTACAGTCGCGCAAATCCGAAATGAAATTTTTGTTAACGGCAATTCTTGCTGTTATAATTCTGTTTTTATGCATAGGTGCAAGCATTATCAACAATGCCGTAACCGCAAAGATAAGGTCTGACAGACGCGAAATAGGAACTCTGCGTGCGGTTGGCGCATCGGCAAAGGAACTTTCAATGGCATTCATTCATCAGCTTGTCAGTATGTTTGCGTGGGGATGCAGCATCGGCTTAGCGGCATATATAATCGGATACACAACATTCAAACACTATTATGTGTTTATTAAAGGATATCCTTTTGAATTTACCTTTGAAATCTGGCAGTCAATAGTTGTGTGTGCTGTACTGTTTGTTTTCTGCTGTGTCAATGTTTATGTCAAAATCAGAAAACAGATGAAATACAGCATTGTTGAAAATATCAGGGAGTTATAATTTCTATGAAAAAAATATTCAATTTAATAATGTGTTTGCTGTTTTGCTTTGTACCGATAACAACCGCTTTCGCAGAGGAATTACCCTCACAACCAAAAGTTATGGTTACGGATTACAAAACCGACGGTGAACTTAAAGCAGGTAACACGGCAAAAATTTCAATCACTCTCACCAACAAAAGCAAAACCGATTATGTCAAAAATATGAAGCTGACATTCTCCGATTCAAGTGGAGATATTGTTCCTGTCGGAGTTGCATCGGGTTACGTTGACAGGCTTAACGCAAAGAGATCCGTAACCTGGGATGTCGATGTCAGAATTTCCGATTCAGCAGCCGACGGAAACCACGCAGTTAACATAATGTGCGAATACGAAAGTGAAGCGAGCGGCGGTTCATCATCTGATATAATCAATCTAAATGTAATCGGTAAAAAGGAGGTTGAAACAACAACCGCACCACAGGACACTTCCCAACCCCGTCTTATGGTTACGAGTTATACCGTTGAAAATGACAGTATCATTCCGGGCGAAAGCAGAAAAGTGAACATCACAATCAAAAACACAAGTCCGTCAAAAGCTGTCAGCAACATAAAGCTTTCTCTTGCAGACGAAAGCGGTGAACTCAAAACGGACGGTATGGGCACCGCTTATGTCAAGAGTATTCCTGCAAACGGAACTTATGTATGGACTGTCGGATTAACCGCTGTTCACACAGCGAAAACAGGTGAACATCCGCTGACACTCTCAATGGAATATGAAGACTCAAATCATTCGGGTTATTCTGCAAGCGACACAATCAGAGTTAATATCAAACAAAGCGTGATGTTCAAATATGATTCCGCCAGACTGCCTTCAAAATCAATTCAGGGCGAAACCGTAACCGTAAGTATAAATCTTATGAACACGGGCAAAAGCACAATTCATAATGCAATGATTGATATTGATGTCAAAGGTCTTGACAGCGGCGGCACGGTACTTGTCGGCGAAATTCCGCAGAGCGAAAGCAAAACCGGAAGCGTTAATCTTCGTGTCAGCAACGAAATTCTCGGCAAGGTCGAAGGCACAATCACAATCAATTACGAAGATGACTTCGGCGAAACCTACACCGAAACAGTTGATGTTTCAACCGTTATTGAAGAAAAAGTCATCAAAGCAGATACCGAAGAAGAGGAAGAAAAGAAAAATCCTCTTTGGTGGTTGTTTATGTTAATCGGTGCAATCCTCGGCGGCTCACTCGGCTTCGGAATACCTTACGCAATCCGTTCAAACAAACAGCGTAAAGAAGATGAAAAAAGATTGTGATACTATCTCATAAATAAATTTAACTCATAAAAATTTAAAATCGTTTTTGCCTTCCCGATTTTCGGGAGGGCATTTTTTATTGCCTGAAAAAATTTATGACGGCATTACTGCCGTTAACTTGCGCAGAACAAAGAATGATTTTGAAATGATGACAGCACTTTACATTCTTGATGATTTGATTGATGAAATTGTCCGTGACATTTTCCGTAAAATGAAAGGAATTTCAAAAAGTGATGTAATCAAGCTACGATATGCTGACGAGCTCCAAGTAAGAAAAGCAAGGCTCAATATGGTGAAAGCTGATTACAGTAAAGAATTTGAAAATCTTACTGTTCTGAAAGCAGAGGTTATAAAAGCAATCAAGGGTGAAAGCTCTTTTTCGGCTGATACTCTTTCGGGGCTGATTGAAGAATCCGAGAAAGAATGCGGCAGACTTTTTGATTTATGTGCAGATGCTGAAAAGGATGTTGCTGATGGCGAGAGCATACTCAAGCTTTTATCTAACAGCTTTGATGAACTTATTTCCTGGGCAGAGCTTTATGAAGAAGCAAGCTTTGAAAAGAAGAAAATGATTGTAAACTGCCTGATTAAACGGGTTGAGGCCAGCAGAGGGTATAAGCTGAAAGTTGAGTTTAATATTGACTTTGAGCAGTTTATGATAGGTATTGATAAGGTTGCATAAATGAAGTAACGGCAAAGAATCTAAAAATCTCTGCCGTTACTTATCAAAAAATTTACTCGTTATTCCAATCAATAAAAAATTCAATATGGCCACAATCTTTACACACTAACGCATCAGTAGCTTCAATTACTCGCTGCGATATGACTCCAAACGATCTTTGTTCAGGATAGTTCATATTAATTCTTGCA
>JAZOVN010000201.1:0-3036 GCA_045658725.1 Acutalibacteraceae bacterium
GATGAGGTCCGCATTTATAATGCTCCATGCCGCAGGCAACGGGAATGGGGAAGCCGATGGGCAAGCCCTCTTTCTTTGAAATAAAGGTTATAACATCTTCTCTGAAGCCGTCAACGCCCATATCAAGCCAGAAACGGATAATATCCTTTATTTCTTCACGAACCTTGGGATTATCCATATTAAGGTCGGGCTGTTCTTTTGCAAAAAGAGTCAGATACCATTCATCGAGATTTTCGTTGTAATGCCAACCGGGACCTGCAAAGGTTGAAAGCCAGTTATTGGGAGGCTTCTTTCCGCCTGCCTTCTTACCTTTACGCCAGAAATAATAGTCATGATAAGGATTATCGTGCCCCTTCTGACTCTCCTTGAACCATTCATGTTCATCGGAGGTATGATTAATAACAAGGTCCATGATTACTTTAAGGCCCTTGCTGTGTGCGGCATCGAGAAGTTCTTTGAACTCTTCAAGAGTGCCGTATTCGGGAGCAATCGACTTATAATCCGCTATATCGTAACCGTAGTCATTCTGGGGTGATTTGTAAAGCGGTGAAAACCAGATTGCATCAACACCGATGCTTTTGATATAATCAAGCTTCTCCATAACGCCCTTGATATCGCCGATACCGTCGCCGTTACCGTCCTTGAAGCTTCTCGGCCATATCTGATATACCGCCATTTCTTTATACCAATGCTTTTTGATTTCTGCCATATCCGAATTCCTTTCTTTCATCAATCTTCCGCGGGACTATCGGTAATACTTGTATCGATTACATAATCCCCTGCTTCGGTTGTTTCTCCCGCAACAATGCTGATACCAAAGCTGCCGATAATTTCACCGCTGCGGTCAGTAACCGTTGCTTTTCCGCTGCTGGAAGGAGCAACAAATGAATATGTTCCGTCTGAAAAAACGGTGTGGGAAACTCCGTCATAAATAATTTTAGCTGCATCGCCGATTATTTTTCCGCTGACGGTACCGATATCGGAATCGGTTCTTCTGATTGCTTCTTCAACCGAAAGCTTTGCATTCACTACGGGATATTCCATGAGCTTAACATCATAAATATAAGGTGTGCTTCTGTTGATTTCAGCAACCGAATCAGTTGATGTGCAAACGATTTCTTTGACTTCCGCACCCGTAAAACCGGGGTTAACCGACCATGCAAGCGACGCAACAGCAGTAACCACGGGAGCAGCCATTGATGTCCCCGACATATAATCGTAGCCGCCGTCAACAGAAAGGCTGAAAACATTTTCGCCCGGTGCGGCAATATCAACTCTTTCGCCTACATTCGAATACCATGCCTGCTCATAAGTACCGTTTTCCTTATAACCGATACTTGCAACAACAATAATTCTGTTGACTATGTCCTCGGGTGATACTTTGTTTGAACCCGTAAAAACATTATCGGTTGTTATTGTTGTAAAGCTGCCGTTATTGGATGCATCAACGGGATTTCCGTCAGCATCTCCGTTACCTGCAGACTGCACGGCAATAAAATCATATCCTTTTGCAAGAAGAGAACTCATCATATAAGAATATGCGGCAGGAGTGATAAGTCTTTCAAAAAGGGTTGACGAATTACTGTATTTTGATGCTGATGTGCCGAGTGAAAGGTTAACAACCTTTGCACCTGCTTCAACAACCTTTGAAAAGCCGAAATAAATCGCAAGATCAGGAATCCAGAGCTGAAGCAGGTCAGGGCTCCAGTCAAGACAAATCAAGTCTGAATTTTCGCAAATTCCCGTTATACCGACGCCGTTATGATATGCACCGATTATACCTGCAACATGGCAGCCGTGGTCATCCTGAAGATTTCTTTTTGCCGACTTTTCATCGGGGAAATAAACCTTTCCGTTAAGCTCGGGATGGTCGGTATCAAATCCGCTGTCAATAATTCCTATATCAATTTTGCTGAAATAATCGAAATAATCCCATGCCTGTCTTGCATCAATCGCTTCAAGCCACCAGTTTCTGCCTTCGGGTCTGATTTCATCCCACTGACCGTAAACATCATTGTAGCCGAAATCATCCTCGGGAGTTTTATCCGTATCAAGCTTTGAGGCTGTAACAGGAATTGCAAGCTCAACCGCATCATTAAGTGCAAGCACTCTGCATTTTGCTTCAATTGCGGCATAAGGCATCTCTGAATATTCAATAACATAAAGGTCGGCAGGTGTGCTCCAACCGACAACTCTGCCTCCGCTTCCGTTGAAAAATGCAAGCCTGTCTCTGAATGATGTTTCAGGATTCACAAATACCGCTATCTTATCATTGACAAAACCCGTTTCGTCATCAACGGTATCAATATCATCAGAGGTAATTCTGCTCAGGAAATCATCCTTTACCGCCTGCGTCGAATAAGGCAGACCGAAAACAAGCTCTGTGAGCGAATCTATCATTCCGTTGAACGAGGTATAGGCAAGACCCGTTATTGAAATAACATACGACATTATCACGGAAATTATTTTGTTGAGCATATATATCACTCCTCAAAAATCACTTTCTCTTTAACCTGAATTTTTCAGCAGGAATCTGAGTTAAAATAATTGCACAGAACATTATTACGCAACCGATTGTTTCACGGGAATTGAGCTTATCATCAAGCAGGATAAGCCCGAAAATAACAGCAAAAACAGATTCAAGGCAAAGAAGGATTGAGGCAACCGTGGGGTCTGAATACTTCTGACCGAAAATCTGTGCCGTAAATGCAACACCGCAAGAAAAAATACCTGCATAAAGAATGGGAATTGCGGCATTCATTATATCAGTTATGTTCGGTTCCTCGAAAATAAACATACATATTATTGAAAGTATGCCCGCAACAAAAAACTGAGCACATGAAAGTGCGATATTATTTACTTTGGTGCAGAAATAATCAATCACAAGAATATGTGCGGCAAATGCAAAAGCACCGCAGATAGCGATTATTTCACCGCCGCCGATTGAAAATCCGCCTGCAGGCACACTCAGAAGATAAAGACCTGCAACACCGAACGCAACACCGAGCCAGATAAAGTCGGATCGTAGCCATGTCG
>JAZOVN010000202.1:0-1384 GCA_045658725.1 Acutalibacteraceae bacterium
GTTTCTGCGTAGGTGTTGTTGATAAGGATAAGGTTCTTGACAACACAAAGATGAAGGAAGGCGACGTTGTTATCGCTCTTCCCTCAAGCGGTGTTCATTCAAACGGTTTCTCACTTGTAAGAAAAGTTTTCGATGTTGAAAATGCAGACATCAAGATTCCCCGTGAAGAACTCGGCGGCAAGTCAGTAGGTGAAACTCTTCTCACTCCCACAAAGATTTATGTAAAGCCCATGCTTGCTCTCTTTGAGGAAGTAACAGTCAAGGCTGTTTCTCACATCACAGGCGGCGGTTTCTATGAAAATATCCCCAGAAGCATTCCCGACGGCTTCGGTGCAAAGATTGACAAATCAGCTCTCAAGATTCTTCCCATCTTTGACCTCATTGCAAAGACAGGCAACATTCCCGAGAGAGATATGTTCAATACATTCAACATGGGCGTTGGCATGAGCATCGTTGTTGCAAAGGAAGATGCTGAAAAGGCAATCGAAGTTCTCAAGGCAAACGGCGAAGATGCTTACATCATCGGTGAAATTATTAAAGGCGAAGAAAAGGTTGTTATTGAATAAGGAGATGGTATAATGGGCGCTGGCATATGGTTAGTTGCTCTTGTTCCGTTGGCTATACTTTATATCATTGACCAAGAACTTGGAACGGATATTCTTGGAATATTTGAGGGCTATTTTGAAAATAACCCTGAGCTCGTTGAGCAAATTAAAACTTTTTCAGTAGAATCACTGAATTCGTTCTTATCTTTTATGAGGACTGTAGGATTAATGTAAAAGGAGAAAATTATGAAAAAAGCCCGCATTGCCGTTCTTGTTTCGGGCGGCGGAACAAACCTTCAGGCTCTTATCGATGCACAAGGCTCGGGAATAATCAGCAGCGGTGAAATCACGCTTGTTATTTCCAACAAAGCAGGTGCTTATGCCCTTGAAAGAGCTGCAAAGGCAGGTATCAGAACCGAAACCGTACTTAAGAAAGAAACTCCCGATTTTGAGGGCAGACTTATCGAGCTGCTTGACGGCGACGGCATTGACCTTATCGTTCTTGCAGGCTTTATGAGCATTCTCTCCGAGCGTTTCACAAATCACTATAAAGACAGAATAATCAATGTTCATCCCTCACTTATTCCGTCATTCTGCGGCGAAGGCTTCTACGGTCTTCGAGTGCACGAGGCTGCTCTCGGCTACGGAGTGAAGGTGACGGGTGCAACGGTTCATTTTGTTAACGAAATTCCCGACGGCGGTCGCATAATCATGCAGAAAGCCGTTGAAATTCAGCCCGATGACACCCCCGAAACTCTCCAGAAAAGAGTTATGGAGCAGGCGGAATGGATTATTCTTCCGCAGTCGGCTGAAAAGGTTTGCAAAGATATAATTACGGA
>JAZOVN010000203.1:0-7549 GCA_045658725.1 Acutalibacteraceae bacterium
ATTTGAAAACGGTGCATTAAGGGAGGTGCCCTCATGCTGAACATTGCATTGCCCAAAGGCAGACTCGGCGACAAAGTTTATGAGCTTTTCGCATCAATAGGTTATGACTGCAGCGAAATCTACAGCGATAACAGAAAGCTGGTTTTTGAGAACGAAGAAAACGGAGTGCGTTATCTTCTTGTAAAACCCTCTGATGTTGCTATTTATATTGCACACGGTGCGGCAGATATCGGCGTTGTGGGCAAGGATATACTTGAAGAAGGCAATTTTGATATATATGAGCTTCTTGACCTCGGTCTCGGCAAATGCAATATGTGCGTTGCGGCACCGAATGATTATGTTGAAGATTTTGACAGACCTCTCAGAGTTGCAACAAAATTTGTAAACATTGCAAAGGATTATTATATTTCTCTTAACCGTGAAATTGAAATCATCAAGCTCAACGGTTCAATCGAAATTGCTCCCCTGCTCGGTCTGACGGATGTTATTGTTGATATCGTTGAATCGGGTAAAACACTCAAAGAAAACAATCTTCGTGTTTATGAGCGGATTATGCCCATAAGCGCCAGACTGATTGCCAATAAATCCTCCTACAAATTCAAGGGCAAGGATATTGACACTCTTATGGAAAAGCTCACAAAGGAGTTGGCAAAATGATCAAGATAATAAATATAGACAGTGCCGAAAAAAGCGAAATTCTCACCAGAGATATCAAGCTCGAAAGCGGCGTTGAAGCTATCGTTGCCGATATTATCAAAAATGTAAAAGAAAACGGCGACAAGGCTCTCAAAGAATACAGTCTTAAATTTGACAAGGCAGAAATCGAAAATCTTCGTGTTACACAGGAAGAAATTGATTCTGCTTACGAAAACGAAGACAAAGCACTTATCGAAACCCTTGAAATGGCAAAAGCAAACATATGGAATTTCCATAAAAATCAGCTTCACGAAGGTTTCGAAATCAATAACGGCGACGGCACCGTTTCGGGTCAGAAAATAACTCCGATTGAAAAGGTCGGAATCTATGTACCCGGCGGCACCGCAAGCTACCCTTCAACCGTGCTTATGAATGCAATTCCTGCAAAAATCGCAGGCGTCAGCGAAATAATCATGGTTACTCCCCCCGATAAAAACGGCAATATTCCTTCTGCGATTCTCTGTGCCGCAAAGATTGCAGGAGTTGATACAATCATCAAAACAGGCGGTGCCCAGGCAGTTGCCGCTCTTGCATACGGAACCGAAAGCGTTCCCAAGGCAGATAAGGTAGTAGGTCCGGGTAATGTTTTTGTTGCAACGGCAAAAAGAATGCTTTTCGGTCTTGTTGATATCGACATGATTGCAGGTCCGAGCGAAATTCTTGTTCTTGCAGACGGCACATGCAATCCTGCATATGTTGCAGCTGATCTTCTTTCGCAGGCAGAGCACGATAAGCTCGCAAGTGCGGTTCTTGTTACCGACAGCAAAGAGCTTGCTTATGCTGTCAGCGAAGAACTTGAAAAGCAGATTCCCCTTCTTCCCAGAGAAGAGATAGCAAGAGCTTCCATTGATACAAACGGTAAAATCATCATTGCAAATAACCTTGAACAGGGTATTGATATTGCAAACGAAATTGCACCCGAGCATCTTGAAGTCTGCGTTGACGACCCGTTTGCTCTTCTTGACAAAATCAAAAATGCCGGTTCAATTTTCCTCGGAAAAAATACACCCGAGGCACTCGGCGATTATCTTGCAGGCACAAACCACACTCTTCCTACTTCAGGAACAGCAAGATTCAGCTCTCCCCTTTCGGTTGACGATTTCGTAAAGAAATCACAGTATATCTACTACACCGAAGAGGCACTCGGAAAAGTTAAGGATAACATTGTTCTTTTTGCAAACCGTGAAGGTCTTCACGCTCACGGAAAGAGTGCGGCAATCAGATTTGAGAAATAAGGTGAACCCATGAGCAGATTTCTTTCAAATAATTACGAGAAGCTTGTTCCCTATACTCCGGGTGAACAGGTTAACGAAAAAGTTATAAAACTCAATACAAACGAATCCCCCTTTCCTCCCTCACCGAAGGTAAAGGCTGTTCTGAATGAAGAGGTTATTGACAAGCTCAATCTTTATTCCGACCCCGAGCTCAAAGAGCTTCGCCGTGCAATCGCAGAGCAATTCGGCGTTACTCCCGACATGGTTTTCTGCGGAAACGGTTCGGATGATGTGCTTGCATTTGCCATCATGGGATTCTGCGGTGCAGGCGGCAAGCTTTGCTGCCCCGAAATATCATATGGATTCTACCCCGTTTATGCCGATATTTTCGGAGTTGAGCTTGAGCAGATTCCGCTCAAAGACGATTTTTCAATTGATGCAAACGATTACATTGGCAAGGGAAAGAACATAGTTATTGCAAACCCCAATGCCCCCACGGGTCTTACACTCACTTTTGACGAAGTTAAAAAAATCGTTTCGTCAAATCCTGATAACCTTGTTATCATGGATGAGGCATATATGGCGTTCTGCGGTGAAAGCTGCATGGAGCTTGTCAATAAATATGATAATCTTCTTGTTACACGCACCTTCTCAAAAAGCCATTCGCTCGCAGGTCTGCGTGTCGGCTTCGGAATTGCATCAAAAGAGATTATCGACGACCTCAACAAACTCAAATATTCATTCAATCCCTATAACCTTAACACGCTTTCAATAAAAGCGGCTGCTGCGGCAATTGCGGATAATGAATATTATGACGATAAAATTTCACGCATTGTTGAAACACGAGAAAAAACCATTGCAGATTTAAGAACAATCGGCTTTAAGTGCACGGATTCAAAGGCTAATTTCATTTTTGCTTCAAACGATAAGATTTCAGCTGCCTACCTTGCAGGTGAGCTTCGCAAAAAAGGAATTCTCGTCAGATATTTCAACAAAGCAAAGATTGACAACTATCTTCGCATAACAGTCGGTTCTGCAGAAGATATGCAGACTCTTGTTGACTGCATTAAAGAAATAACGGAGAGATAAAATGAGAGAAGCAGAAATCAAAAGAAAAACAAACGAAACCGACATTGAGCTTTCGCTCAATCTTGACGGTTCGGGTAAAATCGAAATAAACACGGGTTGCGGCTTTCTTGATCATATGCTTGAGCTTTTTGCCCGTCACGGAAGAATGGATCTGAAGGTTAAATGTGTGGGCGACACGCATGTTGACTATCACCACTCAGTTGAAGATGTCGGTATCGTGCTCGGTCAGGCATTCGCAAAGGCTATAGGCGAAAAAAGAGGTATTTCACGCTATGGAAGCATTCTTCTTCCCATGGATGAAACCCTCATTCTTGCAAGCATTGACATCAGCGGCAGAGCCTATCTCAACTATGATGTTAAAATTCCCACTCCTGCAGTAGGCGGAATGGATACGGAGCTTGTTGAAGAATTCTTCATTTCATTCGTTCGCAACAGCGATATCACTCTTCACATAAAACAGCTTGAAGGCAAAAACAGCCACCACATTATTGAAGGCATTTTCAAAGCCTTCGGCAGAGCACTCTGCAAGGCTGTTTTTGAAGATAAAACTCTCGGCGGAGAAATTCCTTCAACGAAAGGACTTTTATAATAATGATTGCAATAATTGACTATGGCTGCGGCAATCTTTTTTCGCTTTCGTCATCACTCAAGGCACTCGGAATTGAATGCAAAATCACGGGCAACAAAGACGAAATCATTGCTGCAGATAAAATAATACTTCCCGGTGTCGGTGCTTTCGGTGATGCCGCGCAAAAGCTCCGCGATTGCGGAATGGACAAGCTTCTTTGCAAGCTTGCAAGTGAAGGCAAGCCCATTCTCGGCATCTGTCTCGGAATGCAGCTTCTTTTTGAAAAGAGCTTTGAATACGGTGCTCACATGGGTCTCGGTCTTATCAAAGGCTTTGTAGGTCCGCTTGAAGGACAGATTCCCAACGACTTAAAAATCCCCCACATGGGCTGGAATAAGCTTAACCTTGCAAAAGCTGACCCGATTTTCAAATATATTGAGCCGGGCGATTATATGTATTTCGTTCACTCATTCTATGCAAGAAACTGTGTTGACAATACCCTTGCTTTTGCGGAATACGGCGTTGCAGTTCCTGCAATCGTTAAAAGCGGAAGCGTTTACGGAATGCAGTTCCACCCCGAAAAAAGCGGTGCAAAGGGTCTTGCACTCTTAAAAGCATTCTCGGAATTATAAGGAGATAATTATGCAGATATTTCCAGCAACAGATATCCTCGGCGGCAAGGTAGTGCGACTCACCAAGGGCGACTACAATCAGGTGAAGATTTATGCCGATTCACCCGCCGAAATGGCTCTGGAATTCATGAAAGACGGAGCAACAAATTTACATATGGTTGACCTTGACGGTGCAAAAGACGGTGCTCCCGTTAACTTTGAGGCAATCCGTGAAGCCGCAAAAATCAAAGGACTTTTTATTGAAGTCGGCGGCGGAATAAGGAATATGCAGAGAATTGAGGATTATCTTTCTCTCGGCGTCAAGCGTGTTATTCTCGGTACGGCGGCAATCAGAAACTATCCTTTTGTTGAAGAAGCTGTCAAAGAATTCGGAAATGCCGTTGCAGTCGGCGTTGATGCAAAGGAAGGACTTGTGGCAGTCAGCGGATGGCAGGAAACAACAAATGTCAATTCCGTTGAATTCTGCAAAAAGCTCTGCGACACAGGTGTTTCAACCGTTATTTACACCGACATTTCAAAAGACGGTATGCTTTCGGGCACAAATCTTGAAATATACAGAGAGCTTTCAGAAATCAAGGGGCTTGATATTGTCGCATCGGGCGGCATAACCTTTGCCAACGAAATCGAAACTCTCAGAGAAATGAACATCTACGGTGCAATAGTCGGCAAGGCTGTTTATGAAGGAAAACTCAGCCTCAAAGACGCACTCGCAGCAGCAGGAGGTCAGAAATGATTACAAAAAGAATAATCCCCTGCCTCGATGTGCGTAACGGCAGGGTTGTTAAGGGCGTTAACTTTGAAGGAATTCAGGATGTTGCATCGCCCGTTGAGCTTGCTCATTTTTATAACGACAGCGGTGCGGATGAGCTTGTTTTTTATGATATAACCGCTTCTTTTGAAGGCAGAGCACTTTTCACGGATGTTCTCACTCAGGTTGCAAGTGAAATCTTTATTCCCCTCACCGTTGGCGGCGGCATAAACACTCTTGACGATTTTGACAGAGTGCTCAAATGCGGTGCAGACAAAGTTTCGGTGAATTCGGGTGCAATCAAAGACCCGTCAATCATAGAAAAAGCTGCTAAAAAATACG
The DNA here is from genome assembly GCA_045658725.1 of Acutalibacteraceae bacterium. Classification (GTDB taxonomy): domain Bacteria; phylum Bacillota; class Clostridia; order Oscillospirales; family Acutalibacteraceae; genus CAG-177. Next base: position 5,290 of record JAZOVN010000203.1, read on the forward strand.
GCGATCAGTGCGTTGTGCTTTCAATGGATATCAAGCGTGTTGACGGTTCGTTCCATATATTCAGCAAAGGCGGCAGAATCGACACAGGCATCGATGCTCTTGAATGGGCAAAGATGGGCGAAAACAACGGTGCAGGCGAGCTTGTGGTCAACAGCATCGATACAGACGGCGTAAAGCAGGGCTTCGACCTTGAAATGCTTCAGAAAATAAGCGACCTTGTTTCAATCCCCGTTATCGCAAGCGGCGGTGCAGGCAAAAAAGAAGATTTTCTTGAGCTTTTCAAAGCAGGCTGTGCAGATGCAGGTCTTGCGGCATCAATTTTCCATTTCAAGGAACTGAGCATCAGAGACCTTAAAAATTATCTTAACGACAACAACATAGAGATGAGGATATAACATGATTGAACTTAAATATAACAGCGACGGACTTATTCCTGCAATAGTTCAGGATTACTACAGCAAAAAGGTGCTCATGCTTGCATATATGAACGCAGAGAGCCTTGAAATCACTATTAACGAAGGCAAAACCTGTTTCTTCAGCCGCAGCCGTCAGGAACTCTGGAGAAAGGGTGCAACCTCGGGCAACACTCAGCAGGTTGTTTCAATACGCACAGACTGCGATAAGGATACACTTCTTATCGAGGTTATCAAAGCAGGTCCCGCCTGCCACACAGGAAGCGAAAGCTGCTTCTTTGAGGATATCGTTGCTCCCGAAACCGAGCAGTTCTCATATGAAGGACTTTATGAGATGCTTGTCGGCAGAAAGATAAACAAGAAGGAAGGCTCATACACAACCTACCTTTTTGAAAAGGGAATCGACAAAATCCTTAAGAAGGTCGGCGAAGAATGCACAGAGGTTATCATCGGTGCAAAGGGCGGCGACAAGGCAGAAACGGTTTATGAAATCGCCGATTTGCTCTATCATATCACAGTTATGATGATTGAAATGGGTATTTCTCTTGATGAGGTTACCGCAGAACTTGCAAAGCGTCACATAGTTGACCACAAGGTTAAACAGGAAAAAATGCAATAAAATAATAAAACCGGCTTGCAGAGGAAATTTTACCTTTGCAAGCCGATTTTATCAGTCTGCACTGTCTTCAATATATGTACGCACATCGAAAACCTTGCCTTCAATAACATCAATATTTATTTCGTAATATTTATCATTGCCGCCATCATAGTTTTCAAGCAAATAAGTGATTTCGTAATTTCTCTTATGCTTTTTTTCATAGTTTCTGCTTTCGAGAATTTCGTGAGGAACAACGCCGAGCTCGTGGAATTTCAAAATCAGATCTTCTTCGCTCATATCATCGGGGAAATTATCGCAGAGGGCTTCGAGTTCTTCTTTTGTTGCGTTTTCAATAATCGGTTCTCCGACTTTCCCGCTGATATATATATAATCTGTCAGCCCGGTTTCTTCATCGTGTACAACATTTGCGTTTATACTTCCCGAGGCGGAACGGAGATTCATAAATCCGAGAGCTTCAAGCTCATTTTTGTTATCTTCCGTTGTTTTCTCAAGATGATTTTCGCTGCAGAAATTATCAAGAATTATGCGCATCTCTTCGGGAGCCAAAACCGTGTCAAAATCTGAAAGAACAGACGATGAAACATCTTTATAATGTGTTATTTCAACCTTGTCGATAACATTGTTAATAACCTTAACCGATACGGAGCGTATATCGCTGTCCAGACTTGCACCGGTAAAATTATCCGTTGCAAATTTGAAATAATAATTTCTCTGAAGCTTTCCTTTGCTTATCTTTTCGGAAATTGTTGAGGGAATAAGCTCAAGCTCTTTTATTTTTGCGTGAAGCTCATTTTCCGTCATGCCAGCGGTAAAGTTTTCGGCTATTTTTTCAAAGTCGCTGTCAACCCCGCCTTTAATCACCTTTGTGTTTATCTTCGAAGAAAAGCTGACATGTTTTATAAGATTTGTTTCTTTGTCAACCGTCAGCGAAATGATGATTTTTTCCGAATCGGAAAGGAAAACTCTGTTGCTTTCGGATTGGTTGCTGTATCCTATACTTTTGAGCACCGCAACACACTCTTCATGTGTTTTGCCCGTGTTTGATTCACTGCACATAAAATCATAATACGGATTTGCTTCCGCTTTTATTTTTTCAACCGTTGCACGGCTCACTTCTCCGAAAGTTGGGTCGGGAAAACAACCTGAGAAATAAAAAGTAAAGATTGATGTACCGAAAACTGCAAGAGTTGCAATTCCTGCCACAGCAGCACGGATTGAGTATTTATTT
>JAZOVN010000204.1:0-3668 GCA_045658725.1 Acutalibacteraceae bacterium
TGCCTTTGCCTGTTCATCACCTGTCACCTTATAACGGAAGCACTGGCTTGCACAGTAAACACCCGTGAAAAGTCCGTCGTTATCGGAATTGGGAAGCCAACCCGAATCAAGATCACCGTATTTGCGGAGCTCTCTTGTTACCTGATAGCCTTCGTTTCTTGTGAAATACTTAACGGCAAGCTCATCATAGTGATTTGCTTTTTCTTCAAGAGTCATGAATTTATTTGTGATGAGGCTGATGCCTCTGGGAGTTACCGCCGCAACCGTGCCGTTATCGGAAACGGTGATTTTTGTTACTGTGGGATGCATAAGCCATGCGCCGTATGAGAAATAAGTGATTTTGCCTTCGGCAAGAAGGATTATGCCCGTATTGGTTGCAAAATATTTTTTGCCGTCTGCAGCAAAGTACATATCATTGAATGAACCGTCGGGCACGGAATAGAAATCATTGCCGTTGAACCAGAAGTTTCTGCCGTCATAAATGTTGAGACCGTCATCCGAACCTGCCCAGAGATGACCGAGAGCATCAATTGCAAGACAGTTGATTTTTCTGCTCAGTACGCCTGACATATCAGGTGTCATTTCTGCCCAGTGGCGGCGTTTGCCCTTCATTGAAAGAAGACCTTCTTCAGAACAGCCGATAAACACGGTTTCGCCGTATCTGGATTTATTGTCGTGCGCCGCAAGACAGAGAGTTTTTTCGGGAATACCGACTATGCTTTTAAACTCATCGTTTTCCATGAGAAAAAGCTCTTTTTCCGTGATGAGCCATACTGACTTATCAAGAGCAACGGAAATATCAATTACAGGAGCACCGAGGTCGGCAAGCTTTTTGATTTTTCCTTTTTTGATTTCAGCAAGTGAATTGTCAACTGCGGCAAAAAGTCTGCCGTTTCTTGAAAAGAGCTTTGATACCTTTGCTGAAAGCTTTTTTGTTTTGCCGTCGGCATATTCAACAAGACCGTCGGGCTGTGCGATATAAAGAGTTTCACCGTCGAAAGCAACAGAAGCAACATTTTCAACATCAATACCGTTTTCTGCGGTAAGGAAGATTTTATCGTACTGCTTGAATTCGCCGAAATTAAGAGTAGGTTTTTTCATGTTAATTCTCCTGTGGAATTTATTTTTCTGCATTATTTTTAATTATATCATAAAGAAACAAAATAATCAATCACATAGTAAATTCAGGATATTTTATTGACAATTATGAAGGTGCAATGTAAAATAATAATGTTTATCTGTTAATAAGGGGAGGAAAAAATGAAAAAGAAAAAAAGCGAAGCACAGAAGGCACATATTTTCAGAAACACCGCCTTCATGCTCAGATGTGCGTGGAAAAGCTCACCGCTTTCGCTGCTGATAATATATCTCGCTTATATTGCTGAAAATGTTTATTATTCAGTGGTTATCGGTGTTATGTTTCTGCAGACCGCTCTTTCGATTATCGAGGGCAACGGTACTTTCAGAGAATTTGCCATAAGAATGTGCGTTATTGTTTTCGGCAAGGTTTTTGTTGACCTTCTTGCGTATATCGATATGTATACGGTAAGAACAAAATTTGAAATCAAATGCGAAAGCTACATAAACAGCCTGATTTTCAGAAAAGCTCAGGAAGTTGAACTTGGCTGTTATGAAAATCCCGATTTCTTTGACAACTATAACAGAGCAACATGGGTTGTTGAAAAAGGCGGATTCAAAAGAATCATCGAAGGCTCGGCATGGACTATCGGCTCGGTTGTGAGCATTATTTTCCTTGTTATTTATCTTATTTCGATCGATCCGTTTCTGCTTTTCTTTATTCTCTGCCCCGTTATCGTTATCGGAATACGCACAAAGAAAAACAATGTTGAGCTTGAGAAAGAAAAAGATATGACTCCTTTTGAAAGACAGAAGGATTACACAAGACGAACCATTCTTCTCAAGGATTTTGCAAAAGAAATCAAAACAACCGATATCTTCACGGTTATCAAAAAGCGTTTCAACGATGCCATTGAAAAAAACATTAAAGTTATAAAACAATACGGTTGGAAAATCGCTCTGCTCGAAGCTCTTGCGGATTTCTTCGGAGAAATCATTCCCGTTTGCGGCGGCTTCGGCTACGGATGCTACCGACTCATCGTGCTGCAGAATCTTGAAATCGCCGATTTCTCGGTGCTTATTTCGGCAATAACTACAACCAGAAACAAGCTCAATCAGCTCGCAAGATATTTTGCAATGCAGCAGAAGCATTGCCTGTGGGTTCAGAATCTGCGTGACTTTCTTGATTACAAGCCCCAGCTTGTCGGAGGCGACATTGAGCCCGGAGATTTTGAAAGCCTTGAATTCAGAAATGTTTCTTTCAGATATGAAGGCAACAGCAAAAACACCATCAGCAATGTTTCTTTTAAAATCAACAAGGGCGAAACCTTTGCCGTTGTCGGTCATAACGGTGCGGGTAAAACCACACTTTCAAAGCTTATAATGCGTCTTTACGATGTTACCGAAGGTGAAATTCTCTATAACGGAATCAACATCAAAGAATATAACCTTGAAAAATACCGCGATAAATTCGCAAGCGTATTTCAGGATTACCGCGTTTTTGCAATGACGGTTGCGGAAAATGTTCTTATTGAGGAAATTAACGGAACAAATAAAAAAATCGCCGAAAAGGCTCTGAAGCAAAGCGGAGTATATAATAAAATCCTGACCCTTCCCGAAAAAGAAGATACCCTTCTCACAAGAGAATTCGATAACAGCGGTGCTCTTCTTTCGGGCGGTGAAACCCAGAAGGTCACAATTGCAAGAATGTTTGCAAAGAATTTTGAAATTGCAATTCTCGATGAACCTTCCTCTGCACTTGACCCCGTTGCAGAAAGCAAAATGTATGACTCATTGATGGAAGGAACAAAAGGCAAAACTGTTTTCTATATTTCCCACCGTCTTTCAAGTGCAACACAGTCCGACAGAATTCTGGTTTTTGCTCAGGGCAAGCTCATTGAATCGGGCACTCACGACGAACTTATGGCTCTTGAAGGCGAATACTGCACAATGTTTACTCTTCAGGCATCAGGCTACAGAGAGGAGGCGGCAGTCAATGAATAAAAAAGCGAAAAAGCAGAAAGAGGTAAAAGAGGCAGGAACATTACGCAACAATCTTTTTATGCTTGGCTTTGTTGCAAAAAATGCTCCCGGAATGCTTTTCTTTTATATTTTCTTCGATATCCTCACCAATGTACCCTGGATTCTTTCAAATGTTGTTCTGCTGAAATACATCATCGATGTTGTCACATCGGGCGTTGATTATTACAGAATAGCTGTTGCCTGTGCAGCTTTTGCCGCACTTGTTATAGTCGGCACAATCGGCAGCACGGTATTCTATGAAGTTTTCCGTCCCAAACAGAAAGAAAGACTTCATTTCAAGCTCTACTCCCAGATATATAAAAAAGCCGCAGAAATGGACTTTGAAGCATACGACAATCCTGCTTACTATAATGACCTTGTGCTCGCCATGAATTCAATGAGTGAGAGAGTTGACAGCGTTATTTCAGACACACAGGATATCGTCAGACTTCTTACCTCCATTATTTCAATCACGGCTGTTATTGCTTCAATTGACCCTCTTTGCCTTGTTTTCATTTTCCTTTGTGTGATAATAATGATTCCGATTGGCAGACTTATTGCAAAAGTCA
>JAZOVN010000205.1:0-2543 GCA_045658725.1 Acutalibacteraceae bacterium
GACGCCGAAAATTGAGGTATGGATTTTGCCGTTAACGGGCTTCTTCCAGTATTCATCAATACCGTCAATTGTGTTTCTCATTCCGAGAACAGAGCCGACTGTTGCACCGTTGCAATCGGTATCAAAAGCCATTCCGACAGCAATACAGATTGATTTTCCGAAATTGCCTTCACCGTAAAGCAAAGCGGCGGCAACTATCATTGCATTTGAAATGGTGTGGCACCAGCCGTGGTCGGTATGCTCGTCATATGAAGAATGAATGATATCAAAGCATTCATCAAGTGTAACGCCGTTTTTGTAGCCGTCAATGATTCTGATTACCGCCTCATAAAGCCTTGATGTGGAAGGTATTTCGGCAAGTCCTCCGAGAATGATATCTTCAATACTGTCTGTAACAGCGGCACAGGCAATCATTGCCGAAGCAAACATCTCGCCGTAAATACCGTTTTTGACATGTGAAATTCTCGCATCATTGAATGCCATTTTCGCGGCTTTTTCAGGCTTTCCCGGGCAGATATATCCGAAATAATCGCCTCTGATCTGTGCCCCTATCCATTCGCGGCAAACATTCTTATACATTGCCGATGCGGGAGGTTGAATGCAATTGATGAAATTGACATAAGCAATTCTTTCTGCGGTAAAATACGAGTATACCGACTGGTATTTCATCCATGCACGGGCAACATCTTCGGAATCGAAATTTTTACCGCATTCTTCAACAATCAGCTGTGCAAGAACAACATAATTCGTGTCATCATCAACGGGCATACCGTCTGCGGTGTCACCGTAAACTTTGTTTTTCAGCCAGAATTTATAGTGAGAACAAATCTCATCCGTAACATCAGTGCTGAGAACATATCTGTGCATAGGATAGTTGTCTGTTTCTTTGAGAAACGGAATAAGCTCATCGCTTCTGATTCCTTCAAGAGGTTTTCCGAGAAGACAGCCGCACGCTCTGCCTGTCCATGCACCGAGAAGCTTTTTGCGGAGAATTTCATCATCGGGCATTTTCTTTTCAAAATCATGAGCAGTTCTCAACGCCTTAATTTCTTTGAGAGTTGAGGGTTCGTTATATTTATATCCTTCCTGCATATCAGCGTTAATAACCAGATCAAAGATAACATCACTCATCCGTGTTTTGTACTCTCCCGCTTCAAGTGCTGAAACGGCATCAATCAGGTCTTTGTATTTTTCAACATCAAGCCCCTCTTCCATGGACTGAACATATTCAGCCTGAAGATCCTGAGGGTATCTGTTAAGCTCATCTATATTTCTGTAATCAATTTTCATTTCGGAATTATAAGCTTTAAAAATCATATAAATCACCTCAGATTAGTTATATCATACCCGTTCATAAACATCAAGAAATTTTTTATACTGTTGACTTTACACCTTCGGTTGATATATAATTTATAGTGTAATAATATAATTACGGAGGTCGCACAATGAAAAAATATGATGTAATCATCATCGGTGCAGGCAACGGCGGTCTTGCGGCTGCTGCAACCTGTGCAAAAGCCGGTCTTTCAACCCTTTTGCTTGAAAGACACAACATCCCCGGCGGCTCGGCTTCTTCATTTGTAAGAGGCAGATTTGAGTTTGAGCCCTCTCTGCACGAGCTTGCAGGTGTAGGTTCATCCGAAACAGAAGTCGGATCAATCGAGGATATGTTTATCCGCATGGGCGGTGATGTTCAGTGGCACACACACGATTCAACATTCCGACTTGTTGTTCCCGCAAAAGAGGGCGATAAGGATGCATTCATAAACGAAGACGGAGTTCTTGTTTCTGTTGATGCAAGAATGCCCGTAGGTTTCCAGAATTTCGCACGCAAGCTTGACGAGATTGTTCCCGGCTCATATGACAGCTGTATGGCTGCGTTTGACCTTTCAACAAGAATGTTCAAAGCATTCGAATGTCTTGACGATCCCAAAAAGCTGCCCGGTTCAATCAAGGATATTCCCGACATTATGCGAATGGTATCCCACACCATGAAAGAAGGTCTTGATGCTCTCGGCATGCCCAAAAAGGCTCAGGATATTTTCAACACTTATTGGTGCTACATGGGCTCTCCCGCATCACAGTTCGACTTCCTTTACTATATGTGCGTTCTTCACAGCTATGTCAAGAACGGCACGGGTATTCCTCACATGAGAAGCCATGAAATGAGTATGGCTCTTGATAAAGTTATCAGAGATAACGACGGTGAAATCTGGTATAACTCCGAAGTAACCAAGGTTATTATGAAAGACGGCAAACCTGCAGGCGTTGTAATCAACGGTGAAAAGGAGGTTTACGGTAAGTACATTATCTGTAACTCTTCGCCCAATTCCGTATGGAATGACATTTTCGATAAAAAGGATATTCCCGAAAGACAGCTTCGTATGCTCAATTCACGTAAGATTGCCTGTACTCTGACAACAGTTTATCTCGGCATGAACGTTACAAAAGAGCAGCTGGGAATAAAGGACTACTCGATATTTATCGCTCCTGTTTCTGACTCCGACAAGCAGTATGAGTCTGCTCAGAATTTCGGCGGAGGT
>JAZOVN010000206.1:0-5655 GCA_045658725.1 Acutalibacteraceae bacterium
TAAAGATACAGAAAGATGCCCTCAAAATGTATCGGAGATATTTGCCTACTCTGACACTCAAAAAACAACAGCTTCAGGCCGAAATACGCACCATCGAAGCAAAAGCACATGCGGTAAGAAAAGCAAGAGAAGATCTTGAAAAAGGTTTTGCATCATGGATTGCCGTCTTCAGCGAAAAAGAGGCTTTCCCCGACGGAATCATTACCGTAAGCAACATCCGCAAAGGCTTCGGAAACATTGCAGGCGTTTCAATTCCCGTCTATGAAGGTGCTGATTTCTCCCGCGGCGATTACGATTTATACGAAACACCGCTATGGGTGGATATTGCCGCAAACCACATGGAAAAAGCAATATCTCTCGACCTTGAGGCAGAGGTACTGGATGAACAGGTCAGACTGCTTGAAGCAGAGCTTCTTGCTACCTCACAGAGAGTCAACCTGTTTGAAAAGGTTAAAATCCCCGAAACAGAAGAAAACATCAGAAAAATTTCAATTTATATGGCGGATCAGCAGGTAAGTGCCGTTGTCCGCTCAAAAATATCAAAGCGTAAAATTGCTGCACGCGGCGAAATATCTTCGGAAACGGAGGTGTATTCGTTATGATAGTACCCATGAAAAAAGTGTCTCTCATTATTACGGGAGACAAGAAACATGAAACTCTGAAAAAGCTCCGCAAGCTTGGCATTCTTCATATTGAAATCACCGAAGGTTCGGGGCAGAAGCTTGAAGAACTCAGAAACCGTATTTCAATGCTCGAAAGTGCTGTTTTCAGTGCAGGAGAAATGAAAGCAAAGAAAGCGGAGAAAAAAGAAGCGGATATTTCCGAAGCGATTTCAATTGCCGAAGAAATAAACGCTCTCTCAACAGAAAAGAAAAATCTGATTGCCGAACGCATTGTTCTCAACGCAGAGCTTGACCGTCTCGGAAGCTGGGGCGAGCTTGACCCATGCAGTTTCAACGAATTATCAGATAAAGGCATTGAGCTTTCACTTTATGAAATGCCGAAAAACGAATATGACAAGCTCGGTGAATGCATAAAAACTCTGAGTCTTCAGAAAACAAAATCTTCCGTAAAATTCCTGCTGATAAAATCAGGTATCGAAGGCGAAGAAGAGGTTATCGACTCACTGAAATCATTCAGACTTGAAATGCCGCAGATATCAACTGCAGAAACAAGAAAAAAAGCAGAAGAAATCAACAACGGCATCAAAGCGATTGATGAAAAAATAACATCCCTTGCAGACTATACCGACAGCATAAAAAAAGCAATCAAGGCTTGTGAAAAAGAAGTTGAATTTGAAATTTATGCAACGGGTATGGCAAATGAAAGCCTATCATCCGAAGGAAACGAAGATGTTTCCGTTTCGTATTTCACGGGTTATGTGGAGGAAGAAAATCTCGGTCATCTCAAAAAGACCGCAAAAGATAATTCATGGGGTCTGCTTGTTGAAGAGCCCACGGAAGAAGATAATGTTCCTACAAAGCTCAAAAACAACAAGTTTGTAAGCCTCATCTATCCGCTGACTGACTTTCTCGGAACGGTTCCGGGATATTTTGAATACGATATTTCGGGCTGGTTCCTCGGATTTATTCTCATATTCTTCGGAATTATTTTCGGTGACGGCGGCTACGGACTTCTCATCTTTGCCGTAACGGGAGCACTGATTGCAAAATCACTTGCCGCAAAGAAAAAAGTTTCGCCGGCATTCCTGCTTATCGGACTTTTCGGTTTATCAACAATTCTTTGGGGAACGCTGACCTGCACATGGTTCGGTCTTTCTCCCGAACAGCTTCCCGAATGGCTTCAGAAACTGTCAATCCCCGTTATTTCAAATGTTTATACCGACAAAATATGGTATCCGTTCTGGACAAACGGCGAATACGGTCTCACCACAGCACAGAATCTGCAGATATTCTGCTTCTCTCTTGCTCTTATTCAGTTGACGGTTGCTCATTTCAAAGTAGCATCAAGAAACAGAAAATCAATTAAAATACTCGGCGATATCGGTTCAATAATGCAGCTTCTCGGCATCTATTATGTCGTGCTCAGCTTTGTTGTCAATGCTGATGTTTTCAGCTTCGGTCTTGTTATCGGCGGTATTCCCGTAGGTACGGTCGCTCTTGCACTTGTAATAGCAGGCTTTGTGTTGAGCTTCGTATTCTCAAACTATGAAGGAAACATCATCAAATCCATCCTTGCAAGCCTTAAAAATATTGTTTCGGTTCTGCTCGGCGTGGTCAATGTTTTCTCGGATATAGTTTCATATATCCGTCTTTGGGCGGTAGGTCTTGCAGGCGCGGCAATATCTGCAACCGTTAATGAACTTGCAGGTCCCCTGCTCGGCAACTTCTTGTTTATGATAATTGCGATTATACTTCTTGTGTTCGGTCACGGTCTTAACATGATACTGAATGTTCTGTCAGTTATTGTTCACGGAATCAGACTTAACACACTTGAATTTTCATCGCATCTTGATATGTCCTGGAGCGGACATAAATTCAGACCTTTTGAAGAACAAATTGAAAATTAAGGAGAATCATTATGAATTTAGGTTTATTAGGAACAGCATTGGCTATGGGTATTGCGGCAACAGGCTCTGCAATCGGTATCGGAATCGCAGGTCAGGCTTCAATCGGTGCATGGAAAAAATGTTACATGAGCAACAAGGCAGCACCCTTCATTCTTACCGTTTTTGCAGGTGCTCCCCTTACACAGACAATTTACGGTTTCCTTCTTATGCAGCAGATGACTTCGGCAGATGCTGACCCCGCATTCCTCTTCGGTCTCGGCATTGCTTCGGGCATTGCAATGGCAGTTTCAGCTGTTGTTCAGGGTAAAGCAGGTGCAGCAGGTGCAGATGCTCTTGCAGAAACGGGCAAAGGCTTCTCGCAGTATATCACCGTTGTCGGTCTTTGCGAAACCGTTGCACTCTTCGCTCTCGTTTTCAGCATGGTTGCACTCGGATAAAAATTTATTATGCATAAAAAATGAGCTGTCTTCGTTTTGAAGACAGCTCATTGATTTTTTTATTTAACCGGGAAGAGCATTGAGCATTTCACAAAGCTCAATATAAAATTCATGGGTTTCATCGGCATTTGCAAAAAGCCCGATTGCTGTGCCGTGGTCGCCTCTTTCAACGGGCATAACATTCCATATACCCTTTTCTATGTTTCCGCTGTCAAAATCCGTGTGAGGCTCATCAAGCGGATATTTTGCACTCTCGGTGTTGACAAGAGCATCGTTTGCAAGCCATTCACCGTCATATTCCGTTCCGAGAATGGGATCGGTGAATTTACCGACGCCCATCGCAAGCGATGTAAGGTAAATAACGGGATTGGTTCTGATATCGGGAAGCTGAGAACCGAGAACATCATGTGTTGTTGAAAAAGCATAAGAAAAATAATAGATATCACTCTGAATATCAAGATTTTCATTCATCTTTTTCGTGCCCTCGGGAGTAAGGTCGTATTGACACGAATCATCCTTATTTTCAAGGATAAGCTTCAATGCTTTGAGGAACATATCCGCTTTTTCGCCGCCTGGAATATCGGTCAGACCGAACTGCTCAAGATAGAAATCAACGATTCTTCCGTTGAGATATGATCTGCCGAGAAGACCTGCATAAATGTAGCTAAAGGTCTGAACAAAAACATCAAGACCGAGAAGCTGAAGCGGATAATAAACGGAGGCACTGTTATGAGGAGTACAGATTGTTGTTACGCTTTTAATCCAATCGGATTTACCGCCCGTGAAAAGAGGTGAAATTTCACCTGCGGGAGTTGCGGCAATTTCTTCGGGAGAACCTTCACTCATAAGCTGAACAAGCATTCTTGCAGTTGTACCGCCGAAGCTGTGACCGATGAGATGAACCTGCTCAATCTTTCCGTTTTTATCAAGCTCGCCCCAATCCTTTACAAGAGGCTGATAAAAAGTTCTTCCGTATCTGTCATGGTTATGGGCTTTTGAATGAGCCTCACCGTAATCAACAGTTGTTCCTACAAGCTGAGCATAAAGCTCGCAGGCTCTGTCCCATGCACTGCTGAGAGGTCCTACCGATGCGGAATAGCATTCATAACCTTCACTTCTGAGATAATCCATCAGGTCACCCGTTGTTGCTCCCCAGTAAGGAATAACACCGTTGATACCTTCGGCACCGCCCCATCCGTTAAGACCGTGAATAAAGATAAACGGTTCTTCGTTTTTCGCTTCCCATTTTTCTTTAACGGCAAATCCCGTCACACTTACGGAAGCAATCAGAATTGCAATTGCAAGAACAAAACTGACAAAACGGTTTACTTTCATAACAACACTTCCTTCTTTATAACAATAAAACATAAGAGTGTTAAAGTTTTGTTAATTTCAGTTGAGATTTCCGACTTTTCTGATAATCGCAGCAAGCTCATCGGTATCCATAACTCTGGGAACGGGATAAAGAGGATTGCCCTCTTTGTTTGCACGCTGTGCGATTGTTGCAACATCCTTTTCCTGAAGAACATCAAGATGCTCGGGAATATTGAGAAGCTTGTTAAGCTCCTTGACCTTTGCAATGAAGAACTCTGCCTTCTGAGCTTCGTTCATGCCTGCAGTTTCAAGACCTGCAATATCAGCAAGCTTTGCAAGAGGCTTGTGAGCGGTTTCACCGAAAGCTTCGAGAACATAGGGAAGAATAACAGCGTTTGCAAGGCCGTGAGGTGTTCCGTACATACCGCCGAAGTTATGGGCAATCGCATGAACATAGCCTACATATGCTCTTGTAAATGCAATACCTGCAAGATAAGATGCTTCAAGCATATTCTCTCTTGCTGCGATATCCTTACCGTTTTCATAAACCTTGAGGATGTTTTCAAAAATCATTTTTGTTGCCTTCTCGGCAGCAGCAGCGGTATCTTTGGTGTTGCTGTGACCGATATAAGCTTCAAGGGCATGGGTAAGAGCATCCATACCTGTTGTTGAAGTGATATGAGGAGGCAGACCGACTGTAAGCTCAGGATCAAGAACTGCGTACTTGGGACGGAGAACGGGATCCTGAAGAGCGTATTTCTCATGAGTTGTGGGGTCTGAAACAACGGCTGCAATTGTTGTTTCGGAGCCTGTGCCTGCGGTTGTGGGCACGGCATAAATAGTGGGAAGCTTTTTGAGGATTTTGAGAGTACCTCTCATCTTCTGAACGGTTGTTCTGGGTCTTGCGATTCTTGCTGCAGCAACCTTCGCACAGTCCATGGGAGAACCGCCGCCGAAAGCGATAACAGCAGAGCACTTATTATCAATATAAAGCTGTCTTGCTTCTTCGATATTATTGATTGTGGGGTTAGGCTGTGTGCCGTCATAAACTGCATACTTTACGCCCGACTTTTCAAGGCCCTCAAAAAGTCCGTCAAGAAGATGAAGACCCATAAGACCCTTATCTGTAACAACAAGAACGCTTTTATGTCCGTTTGCTTTAACAACTTCGGGAAGCTTTTTAACGCTTCCTGCACCCTTTACAAGCTCGGGCTCTTTCCAATTAAGGAAGTTGACCGCAACTCTGAAAATTCCCTGATAAGTTCTGCAATAAGCTTTGAAAAGTTTTGATGCTGCCAAAATAATTACCTCAATTCGTTAAATATTTTACATAATAAAGTATAACACACAAATTTTGATAACGCAATAGAAACA
>JAZOVN010000207.1:0-3968 GCA_045658725.1 Acutalibacteraceae bacterium
CCTACGGCAAGGGTGCTGCACCCGCATTCATCGGAAACTTCTATGAAATTTATGACAGTGCAAGATAAAATTATGGAAAAGAGAAAAATAAAAATATATACCGCCGCCAATGCACATCTTGACACTTCGTGGCTGTGGACATTCGAAAAATCAGTTGACGATTATATTCCCGATACCCTCAAAAAGAATTTTGCCTATATTGAAAAATATCCCGAATACAAATTCAATTTTGAGGGCAGTTACAGATATGAGCTGATAAAGGAATATTATCCCGAAGAATACGAAAAACTGAAAAAATATATAGCACAGGGCAGGTGGAACCCGTGCGGCTCATGCTTCGAAAACGGCGATGTGAATATTCCGTCGCCCGAAGCACTTATCCGTAATATTCTTTACGGCAACGGATTCTTTGAAAAGGAATTCGGAATGAAGTCCAACGATATTTTTCTGCCCGACTGCTTCGGATTCGGCAGAGCCTTGCCCGGTGTTATGGCACATTCGGGGCTTACGGGCTTTTCAACGGGCAAGCTTTTCTGGGGAAGCTCCGTTCCCATTCCGTTTGATACAGGAAAGTGGAGAGGCATTGACGGAAACGGTGTGTGGGCGGCTCTTATGCCGTATTCCTACACAACTGTTTTCCCGAAACTCAAAAAGGCACGCAGAATTCTCGGAAAGATTGAAGAAAACAAGAAAAAAGGACTTCCCGACCTTACTTTCGTTTATCACGGAATCGGCGACAGAGGCGGTGCACCTCATAAAGCATCGGTCAGAAATGTTGTGAATGCACAGAGAAACAATGAAAATTCCGAAACGGAAGTTTATTCGGCAACAACCAAGGAATTTTTTGAGGCGGTTGAGGCTTTGCCCGATGCCGAAAAAGCAAAACTGCCCGTCTATGACGGCGAATTTCTTCTGACAGCCCACGGTGCGGGAAGCTACACTTCAAGAACCGTAACAAAGCGATGGAACAGAAGATGCGAGCTTCTTGCCGATGCAGCCGAAAGATTTTCTTCTGCCGCATTTGTGAGCGGTTATTCTGCATATCCGCAATACGGCTTTGACAGTGCATGGAAAAAGGTTATTGCCCACCATTTTCACGATGATATAACGGGCACTTCGTTTGAAGAATGCTACAAGAGAAGCCACAATGACTATATTCAGGCAATGAATACTTTTTCTGCCGAATATACCGCCGCCTGCAAAGCGATAGCGGAAAATATTGACACTTCGTTTGTGCAGGGCATTCCCGTTGTTGTTTCAAACCCGTTGCAGTCATCATCTGCAAGAAGTGATGCGGTCAGCGTTACGGTTGATGCGAAATCGGAATTTTTCGGAGTTTTTGATAAAAACGGCACGGAAGTACCCTCGCAGACAAAAATTCTTTCCGACGGAAAAAGAAAAATCACTTTTATTGCAGAAGTTCCTTCGTGCGGTCTTGCGGTTTATGATTTGAGAGAGTCGGCAGAGGAATGCACGGTTTCTTCCGACCTCAGAGTAACCGAAAATTCCATTGAAAACAAAAACATTTCACTCAGGATTGATAAAAACGGCGATATCTGCAGCATTTTTGATAAAAAACTCGGCAGAGAACTGTTGAAATCGCCCGTCAGACACGGTGTTTATAACAATACCCACAGCTTCAACTGGCCTGCATGGGAAATAAAATATGAAGATGTGAGCGAAAAGCCCTATATGCATGCAGGCAGTCCCGAAATAAAAATCAGGGATTGCGGCAAGGCTCTCTGTTCGCTTGAAATAAGGCAGACGGCAGGTAAATCCGTTTTTACTCAGGTTGTTTCGCTCAGTAGCGAAAGCGATTTTGTTACTGTTTATAACGAAACAGACTGGCGTGAAGAAGCCTCGCTTCTCAAAGCCGAATTCTGCCTCAATGCCGAAAACGAAAATGCAAACTACGATATCGGCATGGGCTGTACCCCGAGAGGCACAAACACAAAGAGCCTTTATGAAGTTCCTGCACAGAAATGGGCGGATATTACCGATAAAAACGGAGATTTCGGAGTTTCGGTTTTCAGCGATTCAAGGTGCGGATGGGATAAGCCCGACGGCTCAACCCTCAGACTCACCGTTGTGCACACTTCGTTTGCAAGCTACCGCTGGGAATGCTCACAGCATGTTGCGGATATGGGTCTCAACCGTTATTCCTATGCAATAAAAGGACATTCGGGCAATCCTGATGTAACGGCTCATGCGGATGCATTCTGCACTCCCATGAACACCTTCATAACCGAAAAACACAGCGGTGCTCTCGGAAAAGAATATTCGTTTGTAAAAGTGAATAACGATTCCGTCAGAATTACCGCAATCAAAAAAGCCCAGGATTCCGACAAAATCATCATCCGCTTTGCCGAGTGCTCGGGAAATGACCTCGGCGGAATTGAAGCTGAATTTTCAGAGCAGATTTCGGAATGCTTTGAAGTCAGAGGCGATGAAACCGTTATCGGCAGATACGAAACCGACGGAAAGCTCCGTTTTGACATAAAGCACAACGGTCTTCGCAGTTTTGCCGTTTCATTCGCAGAAAAAAAGAAGGCGGATTGCGGAGCAGTTGTTCCGTTGACCTTCAACGCAGTCGGCATAACATCCGATTCAAACCGCCATGTATCAACCCTCAGAGGCGGAATATCAATTCCCCGTGAAATCATGCCCGAAAAGCTTGTTTTTGAGGGCATTGAATATGAATTTTCTGCCGATGAAAAGAACTGCACCGTCTGTAAGGGCGGAAAAATCAGAGTCGGCGAAGGCTTTAAAACCCTTCATCTTCTCCTGACCTCTCTCAACGGCGATAAGACGGTTTGCTTCGGAAAAGAAAAAATCACCGTTCCCGATTGCTCGGAGCTTCTCGGATACTGGGATATGATGATGCTCGGCGAAACGGGTTACATAAAGCCGTATTGTCAGGCTCTCACCCTGAGCCATACACACGGCAGAAACGGCAATATAACGGCAAAGCAGTTTTATATTTTTCATGCGGAAATTCCCCTTGACGGTCAGACGGAGATTTCTCTGCCCGATGATGAGGATATTGTTATCTTCTCTGCAACGGCAACCAAAAACGGCAGTGCTTTCATGAAGGGCGACAGCCATTTTGATGAGCTTGAAAAAAGAAAGTTTGACTATGAGTTCTCCGCTTATGCCGAAAAGCATATGAGACCGAACCTTGCCGAAAAGGTTCTTGATAAATTCTTTGACAGAACATTCTCCGTCGGTGCGAGAACAGGCGAATTCTACAATAAATACGGACTTAACGAGCTTTATTATATTCTCAGAAGTCTTACCGACAGAATCACATACAAAAAGAAAGCAGAAAAACTTATAAAGGAGAGAAAAAACTATGAAAAACAGATTTAAAAAAGCAGTTTCCGTTCTTCTCACCGTAAGCATGATTTTCGGATGTGCAACCTTTGCTTTTGCAGAGGATGCCGCAATGGATAACAGCGGAATCATGTTCTGCACCAACGCAATCAACGGCATTCTCAACGCTGTTTTCATGGGCTTCGGAGCACTCTTCCCCAAGGATTTTCAGACTGTTGAAGAATACTATGCAGGCGAAAGCGAAAATTTCTATGAGGGAATGAATGAATTCCTTGATGAGCCTGCCGAGGGTGCAAAATGGCATCTCGGCTTCGGTAAGGCAAGCATGGTTCCCGAAAATCTTAAAGACGGTTCAAAGGAATATTACACGGGCGGTTATTTCACCCAGAAGATCAACGGAGTTTTTGACGATCAGGGTGCAAATGCCGTTGCCGTGAGCGATAATTCGGGCAGAGGCACAGTTGTTATGGTAACAATCGACGGCATCGGTGTTTGCAACGATGATGTGCGTGCGATGCGTGCCGATGCAGAACGCAAGCTTGCAGAAGCAGGTATAAAGAGCGATATTGTTGCAATCAACATCAACAGCACCCATTGCCACACGGTTATTGATACCCAGGGCTTCGGTCTTGAGC
>JAZOVN010000208.1:0-3548 GCA_045658725.1 Acutalibacteraceae bacterium
TTTCCGATTCTTGCGGATTATGCTATAATCACCGCAGAGGAAAGACTTGTTTATCTTACTCACGGTCACAATTTCAACGAAAGCAATCTGCCGCCGCTTCAGAACGGCGATATCCTGCTTCACGGTCATACCCATGTTCCCAAGTGCACGGAGCACGAAAGCTATGTTTATCTCAATCCCGGTTCGGTTTCGATTCCGAAAGAGAATTCGTGGCACGGATATATGACACTTGTAAACGGCAGATTTATATGGAAAGATTTTGAGGGAAAGGAAATGTTGACTTATGACGCATGAAAACACTCTTGATTTTCTCAATGCAAGGCGGCTCAATCCGTGGCTCAAAGCTCTGCTTGTTCTTATGACGGCAATAATGACAGGCTTTATGTGGCGTGTCAGAGGAACTCACGGTTGGGGATCGATGTGGGGCATGTTTGCCGTGGGCGTTATGCTCACACTCGCAATTTTTGCGTTTTTCGGTAACCGCAAAAAAATGAGCCTTGAAGTTCTGCCGATTGCAGTTATCCTTCTCGGAATAACCAACGGCGGATGGGGCACTCTCAATTCGCAAATGGGCGGATATCTCGGAAGCACAGTTACGTTTACGGGTGAAGAAGCCGTTACGATTGCCGAAATCAGCCCTTGGTCGGGAATGGCGGCAATGCTTCTTCTGGGCTTCGGCTGGATGCCGCTTTACGCAATGTTCATCGGCTCTCTTTTCTCAAAGAAAGAATATAAAATCTGGCACTACATAACTCTGATTGCCGTTTTTTATGTTGTTGTTTATGCTTTTGAGTTCACAGTTGCACATTACATTGCACCGTTTGTGAATTCCGAAGCGGTTGAGCTTTTCAAAAGCGGACTTGCCGACAAGGGAATTGAGCTTTCCCCGATGATGGCATTCATAAAGAATTTCGGTTCCGAGGCATGGTTCAAGAAAATTCCCTTCGGCAGAAACTATTTTGCAACGGTAAGAATTATTTCATATACCGCAGGTGCACTTGTGCTTTCGCTTGCAACACTCATTGCAAAAAAAGACAAGGTTACCGCATTTATTTCTTTTTCAATCAACGCAATCTGTGCTGTTTCCATAACCCTTGCGGATGTTGTTATGGTGCTTGATTCCGACAGAGGATTTTTCAAGCTCAAAAATCTTCCCGGTTTTCTTGAAGGCGGCAACTGGTCGCTCTGGGAATACCTCACAGGCTTCTTCCTCGGCTTGGGGATCATGCTTCTTCTTGTTTGTCTGCCTAAGAAAATCACGGGCGGAGAAGGTTGGTTTGAATATAAGATGCCCTTTAAAAACGCAAAGCTTTATGCCGCCTACAGTGCGGTTGTGACTCTTCTTGCTACCTTCGTTGTAACTGTTGCAAGACCTGCGGGCATGAGAGTTGCGGAATGGGTTGTTTATAAAGGCTGGTTTGATGATGAGGATATTCTCACCTATATTTTCATTGGAGTATTCTGTGCTGTCGGTCTGATTTTTACCGCACCGATCGCAAAGAAGAATATTGTCAGAAGAGAACTTCCCAATCTTTTTGCAGTCAGAACAGAGGATTTCTGCCTTAAAGCGATGCCCGTATATTTTGCGGTAAGTGCATTCGTTTATTTCTGCACGGGCGACAGCAATATTCTTTCTCTGCCCTATGCACAAATGAAAAATCCCTCATCAATCTTTGCATTGATAAGGGACGGAAGCATATTTATTCCTGCGTTAATGCTTGTGAGCATTCCGCTGTTTTATGTGCTTTACGGATATATTTCAAAAAAGGCAGTCAAGAAAAAATAATTTTCAATAAAATTATTTTTCGCATTGCTGAAAAATATGTTTTTCGGCAATGCGGTGACTGTTGAGAAAGGAAGCTGAATGTCGTTTTCTTCGCTTGAAGGTGTATAAAGATACATCGAAAAGCGAAAAAACGACAAACAAACGAAAAATTCAATGATTGATTATATCTGATTTTTATGCACCTTGCGGTGCATACGGGTCGTCGGGTTGCCGACCCCTACATTTGTTTCGTTTGTGTTTCAGCGACTTTATCGGCAGTCAAGAAAAAATAATTTTTTTGATATCATCAACACTATGAGCAATGTGGGTTGCACCTGCATTGCTCAGTTCTTTTTCATCACCGTAGCCGAAGGTAACACCGATGCTTTCAACGCCTGCGCCGTTTGCTCCGTTTATGTCAAAATGGCGGTCTCCGACCATGAGAGCTTCGCTCTTTTCAATTTCAAAATGTTCAACGCATCTGCTTACGAGCACAACCTTGCTCTCGTTTGCCTTGTCGCTCAGAGGACATGAAATGAAATCAATCAGCTCGCCGAAATTGAGATAATCAATAATGCGGAGAATGAAATTATAGGGCTTTGAGCTTGCAATTGCGGTCTGAATTCCGTTTTTTTTCAGCTCACGCAAAAGCTTCTCAATTCCGTCATAAAGAGTAAAGCGAAAAATGCCTTCACGGCTGTATTCCTCGCGGTATTTCATAACGGCAAATTCGCTCTGCTCTGCGTTCATGCCGAGTTCTCTTTTGAACGAATCAAAAACGGGAGGACCTATGAAGGTGCGGAGACTTTCATCGCTTATCGGTTCAAAACCCGATTCCTTTATTGCATATTTAACGGAATGAAAAATCCCGTCGCCCGTGTCGGCAATTGTGCCGTCAAAATCGAAAAAAACTGCCTTATATTCTGAACTCATGTTATCACCCGCATCAATTCTATCACACAAATAAAAATCATTCAATAATTTGTTTACTTTTTTAATTTAATGTGTTATACTTTACTATTATTAAAAATAAAAGAGCATTTATCCCGAAAGGACTGAAAATATAATGAACTATAATTTCGCAAAAGGCGTTGCATCGCTCAAGCCTTCGATTATCAGAGAGATTCTCAAAAGCTCGGGCAACACAATTCCTCTTGCAGCAGGCAACCCCGCTCCCGACGCTTTCCCCGTTGACGATATAAAGAAGCTTGTCGGAGAAGTTTTTGAAGAAGATCCCGTTCTTGCTCTTCAGTACGGAATCAGCGAGGGCTATGCTCCTCTTGTAAACGAGCTTATCAAGCTCTGCAAAAACAGATACGGAGTCGGCTCGGATAATGACGGTCTTATCGTTGTCAGCGGTGCACAGCAGGTCATGAGCCTCATGAGTCAGTGCTTTATCAATTACGGCGATACCGTTCTCTGTGAAGAGCCTTCATTCATCGGTGCACTCAACTGCTTCAGAAGCTACGGTGCAAATCTTGTTGGCGTTCCCATCGACAGCGACGGAATCAACATTGTCGCTCTTGAAGAAAAACTCAGAACGGAAGAGAATGTTAAATTTATTTATACAATTCCCAATTTCCAGAACCCTGCAGGCACAACAATGTCACTCGAAAAGAGAAAGGCTGTTTATGAGCTTGCAAAGAAATACGGCGTTATGATTCTTGAAGACAACCCCTACGGTGACCTTCGCGTTTCGGGTGAGGATGTTCCTGCAATCAAGAGTTTTGACACCGACGGAATCGTTATCTATTCGGGTTCATTCTCAAAGATTGTTGCTCCC
>JAZOVN010000209.1:0-8127 GCA_045658725.1 Acutalibacteraceae bacterium
ATTATAATGTAGATATTAATTTGATTTTCGATTTGTGCAAAATAAAAGTATGCCAAACGGGAGGGTAAATAATGAATCAGAAAAAATTCAACTATGACTATTCAAAAACATTGTGGATGAAGATGTTTCTTGCAAAACCCGATTGGGAGAAAAAAACATCCGAAGTTCTTATCACTTTTGAACAGGCACTTGAAATAATCAGGATGATGGATAACATAACCCAGGGTATAAAGAAGATTGTTTACCTTGTCGGTTGGCAGGGACTCGGACATGATGACTGTTACCCCGAAATGGAAGTTATCAATCCGTATCTCAAGCGAGACTGCGGTGCTACGCCGAGAGACAGCTTTATGTGGCTTTTTGAAGAAGCAAAAAAATACAACACGGTAGTAAGTGTTCACGGTAACCTTGCCGACGAATATGATGCAAATCAATCACATCCTGAATTTGTTGAAGCAAGTGCAATAACAAAGTATCCCGACGGAACTCCTGCGATTATTGAGGTTTTCTACGGCAGAAACGCATATAAAACATCATATAAGCAGTATTGGGAAAGCGGTCTTTTCAAAAAATATTTTGACCGCTTCTGCGAGGTTATTCCCGTCAGAGAGGCAGGAACGGTTCATCTCGATAACTTCTGCATTGCGGAAAATTTCGGACCGAGAACAGAAATGCATGAGCAGGATGAGGCAAGAAACAAGATGCTCGACTACATTATGAGCCTCGGAATTGATGTTACGAGCGAATATACATACCGTGAAATGCCTTTACGCTCCGAGAGCAATCACCCCATAAGAAAGTATTACGAAAAATGCGGTGCTGAAATTATTGATACAGACTGGCGTGATGCACCTATCCGCACGCTGGGCAGAATCCCTGCCGTATGGTGGATGAGCAATATGACAATCGACGATTGCATCAATATTCAGGCCGGTGAATTCAGCGGATATCTCAACATTGAGCCTTTGAGAAATGTATTCTACGGCACGGTGCACGGCGAAGATATCTGGATGAACAACGGCATTGAAAAAGACATATGGGTGCCGATGTTTATCAGACAGTTCTGCACAATGCAGGTCCCGTATACATATCTTAACAGATATAAGAGGCTCAGCTATACGGGTAATGACGAAGAAGGCTATACCGTGACTTTCTCTGACGGTGTTGAAACCTGCGGAAATGAACTTTCAATCACCAAGAACGGCATTGAACTGAAAAAAGGTTACGATGTTATTCTGCCGTTAACGGAAGATAACAAAATCTTTATCGCATATTCCGAAAACGGAAAAGACGGCGAGTGGAATATTCCCGATGCTGAATTTGGCAAAGCCAAGGTATATAACATCACCGCTGACGGCAATGAATATATATACGATGTTACGGTTGAAAACAAAAAAATATCACTCAATTTAACGGCAGGTCAGGCTGTGGCTGTTATTGCAGAATAAAAAGTACGGAGAAAAAATAATGAAAAAAGAATATTGCGGAATGCCGATGAGAATTGCTCACACAGGAATTACACAGTTTGCTCCCGAAAACACCCTTGAAGCATTCAGAAAAACTGCCGAACTCGGTTTTGAGGGCATTGAGCTGGATATCCAACTGTGCGGAGACGGGGAAATTATCGTAACTCACAACGATAATATGGGTTATATGACACACGAACGTTGTCGTGACGCTTTTCTCAAAGATATGACAGCTGAGCAGATCAAGAAATACGATATACCGTACCGCAATTCACTCAAACTTAAATATCCTCCGTATCCCTGGACAGAGCATTACGGCGGAAGACGCATGATCACTCCGCCCGATTATGTTGAAGACAGAGTGACCCATCTGATAACCTTCCCCGAATTTGATGCATGGCTGTCAACTGTTGACTATGACCTCACCGTTGAGGTTGAATTCAAGTGCAAGGGAATGTGTCCGCGTATGGATGAAATTCTTGCTGAATCGTCCAATGTTTCAAGATATATATTTTTCTCGGGCGATTGGGAAGTGCTTGAAGAGATGCAGGAACATTACCGTAAAAACGGCAAGCCTGAAGGACTGCGTTTCGGTGCAAACATTCGCTTTATCAACGAAAAGACAATGGATTTCGTTAAACGCTCCGACCTTTGGGAAGTCGGTCTCAATAACGAAGCGTTCACTAAAGAGGATGTTGAAATGTTTGAGTCTATGGGCATCAAAGTATTTTCAAATCTCGGTGATTATCCCGAGTGGTGGCAGCAGATATGCGATATGGGCATAGCCGGATTCAAAACCAACTATCCCGAAGCCTACACCGAATGGTGGTTAAGCACCTGCTGAAAAAGGAGGAAGAGATGAATGGCTGACAATATTACAATCAGCAAAACAGAATTGCTTTACGATCCGCTTTTTGACAAAAAACCGGATTTGAAAATGAAAGGCAGAAAAAATACGGTATTCAAGGCTTTGTTCATTATCATAATATCGGTTTTTGTCGGTCTTTCCTTATTTTTCAGTTTTAATTCAATCAGCTCCGACAAATATACATATAAGGAAAACGACAGCGGATATACCCTTTATCAGTTTGTCGGCAAAGAAGATGATATATCACTGCACATTGATTATGTCAGAGATGAATCGGGTAATGCCGACCAGACAAAGCCTGTTACCGAAGTGCGCGAATTCTCAATGAGCTGCAATGAATATGTGCGTTTTATATTTATCGGAAAAGATGTTTCAGAGCTTCAGCCGCATTGTTTTTACTACACCAAAAACCTTATGGCGATAATCGTTGATCCCGAAAATCAGAGCTATACTTCCGTTGACGGCGTTCTTTATTCTGAGGATATGAAAGAAATCATTCTCCATCCTATGAGAAATCATCAATACAGAGCAGCGCTCGGAGCAGGAATTGCTGCCCCTTCCGATGAAAAAACCGCCGAAGTATTTTTGAGTGAGTTTTCAAAGAAATACGGCGATGAAACAACAGCTGATGCCGAAGAATACGGAAAACAGTTTTCAAATGAAGCCTTTTATAAAATACCCGATTCGGTTTCAAAAATTGAGGATTCGTGTTTCAGCGACTGCGAAGCACTGACATATGTTGACATCCCTTCATCGGTTAAAGAAATCGGTAACCTTGCTTTCTTCAAGTGCAAGGGTTTTGAAACGATTACAATACCCGACGGAGTTGAAACAATCGGTTCCGACGGATTTTCGTATTGCGAAAGAGTTACATATATTTATGTGCCCGAAAGCGTAAGGTTTATCGGACACCACGCCTTTTTCGGCAACCTGGGATGTGAAAAAATATATCTCGGTGCTGAAAATGAAGACTCGGTTGAAACCGGTGAAAACTGGCTTCCTAAGAAAAGCACGACCTCTCTTAAAGATATAGAGGCTGTTTACGGTCAGGAAAGGAGGGCAAACTGATGGGCAACGGTAAAATGACAGCTTTATTCCAGAATGTGAAAAATCATTGGAATGAACCTGACAGAGAAAAAGGAAACTATGTTCCGTTCAAAGAGTATCTGACAGTATTCTTTGGCGTCGGAATGAATTACAGCATCAAATCTCCTCTTGAATATCTTGGCTTCAGTGCATCGTGTTTCCTCATAATGTATCATTATAAGCTTCCCTATCTTGCGTTTTCTGTCATCACCCTCATCGGACTTCCGTTGACCTATCTGTGGAATGTTCTTAACTGGTTTGTAAACGATAATCTCGGTATCCTCGAAAAGAAAACAGAGAAAAAACTTCTTGCCTTTTACGGAATAGTTTCATTTGTCGGTTTATGTATGATACTGTTCGACTCTTCCGCGTTTCTTCCCCTGTCATTGGTTAAAGTTCTTAACGGAATAAACGGTGTAAGTGCAAGAAGCTTTCTTAAAATATTCGGAATACAGCTGTTTGTGAACGCATACGGCGGACTGCGTAATATTCTTTGGAGAAAGAAACTTGTTCCGAAATACGGAAGATATAAATATGTGCTGTTTGCAAACTTTGTGCAGAAGTCTGCCATGATAATCCTTATCGGCTGGCTTCCGATATATAACATAAAGCTTGTTGAAGACAGAATGTGGATGGCATATCTTCTGTTTATGGTATATGATATGTTCCCGTTTGATAATGTTATTGAACAGTGCACTCAGAACATTTCTCCCAACCCTCACGAAAGAATGCTTATAAGAACCTGGCCCGTAAAACTTTCGCATTTTGTAAGGAATGTGTTTGATGTTATAATTCCGATTTTCGGAATTGCCTTCAGCGATATAAGATTCTATAAGTTTGTTATTCCCGCAGTATTCATTCCTATGGGAGCGTTGACTCTGCTGAGTGTCAGAAATATTTCAGAGAGAATCCCCCAGCCTCCGCTTGAAAAAAAGCAGAAGATATCCCTGTGGTACGGAATTTCTCAGGTTATGAAAAACAAGTATAACTGGCTGAATACTATTTCAACATTGCTTGATTCGTTCGGTAACGGAATGATAAGCATAGTAAATGTTATGTATTTCTTCTCGTTCCGTATGTATACCCAATGTGCAATTTACGGTCTGATGAAAACTTTGATGAGTTTCAGGTCAACGCCTCTCAGCTTTGTTGCACCGTACTTTGTAAGGCGTTTTTCATACAGAAGTCTGAAAATCTTCAAGCTTGTAATATGCGCGGTCGGTGCCGTAGCAGAAATGCTGACGATTATGGCTTTTCCGACAAAACAGAATTTATGCGGTATCGTAATTTTTGCGTGTGAATTCTTAAAAGGTTTTGCAACTTCAATTCCCGATGTTGCCGACGGTGATATGGGTGTCAGAAAGAACGACTATCAGATGTATCTTTCGGGTGAGCGTCTTGAGAATTTCAGCGGAGTGTTCAACTGGATTATTTCTCCCGTTACCACATTTGTCAGCCTGATAATACCCGTAATCATTCTCAGAAACGGCTTCAATTCAAACTGGGATGTTCTTTATATAGATTCCGCAAGATTCAGCATTCTTGCTGTTCCTCTGCTGTTTGACCTTGTCGGCTTCGTTATGATGATTATTCCGTATCTGTTCTGGGATTTCAATAATCCTCAGCACGAATATGTTATGCAAGGTCTGGAACAAAGGGAAAAGCTTGCTCAGGAAGGTTATTATCCGTCAGAATACGAAGGCGGACTCAATTTTATTGAACCCGGCGAGCTTCATGCAGGAATTCCTGTTGATTCCGCCGCAATGATTGAAAAGCGGAATTCCCTTATCGCAAGCACAGAGAAAACTCCCTCGGCGGTAACAGTATCCGAAACAAATTCAATATAATACACAAAAAGCTGCCTTTGATTTCAAAGGCGGCTTTTTATATTTAAATATTCTTTTATTGAAATAGCAATGTGAAAGTGTTATACTATCATTTATTATAATGGTTGATTACAGTCTTTTGCTTATTATACGGAGGTTATGCTATGAAAAACGCACTCAAAAAAGCAATATCAATTCTGCTCGTTGCGGTAATGGTTTTCGGTGCCGCACCCCTTGCAGGCTTTGTGGGTCTTGAACTGAATATTATTAAAGCAAGTGCAGCAGAAGATGAAATACCGACAAGCGGTACTTGCGGCGAAAACGTTATGTGGGAATTTGACGAAGCGACGGGTGAACTCATCATCAGTGGTGAGGGGGAGATGGATAGTTTTCTTCTTGAGATTCCTCCTTGGAATAATTTTAAAGACAATATCAAAGCCGTAACAATCGGTAACGGTGTAACAAATATAGGTGATTATGCATTCGTATACTGCACAAATCTTATGAATTTAACAATTCCTGATAGCGTAACAAGTATAGGTGATGATGCTTTCTTCGGTTGTGTAAGCCTTATTAGCATAACAATTCCTGATAGCGTAACAGAAATAGGACTTTATGCTTTCAAGCACTGTTCAACCCTGAAAAGCATAACAATACCTGCCGGAGTAACAAGTATAAATCATACTACATTCAGCTCTTGTGACAATCTTGAAAACATAACTGTAGATCCTGACAATACTGCTTATTCAAGCGACAAAAACGGTGTTCTTTTCAACAAAGACAAAACCGCTCTGCTTTATTATCCTGCGGGAAACCCTGCTAAAAGCTACACAATTCCCGACGGTGTAACGAGCATAGAAAGTAGAGCTTTCTATGCTTGCACAAGCCTTGAAAGCATCACTATTCCCGACAGTGTCACAAATCTCGGTGAATATGCCTTTGCTCTTTGCACAAAACTTAAAGGCGTAAAAATAGGCAGAGGAATAACAACTTTAAAATCAGATTCATTCGAAGGCTGTTTTTCACTTGAATACATTATCATACCAGAAACAGTAAAATCTATCAGTGAATATGTATTTAGTTTGAACAAAGCAAAACTCAAAGATGTTTACTATGGCGGTTCTAAATCTGAATGGGAACAAATTACAATCGCAGCAAATAATGACGCCCTCTATTCCGCAAAGATCCATTACAACTCCACAGGACCTGACGAAGGTTCAACAGAAGTTCCCGATAACACTCCCGATTACGATGTATCAGTAACAGATTCATATCTTGTATCCACCCCTACCCAAACAACAATCAACTACGGTGATTCAATCGTTCTTCACGTTGACCCTTCAAAGATTCCCGAGGGCGGTTATGTTGAATGGTATCCGTCAAACGGAAACTTCGGATATTCCGTTTCTGCGGACGGTACAACTTGTAAAATCACTTCTTCAACTTCAGGTGACACAACTTTTACTGCATTGATTTATGATGCAGAAGGTAATATTGTTTCAGCTGATACGCAGACAATGACCTCAAAAGCAGGCTTCTTTGATAAGATAATCGCATTCTTCAAAAAGCTCTTCGGTCTTACAAAAACAATCCCCGAAGCAATAAAAGTCATATATTAAAATTCAACCCCGTATGGAAATGTACGGGGTTTTGTTATTGAATCGCAGAATTTTTTCGCTGATGAAGGGGCCTTTTTAATATTTATTGATTTAACACTTGAACAAATTGGAAACAAGTTGTATAATAACTGTATATTTATAAAATCACTCATACCGAGGTGAGATAATTGAATATACTGCATATGAAGTATGCCGTTGAGGTTGCGAAGGTTGGCTCGCTCAACAAAGCGGCAGAAAGTCTTTATGTTGCTTTGCCGAACATCAGCCGTTCAATCAAAGAGCTTGAAGCGGATCTGGGCATAACCGTTTTTGACCGTACGGCAAAAGGCATGGTGCTCACTCCCGAAGGAGAAGAGTTTATCAGCTATGCAAAGGATATTCTCAAGCAGATTGACCAGGTTGAGAATATGTATAAAAGCGGTCAGGCGAAGAAACAGAAATTTTCTATTTCGGTGCCCCGTGCCTGCTATATTTCCGATGCATTTGCAGAGTTCTCCAAAACGCTTTCGAAGGATGCCTGCGAAATTTTCTATAAAGAAACAAATTCGCAGAGAACAATCAACAACATACTCAATCACGATTACAAGCTCGGAATTATCCGTTATGCGGAGAATTTTGATAAGTATTTCAAATCGATGCTTGAAGAAAAAGCACTCAGCTACGAAATGGTAACGGAGTTTTCCTATTGCCTTATCATGAGTGCCGATAATCTTCTTGCAAAGAAAGAAGAAATCACTTTTGATGATCTGACGGACTATATCGAAATTGCTCACGCTGACCCCTATGTGCCGTCGCTTCCGCTTGCAAAGGTAGTCAAATCGGAACTTCCCGATAACATTGACCGCAGAATTTTCATTTTTGAAAGAGCAAGCCAGTTCGATTTGCTTTCGCAGAATCCCGAAACATTCATGTGGGTTTCGCCTGCACCGCCGAGTGTTCTTGAACGGTATAACCTTGTGCAAAAGAAATGTGTGGATAACAAAAAGGTATATAAAGATGTTCTGATATACCGTAACGGATATAAGCTCACAGAACTTGACAAAAAGTTCATCACCGCTCTTTGTGACTCAAAACGTAAACATCTGAATAGTGAAATTTTCAAGGCTCAGTCTTAATGGCTGAGCTTTGATTTTTTATATCGATATTAGGGTTATCGATATTGATAATACCGATTGAACATTTTAATAATTCCCAACTCCTTTAAGTTTTGTTAAGATAGCTATGGTCAAAAGAAAGGAGGCATTACGGTGGAAAAATCGAGC
>JAZOVN010000210.1:0-1475 GCA_045658725.1 Acutalibacteraceae bacterium
TTGTAAGGATGTTGTGATATGAGTTTTTCGGATGCACTTGTTCTGATTTTGTTTACTACCCTTGCGGCAAGCTACGGCTGGGGGATGAGAGGCTCGCTCATCGGCGGTGAAAAAGGTGCAATGCTTCCCGGAGCGTTGATCGGATTGATCCTGGGCAAGTTCAGCGGATACGGCATGGCTGTTACTGCAGCGGCGGCAGGACTTATGGGCATGACCTTCGGAGGCACCGAAACCTATGGCGAAACAATCGGCTTTGTGCTTCACAGGGGGAGAGATGATTATAATCCCGTCAAAGGATATATCGGTCTTGCCTTCAAGGGTGCATTGTGGTTTTCGGTCTGCGGAGTTTTTCTCGGAATTTCACTTTCTTATGGTGTATATCATTATTCTGAAATATTCGATTTCTGTCTGCTCATTCCCGTAATGCAGATTGTCGGTCAGCTTATTTTTAACAGACCCTATAAGCCTGAAAAGAATAAATTCCCTAAAATTTATTTTTCAAAGACGCGCCGTGAAGAATGGGGCGGCAATCTGCTTATGCTTGTTGCTCTCGTGATTTTTGCGGTATACCACGGTGATTATTTCACTCTTATTCTTATTGCGGGCGGATTTGTTTTCGGTGCAATCGGCTGGCTTGTCGGAATGAGAGCGTTTGTTGCGACGGTCTTTCCTTTGAGAAACGGCAAATATCTTTTCGGTAAAGCTTATCATAAGGGTATTATTGACGGATGGAAGATTATGGAGTTCATACTCGGTGCTTTCGGCGGCTTCGGTCTTTCTCTTGCATACTGTTTGGGATATAATTATATTGTATTATATAAAGCATCGGTCGACGGGCCCAAATTTATTGATGATGAATACCTGCAAGACTGGATACCCGTAATCCTTGTTGCTTGCGTTATCGGTATTGTTGCGGTGAATCTCATTTCGTTTATATGTGATAAAAAGGGCAAAGAGGTCAATTCATATGTTCTTGACCATATCGAAAGACCCTTTTATAATGTAATACCCATGATGTTTGTGCTTGCCGGTGCAGCAGGAGAATTTGTAACGGTATTTATGCTTGTTTTTGTTGTTGTCAACAAACTGATTTTTGACCGTTTTAAAAAAGTGAATCTTGTATCAATTCTTATCGGAGCAGGAGTATGTGTTGCAACATTCATGTGTTTTGCCGGAGGTATCGGAGGTGTCAAACCGATTGCTGTTGTTCTTGTCGGCACAATACCTTATCTTGCGGGCGAAATTATCTGGATTCTTTCAAAGCAAGGCAGGCACGGAAAATCCCTTAAGGATGCGGTGACCAAAACACCGTTTGCAACCGTGTTCCCGACTTTCGTGATAATGAGTGTTCTTGTTATTGTTTCTTTTTATAAAATTTTTGGAATTTGATATTTACTTTCCGCGTTTCATGTGTTAAAATATTAAAGCATGAAAGTAAACCCGAAAGGAATGTTTTGAATGGACAGCAAAATTAA
>JAZOVN010000211.1:0-4346 GCA_045658725.1 Acutalibacteraceae bacterium
AACAGAACGGCGGTACATATAGAACCGTTGGTGATTATCGAATCCCCAACATCACATTACCTGCCGAAGCAAACAAACCACTCGGTGTATGGGGACTGAAACGCAAAGATTATCTTATGCAACACAAACGAGTTCAATTTAATATTATGCTTATGAACGGCACATTGTGGTCTCATCTTTCAGAGGTTGATGAACAAGCATCCGCTATGTTCTCTCGGCTGGCAGAACAGATGAAACTCAATGAGGGTATCACCGAGCAACTCAAAGAACAAGACCAAATGGAGTGGGTTGCTCGTATGAACAGCATTGAAGCATGTGCAAAAGAGATTGTTAATCATGAGTTGATTTTTACAGCATAATCATTTCTAAAAAACATAATCAGGTGCAACAGAGATAATTTTCGTTGCACCTGATTTTTAATTTTATTTATCTCAATCTATAGCTTTGATTAGTCATTATATTCCTTATCAGAAGCTATTACTTTTCCTGATTCGGCGTTTATTTCATATTCGTATTCGAAATTACCGACAACAAACTCAACATCGTAATGGACTATCAGATCATCACGGTCAAGCTCTGCTTTTGAGAATTTCACGTCTGCCGCCTTTACGAAAGCGTGGTCGAATGCTATTGATTTTGCTTTATCTGCGGAGATATATTCATTTGATGCGGGAGCGCTGTTGACGGGATTCCTTTCCTTATCAACGTTTTTTTCGAGAACTGAGCCGTCAGAAGCTTTAACCTCATATTCGTATTCATATCCGTTTGCTTCGAACTTAACATCATAATGAGGAACGATGTCATCTGAATCATAGTATGCTTTAAGGAAAACTGCATCTTCAGCTTTGACACCTGCATCATCAAGTGCTTTCTGCTTTGCGGCTTCAACGCTGATATAACCGTTGTTGTTTTTATTGCTGTTTTTGTTTTCTTTGCTTACAGGAACTTCGGGCTTTGCGGGAACGCTTTCCTTTTCGGAAACTTTAACCCTTTCGGCTTCCTTTTCTGCTTTCAGGATTGAACCGTCAGGAACTGCAACCTCATAATCATATTCAAATCCGTTATATCCGAATTCAACGTCATAATGGACTTTTCCGTTATCTTCATCAAGTGAAGGAGCACCGAACATCACGGCGTTTTCTCTGGATACTCCTGCGTGTTTGAGTGCTGCATCAATTGCCTCATCAGGAGAAACGCTTAAGACTTCGCTGTTTTTAACCGACGGTGCGGATGCTTGTGCCTGATTGAGATCAACGTTTTCTTTTTCAGGTTGATTTTTGGCATATGCTGCAAGCAATACAACCGATAAAACCAGAACCACCGAAACTAAAACTGCAAATACCTTTTTCTTCATTTTAATTCACCTCTCAATATATTTTTTATCTCTGACCGGAGTTTATCCGAAAAGCTTTGCCAGAAGATTTCTGAGGAATCCGATAAACCAAAAAGCTTCGAATCTGTCGGGAGCATCGTAATCACGGTCAAATTCAACGATTTTTCCATTTACGGCATTGATTGAATAATCATATTCAAGATTACCGTCGGCTCTGAATTCGATTTCGTATTCATATCTGCCGTCATCACGGTCAAGCTTTGCTTTGACGAATTTCACTTCGGATTCTTCATATCCCGCGTGGTCAAGAGCGATTTCCTTTGCCTTCTCTTTTGAAATCAGATTTTCGGAAGGTGCTGCGAATGCCGACACGGAAAGAGAAAATACAACGAGGAGTGCAAGTAAAAGAGCGATAAGTTTTTTCATAATATCAGTTCCTTTCGTTTTTTATTTAGTCATCCTTGACTGTGACTAAATAATAATTCGCTAACATTAAAGGAACATTAGAAAAAACTAATTTTTCAGATTTTTTTGAAAATTATTTTAATTTCAGTGAATTTATCAATTTCGGATTCTGCGACATATTCAGCCGAATGAATTTCAGCTATCTTTTTAACAAGTGCAAGTCCGAGACCGAAGCCCTCCGTTTGGGACCTAGAAGCGTCAGCACGGTAAAATCTGTTCCAGATTTTCGGAAGGTCCGCTTCGCTTATACCGATTCCGTTATCTCTCACGGACAAAACCGCTTTATCATCTTCCGAATACAGTTTAACATTGATAACGCCGTTTTCTCTGCCGTATTTATCGGCATTTGTAAGAAGATTTTCAACAAGCTGTGTTATCAGAGAAGAATTCATATTGATTATAATATCATCTTCAATATCGGTTTTCAGCTTTATATTTTTTGTCGGCTTGAATTTGCCGCAGATTTCTCCAACAAGCTCACTGAGATTGGCTTCTTCAAGTGTAAATCTGCTGAGTCCCTGCTCCGCTCTTGTTACGGAAAGCAAAGATGAAACAAGCGAGGTCATTTTGTCTGCTTGCTCTTCAACGGATTCAAGTGCCTGCATTCTTTCTTCGTCATCTGCATTCTCAGAAAGAGCATATTCGCATTCCGCTTTTATGACTGCAAGAGGTGTGCGAAGCTCGTGGGATGCGTCGGAGGTAAATCTCTTTTCATTTTCAAATGAAATTTGTAATCTCTCAAACATTTCATTGAACGTTTCCGAAAGATTACTGATTTCACGGGGTGCTTTATCTGTTTCAAGACGCTTTGAGAGGTCATTGCCGGTTGAGATATCGTGTGCGGATTCCGTAATCTTCTCGATTGGAGAAACCGCTTTTTTTGAAATAAGATATGCGCCTACTGCAGCAATAATTATAAAAAACGGTAAAAGATATACGGCACTTTTTGCAACGGTATCAAATACCGTCACCGCATCGTCTGACGGACAGAGTGCACGGATATAAATTTTTCCGTAAGAAGAACTGTACGCTGTGAACTCAATTTTAAAAACCTGCCTGTCCTGATATAACGGAATTTCTGCACCGATTATTGTTGCTTCATCTTTCTTTATGCCTGCATGAGTAAGAGCGATTTCTATTGCTTCACTTGTGCTTATTCCGTTCTGAAAATTTGTTTCGGAATAAGGTGTCGGTTTCAATTCGTTTACGGGAGTAACATCGGCTTCGTAGGAGATTATCTGACCGGACATAACATCAATCTCATATTCGAATTTAGTAAAATTAAGAAGCTTGGAATAAACATAATAGTTCTCGCCGCCAAGCTCTTTTTTTACAACATCCGTTTCACCCAATGAGTCCGATTCAATGAGAGCGTGAGGAGTTTCGCCGCTGATATAATCACCGTTTTCGGTGAACAAATCACAATAAACACCGCCCGAGTAATAAGCGAAATCGTTTTCTACCTCAAAAATGCCGTTGCTGTATTCCATTTCATCCGAATTGCTCTGAACGACGGAAATCAAATTCTGTTTCAGCTTATCATCTGCAGTTTTACAGCTTATAAGCATAAGTGCTGTTGTGCTGACACCGCAGACAACTGAAATGAGAACAGTTATCCAAAGCGTTGTTATTATTTTAAATGAAACCTTTTTCATTTTTCCTCCCTGAGAACATATCCCATTCCTCTGACTGTGTGAATAAGCTTTTTATCATAACCTTCGTCAATCTTTTTACGCAGATAGCGGATATAGACATCAACAACATTCGTTCCGCCTTCATAATCATAATTCCAGATATGGTCTTCAATTTTTTCTCTGCTGAGAACTATCCCGTTATTGACGGCAAGATATTGCAAAAGCTCATACTCCTTTGCAGAGAGAGAAATATCCTTTCCGCCTCTTGCAACCTTCCTGCTTGAAATATCAACTGTAAGGTCTGCAACGGAAATTATGTTTGACTTTGAAACGCTGTTTTTTCTGATAAGAACCCTTATTCTCGCAAGCAGTTCTTCAAACGCAAAGGGTTTTACGAGGTAATCGTCTGCGCCGATATCAAGACCCTCAACTCTGTCTTCGATACTGTCACGGGCGGTAAGGAAAAGAACGGGAAGATTGTTACCGTCTTTTCTTATCTTTCTGAGCAGAGAGAAGCCGTCAATTTTCGGCATCATAACGTCAAAAATCGCAGCATCGTAATCTGTCATACTTATAAGTTCATATGCCTCTTCACCGTTGAAGCAACAGTCAACGCTGTAGCCCGAAACTTTAAGCTGCTTTGCGACAATTCTGTTAAGACTCTTTTCGTCTTCTGCAATCAGAATTCTCATAAAAATCCTCCTTTCAGATGATTATGAATGTAATATATAAAAATCAAATCAAAATTAGAATAATATACATTTATTATCTCAAAAGAGCTTTTTTATGTCAATAAAAATGTTTTTTCTCAGGTCGTTTTGTTACATAAGCAAATCGCATTTTCAAATTTTTAGCTCAGGTAAGAGAGATAGTTAATCACGAGTTGATTTTCACGGCATAAATACTTCTTGAAA
>JAZOVN010000212.1:0-2630 GCA_045658725.1 Acutalibacteraceae bacterium
GCCTCAGGGCGTTGTTATCAACGGAGAAAAAGAGGTTTACGGTAAATATTTCATCTGTAACTCCTATCCCTATGCTGTTTTCAATGACCTTTTCGACAAGAAAGATATTCCCGAAAAGCAGCTTAAAATGCTCAATGCAAGAAAAACAGCCTGCACTCTCACAACCGTTTATCTCGGCATGAATGTAACAAAAGAAGAACTCGGAATCACCGATTATTCCGTATTCATTGCTCCCGATTCGGATTCAGACAAGCAGTACGATGCAGCTCAGAATTATTTCAGCAACTACTGCATCATCAACTGTCTCAACGAAATTATCCCCGACTGTACTCCCGACGGAACATGTCAGCTTTTCCTGACCACCATGACCTTCGGCGATGTTATGAAGAACATCGAACCCAAGGATTATAAGAAATTCAAGAACAGAATTGCAAAGGATATGATTGAAACCTGCGAAAGAGCACTCAACATTTCAATCACTCCCTATATCGAAGAAATTGAAGTTGCCCTTCCTCCGACCTTTGCAAGATACCTCAACACTCCCCTCGGCACACCTTACGGCTATATGCTTGAAAAGTGGGACAGCATGCTTCCCAGAACAATTCAGTATATGGGCGATCAGCCGTTTGATAATTTCTTCTTCTGCGGTGCTTCCCAGGAAAGAGGCGACGGCTACGGCTGTGCTTATTATACAGGTGAAAAAGCAGGCGGAATTGTTGTTAAAAAAATGAAGGGAGGCAAATAATATGGCAAATCTCAAATCACTTTCACCCAAGAAGTTTTTAACCATGCTGTCGGAAAGACAGTCAAGATTTGATTCGGCAGCCGCAAAGCTTCCTGATTTTTCAGATCAGGCATCAGTTATCGCAAAGGCACTTCATCCCAAGCGTCAGTATCTTACCGTTGCTGAAATAAAGGATGTTTCTTCCGACTGTAAAAGCTATACTCTTGTTCCCGACACAGAAAAAGGAACAAACGCTCTTGCATACTTCGGTGCAGGTAAATATCTTACCGTTTTTGAAACCGTTAACGGCATGCCCGTAACAAGAGCATATTCAATTTCATCATCACCCAAGGATTCACTTGAAGGCAGATATGTTCTCACAATCCGCCTTGTTGAAGACGGTCTTGTTTCACGCCACATTTTTGACACATGGACAGTCGGCAGCAAGGTTGAGGTTTCCGCTCCCTCAGGTAATTTTGAATATCAGCCCCTCCGTGATGCTCAGAAGGTTATCTGCATTGCAGGCGGAAGCGGTATTACACCCTTCCTTTCGATGGCAAATGCAATTGCTGACGGCGACGAAGACTTTGAAATGACCCTTCTTTACGGAAGCCGTGACTATGACAGCATTCTTTTCCGTGAAGAGCTTGAATCACTCACAAACAAATGCGATAAAATCAATGTTATCCATGTTCTTGAAAAAGCAAAAAGAGGCTTTAAGAATTCGGAAAAGGGTTATATCACCGCTGAACTTATAAAGAAATATGCTCCCGATAATGAGCCTTATTCTGTTTTTATCTGCGGTTCTCAGCAGATGTATGCTTTTGTTGACAAAGAGATTGAAAAGCTCGGTCTTGCAAAAAAATATATCCGCCACGAAATGTTCGGTGAATTCCACAATCCCAAAACTCAGGAAGATTATCCTGCAGGTGTTCCCGAAAAAATCAAAATCACCGTTACCGTTCAGGATAAAACATATATCATTTTCGGCAGCTCATCGGATTCGGTAATGCAGATTCTTGAGAAGAGCGAAATTCCCGTTCCTGCAAGATGCAGAAGCGGCGAATGCGGATTCTGTCATTCAAGACTGCTTTCGGGCGAAATTTATATTCCCAAGCATCTCGAATACCGCAGACTTGCCGACTATAAATTCGGCGGATTCCATCCCTGCTGCTCATTCCCTCTGACAGACCTCGAAATTATCGTTCCTGCCGCAAAATAAACAAGCCCGGAGGTTTTCACAATGAACACATTGAAAAAGTTAATTTGTTTTATTACAGTTCTGATTCTTGCCTTCAGTTTTACTGCCTGCGGTAACGAAACCAAACCTGCTGTTGATTTCCCGTTTGCTGAACTTAACGAAATCTACGATTCCGATGATACCGCAAAAGGCGACAGATTTGATGAGAATAACAACGGCAGAAAATATATTGTTAACTCCGCCACAGTTAAAAGTGTTTCATTCAAAAGCACCACGGAATACGATATTTTCTGCTATGTAAAATCAGGTGACAGAACCTTCAATTTCAGACTTTTTGTTGATACTTCACTCGGCGATGTAACGAGAGAATATCTCGATTCACTTAAAAAGGATGATGTTATCAGTTTTGAGGGATCCTTTCTCAGCCAGACAAGCAGAGCTCACCTGAGCAGCTTCAACAACATCAAAATTCTCAATACCGAATCATAAAATTTAAGTATTGACAAAAGCATTTTGTGTGCTATAATAGAGTAAATTAATAATACAATAAAAGGAACCAGCTGACTGCAGAGGATGTTGGTTCCTTTATGTTTTTCAGCAAAAAATAAAAAGGAGAACGCCTTATGGAAATTCAATTACAGGAACTTATCGACAAGATAAAGAAAGACGACGTATCAGCTGCCGAAATTCAGGCAGAATCTATTC
>JAZOVN010000213.1:0-2555 GCA_045658725.1 Acutalibacteraceae bacterium
AACTTTTGATGTAACATAATAAACACGAAAGGGTGATTTTTTGGCTGTTACGCTGATAAGAGCAACAATACTTTATATTACAATCATATTTCTGATGCGGCTTATGGGCAAAAGACAAATCGGAGAGCTTCAGCCCTCGGAACTTGTGGTTACCATTCTGCTTTCGGAAATCGCATCAATCCCCATGCAGGATAACCGAGTGCCCATTCTTCACTCGGTAGTTGCTCTTTTTGCACTCGTCGCATATGAAATTTTCTCTTCTGTCATCGGTTTAAAAAGCAATAAGATGCGATCATTAATCCAAGGACATCCCGTTATTGTTATCCGTGACGGGAAAATAGACATGAAGGCTCTAAAAAAGCTGAGAATGTCGGTAAACGACCTCATGTCACTTCTGCGGCAGAAGGATATTTTTGATGTATCGGTTGTTTCTTATGCAATATTTGAAACCAACGGAAAAATCAGCGTTATGCCGAAGCCTGAAAGCCGCAATTCAACCGCAAAAGACCTCGGTCTTTCACCTGCAGATGAGGGAATGCCATTTGCCGTTGTCTGTGACGGAAAAATAATAGAAGATGCCGTTGAACAGTCACAAATCGAGCCTGATAAAATTAATAAGCTCATTCTTTCAAGCAAAATTCCGCTTGAGGAAATACTGATAATGACCGTCGGAAAAAACGGAATAATTTTTCTTGCAAGAAAGGATAACACGGATTGAAAAGAACAGCCGCCGCCGTTTTTTTGCTCGCTTTTGCCGTTTTTCTCTCGTTACAGTCAGGCAAAATTTTCAAAAAGGAAATGAACACTCTTTTACATTCGATTGAAGCAATCATCGATACCGCTGACTCCGATTCCGACGAAGAACTGAGCAAAAAAACAAAAAATCTGCTTGTTCAATGGCAGAAATCCTCTGTAATTCTTCATTCACTCGTCATGCACGAAGGGATGGATGAGCTTGAAGAGGATATAACCTCTCTGCCGATAATAATTGAACACTCAGACCGTAAAGAATTCAAATCAAAATGCATCGAAGCAATAAATCAGATAGAAAACCTGCTTAATGCGGAGAAAATCAGGATTGAGAATATTTTATAAAAAAATCCCTCACCGCAGTGGTGAGGGAAAATTGTTTTATTCAACTGTAACGGTTCCGTCTTCGGCAACGGTGATTTTCATTCCGTCCTTGACATAATCAAGGAATTCCTGACCAAGGCAGTCAACTGTAATCATGGGTTCATCTGCCCATACAGCAGCGAGAACTGCGCCTGCACAAGCGAGTGAGTCAATGTGCTCTGAGAAAAGCATGCAGGTGGGGTTTCTCTTCATTGCGTTTGCACAGTAGAGAACCATGCCGCCTGTTGTTGAACCGATTGTCTGAGGAAGGCAGAGAGCGGTGTTTACCATGGGCTTACCGTAAAGGTCTGCGTTGTTCTGGTCGCCGCATTTTGCTTCCTTATCACCGAACTGAAGAGCGTTCTGGAAAGAGGCGAGAGTGTTGAAACCGCCGTGAGAAACAAGAGCCGAAGCTGTGCACTTACCCGCAACAACGGGGCGTCCTTTGAACTGTTTCATCTTACTTTGCCTCCTTTGTGATGATATCGAGAATCTCTTCGCTTCTGTAGTAGCGAGAGGTTGTGTATGTTCTGAGCTTATTTGAGTTAGTGATAACGGGCATCTTCTTGCAAAGAGGATTGTTCATATACATAAGCGGGCAGATGTAGCTGAGAACAACGCCTGTTTCCTTAAGCTTTGCAGCATAGGGAGTTTTGTTGAAAGCTTCAACAACTGCGGGAGCAGCTGTGAATACGGTGGGGATTGAAACCTTCTTGAGACCGTTCTTCTTAAGGCCTGCAACAACATTATCTGTCCATTCGATAAGCTGAGCATGTGAAAGATGAGGACAACCAACGAAGCAGAGCTTGGGCTTTGCATTCTTATCTTTCCACATAACGGGATAGTTTGCCTGAACTCTTTCAAGTTCAGCATCGTCAACAACATAAACCTGAGCATTTTCAACGATGAGATCAGCGCCTGACTCAACTGCTTCGGGAGTGAGGTTTGCGATATGATAAAGACCGACTGCACCGTTTGATGCGGTTGCTGCACCGAAATCCTTGAGATATGCCTTTGTGTCGCCGTCAAGCTCTGTGCCGATCCACTGATCAAGACCCTTTACATAAGGAACATCTTCCATAACCTTCATACCGATTGCAGAACCGAGGATCTGTGCTTCGGGCTTCTTTGAGGTTTTAACTTCAACAATCCATGTTGCCTTTCTGCCTTCGTCGGTAACAAGTCCGAAATAAGGAACTCTGCCTACGATTGAACCGAAAAGCTCAATGATACCTGAGTTTCTGTTGCAGCGTGCACCGAGAACGGAGTTTGCATAAACAACAGCTGATGACTCTGCCCATGAAAGAACTTCGCCCTTCTTGGGAACATTGCCTACTTCATCCATATAGCATGTGCAGGTGTAGGACTTATCGTCGATAAGACCGAGCTTTGAAAGCTGTGCATCGTAGCTGTTCTGCATGCTGTACATGAACTTGTTGAAA
>JAZOVN010000214.1:0-15091 GCA_045658725.1 Acutalibacteraceae bacterium
GTCAAGCTTGTCAAGGACTCAAAAATCAGGGTTGAAAGAGCAGAAATCGAAGCACTTAAAGATATTGAGGGTTAATTTCAGCGTTAAAATATAATTTACACAAAAACCCCTTGCAATTTTCAAATAATGTGTTACAATATACTCGAAAATTATTAAGGAGGACGAACATAATGGCTTATATCATCAATGACGATTGCATCTCCTGCGGCGCATGTGCAGCAGAATGCCCCGTTGAAGCTATCTCCGAAGGCGACGGCAAGTATGTTATCGATGCTGATGCTTGCATCGAATGCGGCGCTTGTGCTGACGCTTGCCCCGTTGAAGCTCCCAAGGCTGAATAATTAAACGTGGCTTAAACCGCTCCCTGCATATCGGGAGCGGTTTTTTCTTTATGAGGAGAGAAAAGATATAATGAAAATAATACTTAATAAAAATAAAACATATCAGAACTTTGAGGGCTTCGGTGCAAGCGGAGCATGGTGGGCACAGCTTGTTGGCGGATGGGATAATCCCTGCCCCGAAAGCGGAATTTCAACAGCAGACAGAATCGCTCAGCTTCTCTGGAGCAAAACAGACGGCATCGGACTGAGAACATACAGATATAACATTGGGGCAGGCTCCGCCGAATCGGGCAACGGCGAATATTCCGATAAATACCGCAGAGCCGAATGCTTTGAAGACAAAAACGGAAATTACGATTTTTCAAAAGATAAAAATGCCGTTTATATGATGAAAAAAGCAGCTGAATACGGTGCAGACGAAATCATTCTCTTTGTTAATTCGCCTATTGAAAGGCTCACCAAAAACGGCAAGGGTCATCTTGATAAGCATGCTTATTTCCGCACCAACCTGAGCAAAAAGAATTATTCCGCCTTCTCCAAATACTGCGTTGATGTTACGGAGCATTTTGTCAATGCGGGACTCCCTGTAAAATATCTTTCTCCCGTCAACGAACCTCTGTGGATTTGGAACGGCGGTCAGGAGGGCTGTCATTACAGTCCCCGTCAGGCGGCAAAGGTTATGCAATGCGTTGCAAAAGAGTTAAGAAAGCGTGATAAACTCAGCAATGTTATGCTTTCAGGTGTTGAAAACGGCGATATAAGATGGTTCAACAAATCTTATACCCGTGAAATGCTTCGTGTTCCTGAAGTCAGAAAATGCGTTGACAGCGTTGATGTTCATTCATATTTTCTGCATTCTCCCCTGCCCTTCACAAACGACAGACCCGCATTTCTCCGCCGCTACAGAAAATGGATGGACAAACACTATCCCGATGTTCCCGTCAAAATGAGCGAATGGTGCCACATGAAGGGCGGCAAGGATACGGGCATGGAGTCGGCACTCGAAACCGCAAAGGTTATTTATGAGGATATCTCAATTCTCAATGTAACCTCATGGCAACATTGGATTGCGTGCTCACTTTATGATTACTGTGACGGGCTTATTTACATAAATCCCGAAAATCAAAGCTTTGAAACAACAAAGCGTTATTATGTAACGGGTAATTTTTCAAAATATATTCCCTTCGGTGCGATGCGCTTCGATGCAACCTGCGACGACAGCGATGTTATGATTCTCGGATTTGAAAAAGACGGAAAAACGGTTCTGATCTTAATCAATCCCACCGAAAAGGAGAAGGCATTCACTCCTGATTCCGACTGCACGATTTCCGTAACAGATGAAAAAGAAAATCTTGCAGAGAAAAAAATCAATAAAGGCGAAACCGTAAAAATAACACCTCACTCTGTAACTACCGTTATTATTTAAGGAGGATTATTTTGAATATACCAAATAAAATCAGAGGTTTTATTACCTCATTCAAAGAAAACTGGAAAACACCCCCGAAAGGCAGATATATGTCCTATAAGGAAATCGTTTCACTTTCGGGCGGCGGCATAGGTGTTCGTTTTGTTGTTTACTGCTTCGCTCAGATGATGCTTTCAACAACAAACGCTCTTATCGGCAACACCATCGGCATTGACCCCACGGCACTTTATGTTATTTATATCATCAGCCTTCTTTCAGGCTTCCCTCTCACGGCATTAAGAGCAAGAATGATTGATAACACCCGAAGCATGAAGGGCAAATACCGCCCCTATATCATATCAATGGGTATTCCGACGGTTGTTCTCGGTGCGGCTTTCATATGGATGCCCTATGAAAATATGAATCTTATCGCAAAATGTGCGGTTGTTCTCCTTTTCAATATCGGATTTCAGTTTTTCTATAATTTTTATTTTGATGCTTACGACAGCCTCATCAATGTTCTTTCGCCCAACAGCATTGAACGCTCCGATGTGCTTTCGGTAAGATCAGTTATCGAGAATCTTTCCCCTTCAATAGTTAATATTATCTTCCCTCTTCTTGCGAAGCTTATCACGGGTGAAAACACTCTCTATGACCTCAAAATATACCGCATTCTTTTTCCGCCGATGCTTTTCTTCGGTTTTCTTATATCCCTTGTTGTTTATTTCAACACCGAAGAAAAAATCGTGCGTGCGAAATCACACTTTATTAAAGTACGCTTCCGCGATGCACTCAAAGCGGTTGCAAAAAACAAATATTTCTGGATAATCTCCCTTGCAGGCTGGATCGGATTTCTTGAAGGTGCATTCGGAAGCATCATGCAATGGATGTATAACTATCAGGGAGCGTGCTCTGCAGGGCAGTATTCAATCATAACCGCCATTGCAGGCAACGCAGCCTTCTGGCCAAACCTCGTTGCTCCTTTTCTTATCAGAAAATACGGTAAAAAGAAAATCCTTATTGCTACAAACATTCTCAATATCGGGCTTATCGCTGTTATGCTGCCCGTTATCAGAATGACGGGCAAACCCAATATAATCTGGTTTATGCTCGCCTGCAATTTCGTCAACACCTTCATTTCTTCACTCGGACATCTTCTCACGCCCAGTATTAACGCCGATATCAGGGATTATCAGCAATATATAAGCGGTGAAAGAATTGACGGAATGTTTGCCGCTGTAGGTCTTATCGGAAATGTTATAACAATGTTCACGGGACTCGCACTCCCCGTTATCTATGAACGCTCGGGTCTTAACCGTGATGTTGCAATCTCGCTCGGCTATGACGGATCAAATGTTTATGATGTTCTTTTCAACAAAGAATATTTCGTCAGTATATGCACGGTGCTTATCTTCGCCTCCATTATCGGTGCGGCACTGAATGTTATCCCGTATTTCTTCTTTGATTTTACCGAAGCAAAGCAGAAGGCGGTTGTTAAGGTGCTGAAAATCCGTGCTCTTTTCGAAGATTACGGCAACGGTATCCTCAAAGAAGATTCACTTTCCGAAGCAGCCGAAATTATAAAAGAAGCAAGAACACACAGCGGGAAATCACCTGTAATTCTCAAATCTGTTCCCAAATCGCTTCGCAATCAGGTAAAATCGGAAAACGAGCAGATTGAAATTGCGGAATTCGTTGAAGATGAGCTCAACCGTTTCAACACACCCGAAGGCATTGCGGAGCTTGACTATGCAAAGCTTGTTGCCTGTGCAG
Source organism: Acutalibacteraceae bacterium (assembly GCA_045658725.1). Classification (GTDB taxonomy): domain Bacteria; phylum Bacillota; class Clostridia; order Oscillospirales; family Acutalibacteraceae; genus CAG-177. The sequence continues at coordinate 3,520 of JAZOVN010000214.1, forward strand.
GGCTTAAAGGATTCCTCAACGCTTCTCTGCCGACCATGGCAGATGTTGCAAAAATGCCAAACAAAACAAAAGAAGAAAAGCAAAGACGCAAAGCGGTTATCGGTCATATCAGAGATATCCGTGATGCCGAAAAAACTGCCGCAAAATTCTTCCCTGACGGCATAAAAGAATTTGACACGGCAAAGCTTGAAGCTCTTACCGATTCAGAAACCGAAACAGAAACAAAGCTTCTTGAGCTTTCAAAGGAAATGAAAAAAGCCAAAGAAGAAGGCAGAACCGACAGAATATCCGATATCAACGCAAAAATCAAAGTGCTGAGAAAGAAAAAGACTCAGATTAAAGCGGATATCAAAAAAGCAGAAACCGATTATTATAATTACCGCAGAGCCGCAAAGCCCTATCTTGATGCGGTTAAAACAATAAAGCAAGCCGAAAACTACGGTAAGCTTGATGAAATTGAAGCTCTTTTCAAAGCATAAAAGAATCCCATATCGGATTTGCTCCGATATGGGATTTCTTTATGAAAACTTTCTTACAAGCGTATCAATTTTTGTGTAAACAAATCCAACGAACTCAACAACTTTATAAGCAAGTCTTTTAACAACATTTTTTGCTGAATTTTCGTTGCGTTCATCAGTTGTTCTTTCAATGGTGATTGTATCGATAAGCTCGCTGTTATCACCTTTTCTTGTTTCGAGTATCAGCTTGTTACCGACAAATTCAATGGTTGAATATGCAGGAATTTCGTTTCTGTAGGTGTATGCAAGATGCTTTGCATCGGTGTCAAGAACAAGAGTGCTTGTTGCACAGCTTGCGTTGAGATACATAACACCTTCGGGGTCTGTAAAGGTTTTGCCGCCTTCAGCGGTTGCAACAACCTTTGTATCCTCCATAAAGTGTGAACGGCCCTGCGAATGAGTGTGACCCGTAATAACAAGGTCAAGGTCGTAGGTTTCAAAAATGGGGGCAAAAATGGTTGTAAGAAGAAGCTCTGTTTCAAGATCGCCGATTGCATCGCCTGCACCGTAAATTCCGTGATGCACAACACCGATTCTCCACTTTGCATCCTGATTGAGTGCAACAGCCTCTTTTGTCATCGCCATGTGATCAGGTGCGTTACCCGATGTTGAATCATAGAAAAGATAAAGCACATCGCCGTAGCGAAACCAGAAGTCACGGTCAAGACCGCTGAAATGCTTGCCGTAATATTCGTTGGGCATGTTGGTGAAATAATTATAAGTCATACCCTTTTTATCGTGGTTACCGATTGCCATTGCCATGGGAAGACCGCGGAGTGCCTTGGGCATCAGAAGAGTCTGCCACTCTCCGTCGGTGCAACCCGAAGAGGTGTTATCGCCGGGAGTTACGAAATAACTGACATCGGGATTCTTTTCAAGAGCTTCGGCAAGAATGCTGTTCCACTTATAACCGTCATTAATCTGGTTGGTATCGTTGCCGTCATCATAAACCTCGGTAATCTGAACATCACCCATAACAAGAACTTTGTGATTGCCAAAGGATTTGGTATCATATTCGCAGATTTCGCTCCAATCCTTGCCTGTATTCCACTGATAATAATAGGCAGTGTTTTCTTCAAGTCCTGTTATTGTGACACGGCAGACAAGCTGGGCATCGTTCTCGGCGGGAGTTGTTTCACCCGTAAAAAGCTTTGCCTCACTCATATCTGCATTCTTTGAAAAACGGACTTCTGCTTTTGCTTCAGCCTTATCTGCATGCCAGCAGAGGCTGACCTGTGTTTCATCTGCACCGACATTAAGGATCGGAAGTGTGTTGTTATCACGCAATGACATATAATACTCCTTCCATTCTTCATTTGTGAGTCTCGGTGCATTGAAATCGGCAAACGACACAACACCGATGCTCAGCACCATTGCGATACTGAGAAGTAAAGAAATTATTTTTTTCATTTCTGCCTCCAAAAAAATCAAACGGAAGCACAAGCGGCATTCCGTTTGGTGAATTTATGATGTGATATTATAACAAAAGTTTTTCAGAAAGTAAAGTATATTCGGACAAATTATATGAATAAAATTTCTGTGAGGTGATATTATTGAAAGAAAAAATCAGAAATTACGCTGTTTCAATCGCAATCGCACTTGCCGTCGGCGGATTATCCGCATTACTGACGGCAGGCAACATGGATTTATATTCCGAAATAACAAAACCGCTGCTTGCTCCTCCTTCAATACTCTTTCCGATTGTGTGGACCTTACTTTACATACTCATGGGCATCGGTGCAGCCATGGTATACGGCGAAAAAGACATAAAACCCGATGAAGTCAGGAAGGCACTGACTGTTTATGCTGTCAGCCTCTTTCTCAACTTCTTCTGGAGCATAATTTTCTTCAATCTGAGAGCATTCTTTTTTTCATTCATATGGCTTATCGCTCTCTGGACAGCAATCCTTATCATGATAATAAAATTTTATAAAATCAGACCTGTTGCGGGAATTCTGCAAATCCCCTATCTGATTTGGGTTACCTTTGCGGGATATCTTAACCTTGCAATTTTTCTGCTTAACTAAAAAAACCACGGTGCAATCTGACTTGCACCGTGGTTTTTGGATTATTTGAATAAAGTCTTGAATTTTCCCATTACCGTTGTTTCTTCGTAAGGAAGGATTTCACCTGCATTTTCTTTTGTTAAAGGAACAAGTTTTTCGCCGTCAAGGTTTATAAGAAACTGAGGATACTCGGCATAATCCCAGACGGTTATCTGTCTGTCGCTGTAAATTACAAGATCCGCAAGGTCTGCAACAAAATTATCGGCACATGTATGCTTGAGGTATTTTCCGAACCATGTGATTTCGGGGAACTCACATGTTGATGCGTCAATCTGATTATCGGCAGAAACATGATTTTTACCGCATGAGCATTCCTTTGCCTGCTTGTAGCCTTCACCGAGAGTTCCGTCAACATGAGCACAGGTTGCACCGAAGCTTTCGGGAGCCGTACCGATAGTGCCGTCAGTCATCCTGTCGTTATCGGATGTGAGGGGCATGAAAGAATAGCCGTATTCAGCAATGATGGCGGTATTGATTCCGTCTTTCATAAGAGAACGGATAATATTTGCACCGTTTGCCTGAACATTGTCATGATAATAATCACCCATACGGATAATTTCCGAATACTTTGCCTTCTTTTCGGGAGTATTGAAGATAAAATCAACAGTTTCTCTGTAACGGCTGCCTGACATAAGAGTATAGAAGCCGGGGATTGTTGCAAGAGAATCGGTCATAGCTTCATTGAATCCGTGAGCAAAAAGCTCCTGAGTAAGGTTATTCGCAAAATCAACAAGACAGTCAACCGCTCCGAGCACATAAAGACCTTCAATCATATAGTAGAGAGCCTCGGTGCCTGAATTACCCTTCATAATCTCGGAAAGAAAACGCATGAATGAAACGCTGTCGATATTGATGTTGCCCGAAAACGGATCTTCACAGCAACCTACACCGTTCATTGCACCTGCAATGAAAACGGCAGCTTCAATGTGGTTGCGGTCTGCATAATCCTCTGCGGCATAATAATATTCATGAAGATAGGTCATCATTATTGCGGTGCCCATGCTCATTGAAACAAGAGCAACTTTATCAGAGCCTGTTAGATCCATGACATATTCTATGTATTCATCAAGCTGTGCGGCAATTGTTACCGCATCAAGACGCCAGTCATAAATAAAGGTATATGAATTTCTGTAGCCATTTGACTCTGCAAGCACATAATCAGATTTATCCTTTTTACCCGTATCAGGATTAGGAATACCTTTTTCGTTACAGACAAAATCGCCGAAAATAGGGTCAACAAGATTTCCGAGAACGGATGCAAGCTTATCATAATCTTTGATAAAAAGATTCCAGAGAATTGAACCGAGATTTTCAAAAACAGCAGAAACTATGGGTCCTGCCTGAGGTCCCCAGATGCGGACATCATCATCTTCTGTTTCGGTTGAAAGTCCTTTATAATAGTTACCTTCAAGACCTGTGACATAAACAACGGGAACATCAAAATCAAGGTTTTTAAGATCCTCAGCACATGAAACGGTCAATGTTTCCGTTTTTTCTTCAGCAAAACCGATTGCTGATGCAGAGAAAATCATGCAAGCACAAAGAAAGATGCTGATAATTCTTTTTGAAATGTTATTCATTTCCTTCCCTCCAACAAAATATTTACATATAAAAAATTAACATATATTATTACCGTTGTCAACAAATTATTTATAGCTGAAAAGCTCCCTGCAACCCTCATGAGGCTCATAATAATTCTTAAGATATTCCGCAATTTCGATTGTATCTCTGTACTGTGAATAAAGATTCTTGAGTTCCCTTTTGATTTCAAATGCTTCATTTGAACATATTTTATCTTCAAGTTTTCCGAGCTGTGCTCTCTTTTTTGCAATTATCTTTTTAAGATTTTCAGCTTCCGTCTGATATTCAAGACCAAATTCATGCAATGATTTTATTTTCGACATTCTTTTCTCCTTTCAGAATATAATCGGCAGATACTCCGAAAAAACTGCTCAAAGCAACCAATTCAGAAATTACAGGCTCAAAGCCTTTTTCAATTTTAACAAGCCTCAACGGATTAATTCCCGTTACTTTGCCCACAGCATCGGCAGTCAGGTTCTGACTCTGTCTTAATTTCAGAATTCTTTCACCCACATTTCTGCCGGATGAATTTCTTGCCGATGCAATAACTCTTGCCCTTCCGACAACAAGCGGAATTATGCTTTCGTTCATAATATTCTGCTGATAGCAAACCGCATATCCGAGCACCTTTTCAAGCTTTTCCTGAGCTCTGTCAAGAGTGGCTCTGACTGCCGCGGGAGTTACACCTCGTTTATGAGAAATCTCTGTTACGGTGTAACCTTCATACCAATGAAGAATAACTGCAGACCTCTCTGAATCTGTCAATTCATTTCGTATCGCCTTCTCAAGAAGCAAAGCCATATCAACCTCCCGTTTTCGCCACGCATACTCTGCAGGGGCTTCGCATTCATTGCAATGTCTTCCGCAGCAGGCCAGCTGAGCCGCCTTTATTTCATCCTTATCGGGAAACGAAAACATTGCAGATTCTTTTTTCTTTTTCATCAGTGCACCTCCACGAATAATAGTTACGCTATTGATTATAGTGAACATTTGTTCTTTTGTCAAGAATAATTTAGAATTTCTTTCTTTTCTCTTGACATTTTTAATAGTTATGCTAATATCTGTAGTGTAGATCAAATCACTCGGAGATGATATAAATGAATCTTATAAGAGAACTCAGAATGCAGAAGGGAATGTCGCAGAAAGAGCTTGCAGAGGCATGCTGTGTTCATCAGACTGCAGTCAGCCAGTGGGAAAAAGGCAGAACCATGCCCGATGTCAGCAGTCTCAAAATGCTTTCATCCGTGCTTGGTGTTTCGGTTGAGGAACTTATAGGAACTGAGAAACCGAAAGACGAAAACCGTATTCAGGGCTTTGGAAAAATTGACGCAGAGACTGCATCGCAAAAACTCGGCAAGAGCGAATATTTCGCCCTTACCGTTACCGACGACAGCATGACACCCGTTATTCAGCAGGGTGATACTGTCATTGTAAACAGAAACAAGCCTTATGACAGCGGCGACATAGTTGCCGTTGCGATTGGTTCGGGGAATGTTACATTAAAAAGGATAATAAAAAAAGACACAAGCATTTTGCTTGTGTCTGAAAACTCTTTATATGAGCCGATGGTTTTCGGCTACGGTGAATTTTACAATCTGCCCGTTACCGTGCTGGGCAAAGCCGTTGAATTGCGAAGAAGATTTTAAGCCGCGAGCATATTAAGCGCCGTTGAAAGCTGAGTGTCTTCTTCAAGTGCAAGAAGTGCAAGGTTAACGCTGTATCCTGCGTTAAGAGTAACTTCAACTGTGGGTTCAATTCCCTTTTCGTTATAAACAGCCGCTTCGCCGCCCTTAGGAACAACGAGAGCAACTGTCAGAAGCACGGCACCACCGTCTTCAAGAGCAAAAAGCTCCTGCATGGTGCCGACACCTGCCGTTCTTGTGCCGACAATCTGTGCCTGACTGATATCACGAAGGTCGCAGGCAAAAAGCTCTGCAGGTCCGCTTGTTGATCCGTTTACAAGAACAACAAACGGCATGGTTACGCTGCTGTTTTCTGCGGTAAAAATCTTTTTGTTTTCGCCGTTTTTGCCTTTTGCAACAGCAATGTTATGCGAAATGGCAGGAACAATAACATCAAAAACCTGAGCGGCGTATTCGATTGTGCCGCTATAGGTGTTTCTGACATCAAAAATCATGCTCTCTGCACCTTTTTCAATAAGCTTTTCAACCGTCTCTTTGAATTCTGAGGCGGTATTTTTATAAAATCCGTTGATTTTAATATAACCGACATTGCTTTCAAGTCTGCCGCTCACGCTCGGAATTGAGAAGCCACGCATCGGCTCAACCTCTTTGGTTTCACCGTCACGCTCATATTCTATCTTTACCGCCGAAAGCATTGAACCGTAAAGCTCTTCGCTGAGAATATTGTAGTTTGCCATTGTGACGGAATTGTTGTTGATTGCCGTTATAACATCAAGTGCTTTCAGCCCTGCCTTCTCCGCAGGAGAATTTTCATAAACATGAGTAATAACAAAACTGCTTTTCTGATAGTTATAGGCAGTTTCAACACCGATGCCTGTAACACCGCCTTCAAGCATTGCAGTATATTCCACATAGTCAGCCGCATTAAGATAAAGGCTGTTTGAATCTCCGAGACCCTCAACATAACCATTGACAAGCGATGCATTGATTCTGCTTCTGTCTTCATCCGATCCGTAATAATAGCTGTTGACAAGTTCGCTTATTTCTCCGAGCGAATCATAAGTCTGTGAACGCTGAGAAATATTGCCGATTATGCCGTTATAAATCTGTTTTGAAACAACCATAGTCACGGCAAAAGTTGCGGTTACGGATATTATTATTAATGAAATACACAGACCGAGTGAAATTTTTTTATTCATAAACGGCCGACCTTTCTTTTATGGAAAAAGGCGACTCAATGCCGCCTTTTTTCTTTATTTTACGGTTTTGAAACATAGTTGAGAGGATTAACACGGCTGACAGAACCGTCGGATTTCTTGATTCTTACCTCAAAATGAAGGTGAGGACCGGTAGTGTTGCCCGTGTCACCGATTTCGCCTATCTGCTGACCCTTCTGAACGATATCGCCCTTTTTGACAAGCAGACGCTTTGAATGTGCATAAAGTGTATGTTTACCGTCGCCGTGGTCAATAATGCAGTAGTTGCCGAAGCCCGAATTCCAGTTGCCGTCGTTATAAGCAAGGATAACCTCGCCGCCCTGCGCTGCGTAATAAGGGGCACCGTAAGAATAGCTCTTACCGTTTGAATCTCTTGTGCCACCGCTTGCACCGACAACGCAGATGTCAATTCCCCAGTGGGGACTGCCGTCTTTGTAAGAAGGATATCCTGCCGTAACAGTTGTTTTACCTTTGACAGGCCACATCATTTCGCCGTCATTATTATACTCCACATCGGGAACATCGTTTTCAGTTGAACCCTGAGCTTTGATAACCGCTTCGATTTCCGCTTCAAGAGCTGCACGCTCAGCTTCCTGACGCTTGATTGCGGCTTTATATTCCGCACTGTCTTTATCAAGATCTTCAAGCAGATATTTGACTTCATTTTTCTTGCTCGTTGCACTGTTCTTTTTATCCTGCTGAGCATCCATGCTGGTCTGAAGGTCATCCTGCTTTGCGTTGAGCGATGTCATCTGGGTGTCAAGCTCGGATTTTTTTGCTTCAAGCTGTGTTTTCTGCTCTTCGCTCTGCTTCTGAAGCTCTGAAAGCTCAATAAGCTTTTCGGAAAGCTCGGCGATAAGCTCGTTATCATTTTCGGAAACTCTTGTTACAAGTTCTTTTCTTGCAAAGAATGAAGAAATATCATCGCTTGTCAGAAGCAATTCGAGAGTTGAACCGCTGCCGCCGGACATATAATTCTCACGGATTCTTGCAAGAAGAAGCTCCTTTGTTTCTTCCATAAGGGTTGCTGTTTCAGCCTGCTGAGCTTCAAGATTTGCAATCTGTTTATTGATTTCTCCGATGTTTTCGGTTGTAACATCAATATTGCCCTGCAGTTCATCGATATCTCCGTTAAGGATATCAATGCTGTCATCGAGCAGGTCAATCTGCTCTTCAATTGTATCAATCTGATTATTGAGGTCATCAAGCTTCTGCTCGTTTGTTTTGATATCCTGCTGAACATCTTCGAGCTTTTCCTGATTTTCCTGAATATCCTTTTCAAGCTCCTCATATCTCTGATTGAGCTCTTCAAGGGATTTATCGTCTTCTGTTGCGTAGGAAACGGGAATGCATGCAGAGATTGCACAGACAAGAGCCATAACAAAGCTCAGAAGCTTTCTTTTTTTGCTTATTCTCTTAGTCTTCAAGCTCAACAAACTTCCTTTCCTTAAGATATTTTCTTATTGATGTTGCACTGCCGAACACAGCGGTGAATACACCGATGCCGATAAATGCTGCAATAAGATAAGGTGCATAGTCAATAAATTCAACCTGAACACCTGTGCCGAGACCCGAAAGCACCGATGTGAGCGAACTGAGTCCGAATTCATAAATGCCCCATACTGCGGCTGCCGCAAGTATGCCCGCAATAATGCCGATTATAATTCCTTCAATCATAAACGGCCAGCGGATGAACGAATTTGTGGCACCGACGCTCTTCATAATACTTATTTCAAGACGGCGGCTGAACATTGTTACTTTAATTGTATTTGAAATGATAAATAACGAAACGACAAGCAGAAGTGCAATCATACCGAGGCTTATATAGGTCACGGAATTTCTGATGCCTTCAAGCTGACGGGCAAGAGTGCTGTTTTCATAAACACGCTCGATGCTGCTCAGATGCTTTATTTCGTTAACAACATCGTCGAATTTCGACATATCGCTGACTGTTACTCTGTATGCATCGGGAAGAGGGTTTTCTTCAAGACCGCTGAGATATGTTCTGAGACCTTCATCAAGCTCAGAAAGAATCTCTTCGTATGCGGGCTCTTTATCAACATTCTCAACCGAAGCAACATTATCAAGAGAACGAAGGTCGTTGCCGAGTTTTATATAGTCAACATCGGTAGCTTCCAGGTCAACATAGACCATGATAACATTTTCGGATTCGATGCCCGAAATGAAAGCTTCAATATTAACAAGAAGCATGAATGCAATACCGATAAGCATAAGGCAGCTGAAAAGCACCGTTACCGATGCAACCGACATAAGCTTATTGACCTTAAGATTGCGGAAGCCTTCTTTTGTCAGATATCCTAAATTACCCATTATTCCTCGCCTCCCGTTACACTGAAATCTTCCTGAATCTCAACAGGCTCGCTGTCTTCCTGTGATTCGGGAGTCTGACGGCTCTGAGTATATGCCGAATAATCCTCCTCGGGAGGAACAACATATTCATTTGAAACTTCGCTGACTGCATTGATATGAGAAGTTGCCGCTTCTCTTATGAGTGCACCACCGTCTGAAACAACGGTACCCTTATCGAGAATGATAACTCGCTTATCAAAACAGCGGACAAGGCTGTGCTCATGGGTAACCATTATAACGGTTGTTCCCGATTCATTGAGACGCATGAGCAGATCAACAATTTCATAGCTCATCTGAGGGTCAACATTACCCGTAGGCTCGTCCGCAATAATTATTTCGGCATTATTGGCAAGAGCTCTTGCAAGTGCAACTCTCTGCTGCTCGCCGCCCGAAAGCTCCTGGGGATAGTTTCTTGCCTTTTCGTTAAGACCCATAAGGCTGAGAACATAAGGAACTCTTCTGCGGATTTTCTTTTCTTTTGTGCCGATAACACGCATTGCAAATGCAACATTATCAAAAACGGTCATGTTGGGGATGAGTCTGAAATCCTGAAAAACGATGCCGAGTCTGCGGCGGAATTTCGGAATATCTCTCTTTTTGATTTTGGTTAAATCTATATCTTCAACGGTAATTGTACCCGTTGAAGGAACTTCCTCTCTCATCATGAGCTTGAGGAAGGTACTCTTACCGGCACCGGACGAACCAACAACAAAAACAAATTCGCCCTTGTCGATAGTAAGATTTATATCTTTTAAAGCATGTGTGCCGTTATCATACTTTTTTGATACATTGTTAAATTTTATCACGGTATCAATCCTTAAAATCTGATATGTAGATATTGAAACACGGTTGCAAAAGCAACAAAATTAATACTTAACGGGCTTTGCATCAAGATATTTCTTAACCATGAGAGCTACTTTGAATACGATTGCATCATCAAACTCTCTGAGGTCAAGACCGGTAAGCTTCTTGATTTTTTCAAGTCTGTAAACAAGAGTGTTTCTGTGAACAAAAAGCTTTCTTGATGTTTCGGAAACATTAAGATTATTTTCAAAGAAACGCTGGATGGTGAATAATGTTTCGTGGTCAAGGCTGTCGATTGAGCCTCTCTTGAACACTTCTCTGAGGAACATATCGCAAAGAGTTGTGGGAAGCTGATAAATAAGGCGGGCAATGCCGAGATTATCATAGCTGACGATTGTTTTTTCAGTATCAAACACCTTACCGACTTCAAGAGCAATCTGAGCTTCCTTGAACGAACGGGCAAGATCCTTGATTCCTTCAATGGTGGTACCGATACCGACAAGAACATGAGTGTAAAGCTCGGTGCTCAATGAATCTGAAATTGAGCGTGCAAGCTTTTCGAGATCTTTGGTTTCGATGTTATTCTTGACTTCCTTAACAATAGCAATATCATGCTCGTTGATATTGATAACAAAATCCTTGCTCTTATCGGGGAAGAGATTCTGAACGGCATCGAATACCGAAGCATCGTTGTGGTCGGTAATTCTGATAAGAAGAACAACTCTTGTTGCTTCTGAATTGAAACGAAGCTCTCTTGATTTAAGATAGATGTCACCGGGAAGAATATTATCAAGGATAACATTTTTAATAAAGTTACCTCTGTCAAACTTTTCTTCATAATACTGCTTGAGATTTTCAAGAGAAACACAGCAGACTGCCGCAAATCTGCCTGCAAGTTCATCTGTTCCTTCAACAAAAACCGCATATTCGGTCTGGATGTGAGAGCCGAAATTACAGAAAGTGTTGCCGTTGATATAATGAAGCTCGTTGTCGGCAAAAATATCGCTTGCGGTTGAAATAACCTCACCGATTTTACTGAGCTCACTACATGCGATAATGGTTCCTGTTTCGTCAATTACGCCCAGAGTTCTGCCTACAGCTTCTCTCATCTGATGGACTAAACCCTGAAAAATTCTGTTTGACATAATTATTACCCCTCATCTGATTTGTTTTGGCATCATATGTTATTTTATACAAAATGACCATTGGGACATCTACATTTTACACAATAAACTTTCTTTTTGCAATAGAAAAGTTCAGTTTTTTTTAATATTTTTTTGAATTTATTGTGAATTTTGCTCTGATTTTATACTTTTTTACCAATTTTTTCGTTTTTTGCTCTCGTAAAAACTGTTTGTGTAATATTTTTCAAC
>JAZOVN010000215.1:0-13734 GCA_045658725.1 Acutalibacteraceae bacterium
CATGAGCATGCTTTGCAAATATCATTTTTATCACTCCTTGATTTTATATTAAAATAATTCAAAAAATTTGTCAATAAAATTGATGCTTCTTCGGGGCATAATATTATTGAAAAAACTTCAAGGAGAATAATAATGGAAAACAAAGACACAATCAGCCTGCTTAAAGAATGCAGTGCGGGAATCAGAATGGCGGTTTCTTCAATCGATGATGTTTTACCCTATCTTGACGACAGAGAAATGATGCAGGTGCTCAAAGAAAGTAAGACCGAGCACAAAGACCTTGAAAAGGATATCGACAACACCCTTCATAAAATGAACTGTGAAGGCAAAGAACCGAACATCATGGCAAAAGGTATGTCAAAAATAAAGACAAATGCAGAAATGGTAATCAAGCCCACCGCCGCACAGGCGGCAAGCCTCATCACCGACGGATGCGGAATGGGAATCAAATCAATTCATAAGTATATGAATCAGTATCCTGCCGCCGCAGACGAGGTTATGAACCTTGCAAACCGTATCAGCTCGCTTGAAGCAAAGCTTGAAGAGCAGATGAAGCCGTTTCTGTAAAAGAAAAATCCCCCAAAGGGGGATTTTTTTACATTGTTTCAACTCTGAATGAATAAGTTGCACCGTCAACGATTTCAACCTGGTCTGCACCCGTCATTGAAAGCTCTCCGTTAACATAGAAAGCCCAGTAGGTGCCATCGATATCGTAATCCGCGGTTATGCCGTTTACCTTTTTGATATAAAGACCGTAGGGTCCTTCTTCGCCTTCAAGATATCCGAGCTCCTGAAGCACTTCGCCGACATAACCTCCGTGGGTGTGAATTGTTGCCTGAGTTGTTTTTCCTTCCTTGTCAACAACCTCAAAAACAAAGCTCATTTCATAGCCGTCATCCCCGATTTCCGCACTCTGATCCACGGTTTCGGGCACATTGGGTGTTTCTTTTCCGCTGCAGCCTGTAATAACAACCATAAACGCAAGGATAAGCACAAGAAGTGCCGCAATTAATTTTTTCATGGTATTTTCCCTTCCTTTTTTTGATAAAAAAGCCTCCCCGCAAAACGGAGAGGCATAAACAACAATTGTTTTATACCTCCGTTACCCAAGGTAATATCATTCATTCATCAAACGGCATTCCGACTTTGACGGCAATGGCTGTTGCGACGGATTTTCACCGCACTTTCCCGTTTGAATCTTATATTGAATTTTAATTAAAAATCAACCTTAAGGTCGTAGTAGCAGCACTTGAAGAGCTTTTCCATTTCTTCCTGAGTGGGAATACGGGGATTGGAACCTGTGCAAGCATCACCGATAGCATTCTTTGCAATCTCGGGAAGTCTCTCAAGGAATACTTCTTCGGGAACAAAGCCCTGCTCGCAGGGATAGCTGTCTGCACCGTAGTTCTTGATGCACTGAGGAATGTTGAGCTTTTCATTCATACCGCGGAGATATGCGATAAGAAGCTGAACCTTCTCTTCAACTGTTTCGCCGCCGAGATTCATTCTGTCTGCAATCTTTGCATAACGCTTTGCAGCAGACTCAACCTTTGCATTGAATTCGATAACCTTGGGAAGATACATTGCGTTTGCGGCACCGTGGATGATATGTGCACCGTTGCCGTAGTCAGCAAAAGCAGCGCCTGTCTTGTGTGCCATTGAGTGAACAATGCCGAGAAGAGCATTTGAGAATGCCATACCTGCAAGGCACTGTGCATTGTGCATCTTTTCGCGTGCATCATTGTCGCCGTTATATGAATCAACAAGGTTTTCCTGAATCATTTCGATTGCATGAAGAGCAAGGGGATCTGTGTAGTCACAGTTTGCGGTTGAAACATAAGCTTCAACTGCGTGAGTCATAGCATCCATACCTGTGTGAGCAACAAGCTTCTTGGGCATGGTTTCTGCAAGCTCTGAATCAACGATAGCGATATCGGGAGTGATTTCAAAGTCTGCGAGAGGATATTTGATACCCTTTTCGTAGTCTGTGATAACCGAGAAAGCGGTAACTTCTGTTGCAGTACCCGATGTTGAGGGAACAGCGATGAAGCGAGCCTTCTTGCGAAGCTCGGGAATACCGAATACAACACACATTTCTTCAAATGTGATTTCGGGATATTCATACTTAATCCACATAGCCTTTGCTGCATCGATGGGTGAACCGCCGCCGACAGCAACAATCCAGTCGGGTTCAAATTCAGCCATAACAGCTGCACCCTTCATAACGGTATCAACTGAGGGATCGGGTTCGATACCTTCAAAAAGCTTTACTTCAAGACCTGCTTCTTCAAGATAAGCAACAATCTTATCGAGGAAGCCGAACTTTTTCATTGAGCCGCCGCCTACGCAAACGATAGCCTTTTTGCCTTTGATAGTTTTAAGCACCTCAAGAGAGCCCTTACCGTGGTAGAGGTCTCTGGGGAGAGTAAATCTTGCCATTGGAATCATCCTCCTGTTTATTTTTTTACATTTTTATTATAACATGTCTTTTGAAAAAGTACAATATAAATATTTTTTATCGGTTGGGTCAATTTTTGGAATAAGGCTTGAAGATATCTGTTCTGCCAAGCAGATAATCAACACTTGTGCCGTAAATATCAGCAATCTTACAAAGGGTTTCAGGTGTCATGGAATTTATACCGTTTTCATAGGCGGCATAGGTTCTGCGGTTAATAAAAAGCATATCGGCTATCTGCTGCTGAGTCCAGTCCTTATCTTCCCTGAGATTTCTTATTCTTTCATATTTCATAATATCACCTCAAAAAAATTATAAATGCCATAAATTCTGCCATTGACTTTTGGCAGGATTTATGTCATAATTTATCCAAGGAGGTGAAAAATATGAAAAAATTCGTTGCAATTGTTCTTGTTGCGGCAATTATGATGTCTGCGCTCACCATTTGCGGCTCCGCTGCATACATGCCCGACCAGTCCACGGGAGGCGTAATCGGCGAGGCACTCGGCACAATCGTGTTCCTTCCGTTCATCCTCATTGACGGACTCATCTGGATTATCACGGGAGTTCATATTTTCTATCCGCAGTTTGATTAAAAGCAAAACAGGTGTCAATCCGCTTGGACTGACACCTGAATTTTTACGGCAATATTCTGTTAGTTGTGATATATTCAACGCCCAACGCACAAAGAATATCTGCGGCAGGCAGTCTGTCAACAGTCCATGCAGCTGTTTTTATGCCTCTGCCGTTCACATCGTCAATTCTGAAAAGGTTGGCGGTTTTTTTATGGTTGAACGCAATTGCGGTGCTGTTTTCTTCGGCAAAAGCAATACTTTCATCACTTATCTTTGAAACAAGATACCACAGCTCGATTTCAGCATCGGCTTTGCGGAGTGCTTCAACTCTTTCACTGTTGAAATCAATAATAAGCGGTTCAACGGTCAGATTTTTGCCGTTCACGGTTTCAATCAGACCTGCCATATCCTCGGGATTTCCGCCCTTTACCTCTATCATGGCACGCATCGAATATTCCTCGCAGATTTCAAGTGCCTCATCAAGAGCGCATATTCTCAGGTCAGGATAATTTTTGATACTGTTGCCTGCGTCAATTTTAAGCTCCGAAATTTCGGCATAGGTATAATCGCCGATTTTTCCTTCTCCGTTAGTCATTCTGTCAACGGTATCGTCATGCATGAGAATCCACACACCGTCTTTCGTCGGCACAATGTCAAATTCCGCGGCATAATAGCCTGCCTTCCCTGCCTCAACAAGTGCAGGTGCGGTGTTTTCGGGTGCAACATTTGAAAGACCTCTGTGAGCGGTATAATAAACAGTTTTTCCGCTCAAAGCCGTAAAACTCAAACCCGAGCTGATTGTAGGAAATATCATTTCCACACCGAAAAACAGAGCGATTACAAGAATTATCGGAATCAAAATTTTTATTATCTTTTTCATGATTCACCTCAAAGAAAAATGCCCGTCAATGCGACGGGCACTATATCATTATTTATTGAAATACTGGGGAAGGAATTCCTTGTGTGCCTCTTTAAGCTCGTTGAAGCACTTGACGGTCTTTTCGTAGTCACCAACAAGGGGATGAACAAGAAGACCCTTGATTGCGTAATCGTCGTCACCTGTGATTGCAGCCTTGACAGCATATTTTTCGTATGTCTTGACAACTCTCATAAGACCAACGATATGGTCGTTGATTTTTTCTGTTACGGGAACGGGTGTTGCACCGTCTGCACCGATAACGGCAGCGATTTCAACGATATCATCGTCTGCCATGAAGGGAAGAGTACCGTTATTCTTGATGTTGACAACATGAACATCCTTCTTATCGTTTGCGATTGAATCAATAAGAGAAACCGCTGCAAGCGAATACTTGTGGCCGCCTCTCTTGTCGAGAAGTGCAGGCTTTGTAACGATTTCTTCGTTCTGATACATTTCAAGAAGCTGTTCTTCGATTTCCATGCATACCTCTGCACGGGTCTTGTCGTCTTCTCTCTGATGTGCAAGCTTTGCCTCGCGGCAGTAGTAATACTGAAGATATGATGAAGGAAGACCCTGAACTGTTTTGAGGCAGTCAATTGAGAAACCGTCATCCTTGATGTTTGCCATAACCTTGGGTGAGAAGCCGCTTTCGATAAGACCGGGAAGAAGCTCTTCGCCGTTCTTCTTGACGGATGTGATCCAGCTGAGGTGGTTAAGACCTACATATGTGATGTCGCTGTCTTCGCCTGTGATTTCCTTAACATCGTCAAGCATATCAATGGGAACATTGCAAAGACCGATATTCTTTACCTTTGTGTGGTTAAGAATGAATTCGGTGATGATGCCCGAGGGATTTGTGAAGTTAATGAGCCATGCATCGGGGCAGATAGCTTCAATTCTGTCACAGATATTCTTGATAACGGGGATTGTTCTCTGAGCCTTGAAGAATCCGCCGATACCTGTTGTTTCCTGACCGATGAGGTTATATTTCTTGGGAATGCTTTCATCAAGATGACGGCAGGGAAGCTTGCCTACACGAATCTGTGTAACAACAAAATCCGCACCCTGAAGAGCGGTATCAAGATCGTCTGTAAAAACAACCTCGCAATCGTCGCCCACATTCTTGAGCATTCTTACGCAAAGATCACCAACGATGTTTCTCTTTCTCTCGTCGATATCCATGAATGAAATTTTCTTGAGCTTAAGGCTGTCTTTAGCCTTAAGAAAACCGTCAACAAGCTCGGGGCAATATGTGCTGCCCGAACCGATAACCGCTACATTGATTTCTCTCATTTTAATCTGTCTCCTTTACTCAAGCATAGTCTTGCATAATCCAGTTGATGCAGCCTGTTACGGGCATTGCTTCAAGCTTGATGAATTTAAGCTTCTTACCGCTCATTGCCTCTGCCTTTGAGAGAAGCATATCAAGATAAAGCTTGTTGTCAAGCTTGACATTGATTGAGCCTGAAAGAACAACCTCAACCTCGCCGTCGCCGAAATTCATCTGATTTGCGAGTGCAGAAATAAGCTGTGCACCTCTTGTTGCCATTCTTTCGCAGTATTCTGTTGCAGGCTTATCGCCCTGCTTTACTGCCTCAAAGAAGAATGTAACCATCTTGCGGATGTATTCGTCTCCGTTTTCGCCTTCAATCTTTTCAATAAGACCGAGAACTTCTTCTCTTGAAGTGAAACCGAATTCCTTATTTACCATTTCGGTGATGAGTGTCTTTTCAAGACCGAGGAAAAGCTCGTTATAAACAAGTCTGAAAGCTTCGATAACAATGTTACCGCCGCCTGAAATATCGCCTGAAAAATCGCCGAGACCTGCAAGCTGAAGTCTTTTGCCGTCAAGGTCGATACCGTTGCAGCAAACGCCTGTGCCGCAGTTGTAGCCGATTGCACTCTTGCCCGAAGCACCTGCCTTTACAACGATGAAGCCGTCATTGAAAACTTCAAAGTTTGAAAGACCCTTTTTGCTGAGCATTTCGCACATGATTTCATACTGATACTGATGGTCAATGCCTGCAAGACCCATGAGAGTAAAGCTGATATCCGAAAGAGCGATTCCCGCTTTTTCGCAAAGGTCGTTGAGACCCTTGATGATAATATCGCTTGCACCTTCAAATGCTGTTTCGATATTCTCATGGTTACTGCCTGCGCCTGTTACGGAAGCAAGCATCTTTTTGTTTTCGTCAAAAAGAGCAAATGCGGTTTTTGTGCCGCCGCCGTCAACACCTATGTAATATTTCATGTTTATTTCTCCTCTTTGTTTTCAAAGTAATCATAGCAGACTTCATCAAGGCAGAAGATGCCGCGTCTGTAGGGCTCTCTGTCAATCCACATACCGTTTGTGAAATCGGGGAATGCAACGGGTGCACTGCCGAGTGCGATTGACTGCTCCGAAAGGCAGGTAACAGCCATCATAACTGCCGTGTCATAAACATCGATGGGAGGAGCAGCATCAAGTCTTACGCTCTCAACAAATGCGCTGAGAACAAGGAAGTCCATGCCGCCGTGACCGCCGTGAACACCTTCGGTCTGATACTTTTTCCAGAGAGGATGCTCGTATTCATCACGGTATCCTTCGAAATCCTCAGGATGATGCATCCAGTCGCCTTCAACATGTTTGGTCTGACCCTCGATATAAATTGAGTCGCCGTCTTCCATATAGATACCCTTTGTGCCCTGAACACGGTATGCTCTTGAATAATGTCTGGGAAGTGAGCAGTCATGGGTGAGCACAACGGTTTCACCGTTTGCGGTTTTGAGCATTGTGGTTACGATATCGCCCTGGTTGAAGGGATAATCTGCAAGGTCATAGTCCTCGCCCTTGTTTTCTTTGATCCATTCGTTGAGACCTCTCGACTTGCTTGCCATTGAAACAAGTGAAACAAAGCGGTTGCCTCTGTTGATGCCGAGGACTTTGGTGATGGGACCGAGCTGATGAGTGGGATAAAGCTCGCCGTTTCTGTGCTGGAAATTAAAGAGTCTGCCGTGTCTGTTTTCTCTGCCGAGTGAAATTTCATCACGAAGGTCGTGCTGATATCCGCCCGTCATATGAATGATTTCGCCGAAAAGACCCTGCTTTACCATATTGAAAATTGCCATTTCATTTCTGTCATAGCAGCAGTTTTCAAGAAGCATGCAGAATTTGCCTGTTTCTTCGCTTGTACGGACAAGCTGCCAGCATTCCTCGATGCTTGCGGCACCGCCGACATCAATAGCAACATGCTTACCTGCCTTCATTGCATCAATTGCAATTCTTGAATGAGTGATCCATGTTGTTGCGCAATAAATTGCATCTATATCATCTCTTGCGAGAAGCTCTTTATAGTCAAGATAAATCTGAGGCTCTGTTCCTGTTTTTTCTTTAACAATGTCAAAGCCCTTCTGTGCTCTGTCTTCATATTTGTCACAGACTGCAGGCACTCTTACGCCTTCGCAATCGAGAAGCTCACGGAGCATACCCGAGCCTCTGCCGCTCAGTCCGATAACACCAATGTTTACGAATTCTTTCATAGTAATACCTCTGCAAAAACAAAAAATAGCTGTCGGACACTCTCCGACAGCTACCATTATAAAACAACTTTCAGAAAAAGGCAATATTATTTAAAATATCTTTTAAAATGTTTTTGCCATTTTATGAGATAAAGAGAAATCATCTTTGTGAGTGCGATATCATACATGATGAACGCAAGCGTACCCGTTCCGAGAAGAACCGGAATTGCAAGCATACCGAAATCCTCTGTTTCATCAATCGTAACGCCCATAAACCTCATCATAAACGCATAAGACGCAACCATTGTTGCAACAAACGCCGCAACTTTAAGTATCCAGCCGATAACACGGTTAAGCTTTGATTCAAATATCGCCTTGATTATCGGATAATATCCGAAAAACGCAAGATACATCACCGCAACCTCTTTATCGGGAACAAGAAGCATTCCGAGAATTGCAACCGTTGCATAAACACCGAATGCCCACTTTTTATCTGTTTCAATAACCATGAATATAACAAGCATACCTGCCGCCGCAGGGAGTGCATAGGTCAGAAACGGAATAACCGCAACCGATATCATCATTACAAGCGACAAAGCGGCAACTATTCCGCCAAGCGCACATTTTGAGCTTTGTTTCAAATCCGTTCTCCTTTAGCAACAGGGAATAAGGTCGCCGCCGAAGCATTCGCAGCAGCAATCGGCACACAGAAGACCCGTGCACATATCGCAGCCCGAGCATCCTGATTTTCTGCTTTCCGAGCCTCGTCTTTCGGTTCTGTAGCCGCCGCTTCGTGCATTATTGACCTTGTTATATGCCATTTTATAGGTGTTGTTGGAAGGATCGAGATTGCTTGCGGTTGCAAAATTCTTTGCCGCCTCTTCAAGCCATCCCCTCTTCTGCTGAATAGCTCCTTTAAGATAAAACCATTGAGCATCCCTCATACCGTCGGGCATTCCGTCAAGCAGAATCTGAGCATCGTCAAGCCTTCCCGAGTTGATTTTTGCTCTTATGTCGGAATAATCGGGTGAGGAAGAATAACCGCCTGCAGAAGAACCGCCCATGACAATCGCATCATAGGCTTCGTTAAGCTCATTCATTGCATAATTATTGCCGCTTTCCTGATATCTTCTCATAAGTTCTTTGTATGCGGCATTAATCTGCTCGGGAGAAGCTCCCTGCGGAACTCCAAGAACCTCATACGGATTTCTCATTTCTGCACCTCTCTGTATTTATCAAGAACTGTTTTTTTGCTGTTTTCAAGTCCGTCAAAAACAATATTTTCAAGTATATCCTCAAATCTGTTTTTCTCTGTTCCGTCAAGTGCATCAAGTGCACCGCTGTGGGTAAGATTAAGCATCTGCTCTGCTCTTTCCGCAAACCTTTCTCTTGTTGCGGAATTATCAATATCACCGAATTCTTTTCTGAACGGATTGTAATTTCCGCTTCTGATGTCGCTTTCAAGGTCATCGGCAGCATCAAGAATATAAACAAACCTTCCCACCATATAGCCGAGGGAATAAAGTGTTTGTGCTCTGTTTTCATCAAAACCAAGTGCAATCACCCTGCCCAGAGCATCGGCACTCGGATGAGCCGCCTCATCAATTCCTGCGGATTTCTTTTTTTCGGTTTCAGCCTGCATTTTCATTGACTCCCCGATGATTTTATCAACATCGGGAGCAAGCCTCGCCGCTTTCATGTGCATAAGCCAGACAATCGGATAAATCAATGCCGCAATTATCCTTGATTTCATTCCCTTATCGTGAAGATTGTCAAGCACTTTATAAAACACGGTTATTATCACCGCATGGGAACAGTAATCAAGCTCCTCACGGGCTGAACATATCATACATTTTTTTGCAGGATTGTAGGGGCATCTTTTCTGACTGAATGAACAGCAGCCCTGCTGCACCGCAAGCCTGAGCACAGCGGCAAACGCAAAATCATAGCTGAGAAAAAGCTGAGCTATCGGAGAATAATTCCGACCGAGTGCACGGCAGAGCGAGCAATAAACGCCTCTGTAAAGCTCATAATCCTTTATTTTCATTTCGGGCTTGAAAGCCTTTACATATCCGAGCACTCCGAAACCTCCGCAATCTTACTCCATTATATTTTATATTATATTTTCTTTGAAACGGTTAACATATTGTAAATTTTATCATCTTTTCATCAAAGAAAATATCCTGTCGGGCAAAAAAACACCTGACAGGATATGATTTTTTACATGTTGCCCTCTTTCTGAGAACCTGTGGGGTTCACGATACTGTAGCCGACATTGACAAGATGGTCGGCAACTCTTTCAAGACCGAGCACAGCGGATGAATAATATGGGCTGACATCAATGTTGCAGTTACCCTCGGCAAGTCTCGCAAAATGGCTTGCGATAAGCTCATCCTTTCTGATATCAACGCTCTCTTCCAGAACGGTGAGTTCGGGAAGGTTGTTTCTGTTGAGATTTTCAAAAGCATCCTTTGAAATATCAAACATCTTAACAACAATTTCACGCATTGAGCCGATTTCGCCTCTCGCCTTTTCCGAGAAAGAAATATTCTTTTTGGACATTTCTTCGCCGATTTCATGGAAATTCTCGGCATGGTCGCCTATTCTTTCAAGGTCGTTGAGAACATGGAAATACGAACCGATGATTCTTTCGTCGCTCTGTTCAACATTGGTTGAAAGTCTGATAAGGAATTTTGTAAGAGCACTGTTTGTAAAGTCGATAACCTCTTCGTTCTTCCTGATTTTTTCGCTGTTTTCCACAGAACCCGTATCCATTGCCTTGAATGCATAACCGATATTTTCTTCAACAAGACCGAGCATATAATCCATTTCTTTTTTTACCTGCATAAGAGCAACAGGAGGAGTTGAAAGAAGTCGGTCGTCAACATATCTGAGTGTAAGTTTTTCTGTTTCTTCCTTCTTATCCTTGATAACCTTGCAGGAATATTTCACAAGAAGCTTCACGAACGGAAGAAGGCAAACAGTTGTTGTTACATTGAATATAACATGGAAAGCCGATACACGCATCTGAAGCGACATAGGATCGTCATTCGGGAAAAGTGAAACAAGAAAATCAACCATCGGCTCTCTGAACATCCAGATAAATGCGGTGAATATCACCGTTCCGACAACATTGAAGGTAAAGTGAATAAGAGCAACTCTCTTTGAATTTGCATTTGCACCGACCGAAGCAAGCAAAGCGGTAACACAGGTACCGATATTCGCACCGAGAATAATGAATAATGCAAGACCGAGCGGAAGCACACCCGCACCGACCATTGTGATAACAACACCCGTTGAAGCGGATGAGCTCTGAATAAGTCCCGTAAAAATAATACCGACCAGAATCAGAAGCAAGGGGTGGTCAATCGTTCTGAACACTTCGGTAAACATATTTTCAACAAGCGGATTACCGAATGCCTGCTCGCTGCTCATAACATTAAGTCCAACAAAAATAAGACCGAGACCGCAGCAAAGGGTTCCTGCAAGCTTGACCTTTTCTTTTTTGAAAAAGCCCATCATAACACCTGCGAAAGCGAGAAGATACATCGCAAGGTTGAAATAATCGTTTTTCAGAGCAACAAGCACACCCGTGATTGTTGTACCGATATTGGCACCCATAATAATCGGGGTTGCCTGCATAAGAGTCATAACGCCTGCGTTTACAAGACCGATTACCATAACCGATGTTGCTGACGAGCTCTGGATAATCGCCGTCACACCTGCACCGATTCCGACACCCGAAAGACGGTTGTTGCTTATTTTTTCAAGCAGCTTTTTCATTCCGCCGCCTGCAGTTTTTTCGAGTGCATCGCCCATAAAATTCATGCCGACAATAAACACGCCGACACCTGCAAGAAGCCAGATAAGACTTCCGATAAGCTGCATAATATCATTTACCGCCATAGCAGTTTCCTCCTGTATAAACCGTGCTGCTTTCATTCTACAACATTATTTCCCGTTTTGCAACAAATAAAAAGAAAATACTTTGAAATCCAAATGTTCAATTCCAGCAAAAAAACGGCAGAAGCAATTGCCTCTGCCGCCGAAAAAATTTATCTTATGCCGTAGTTTTCAATGATATAGTCCATATCCTTGTCGCCTCTGCCCGAGAGATTGATAAGAATTGAACCGTGATCCATGGTTTTTGCAAGCTTCATGCCGAATGCAACTGCGTGTGAGCTTTCGATTGCGGGGATAATACCTTCAAGGCGTGAAAGCTTATAGAATGCATCAATCGTTTCTTCGTCATCAATAACATCATACTTGACTCTGCCGATTTCCTGAAGGAAAGCATGCTCAGGTCCCGATGAAGGATAATCAAGTCCGCTTGCTACCGAATAGACGGGAGCGGGCTCGCCGTTTTCATCTTTGAGCATGATGCTGTTGAAGCCGTGCATGATGCCTTCTGTACCGTACTTGAGGCTTGCGGCATGATCGCCGAGCTTGGGACCCTTGCCGAGAGGTTCAATACCGTAAATATCAACGGGATCATTGAGGAAGCCTGCAAAAAGACCTGCCGCATTTGAACCCCCGCCTACGCAGGCAACAATCGATGAAGGAAGATGACCCGTCATTTCAATGAACTGTTCTCTCGCTTCAATGCCGACAACACTCTGGAAATCACGCACCATCATCGGGAAGGGATGAGGTCCGAGAACTGAACCAATGCAGTAAATGCTGTCTTTATATTCCTTGCTGTATGCATCAAATGCAGCGTCAACCGCCTCTTTGAGAGTTTTGAGTCCGTGAGTAACCTCAACAACATTTGCACCGAGAATCTTCATTCTTGCAACATTAGGAGCCTGCTTTTTGATATCAACACTGCCCATGTAGATATCGCACTCAAGACCGAAATATGCAGCTGCGGTTGCAAGTGCAACGCCGTGCTGTCCTGCACCTGTTTCAGCGATAACCTTCTTTTTGCCCATGTATTTTGCAAGAAGAGCCTCGCCCATGCAATGGTTGAGCTTGTGTGCACCCGAATGGTTAAGGTCCTCACGCTTTGCGTAAAGCTGAACCTTGCCGCCGAGAGAATCCGAAAGTCTTTCAAGATGAGTAACGGGAGTGGGTCTGCCCTGGAATTCCTTACGGATTCTGCGAAGCTCCGCAATGAATTTTCTTGACTGACAGATTGAATAATATGCTTCTGTTATTTCAGCCATGGCTGCCTTGAGTTTATCGTCAATGTAAACTCCGCCGTATTTGCCGAAATATCCGTTTTTATCGGGATAATTGTTAAAATAAGTATCAAAATCAACATTGTTAAGAATCATTGTATTTTCCTCCTTGAAATAAAAAATCCCCGACAGAACTTTTTGCTCTGTCAAGGACGAATAAAAATCCGTGGTGCCACCTTGATTTGCGGCTGAGTGCCGCACACTTTGCGGAATACTGACATATTCCCGACAACTAACGCATGCCATCGCGTTGCAGATACTCTGAACGGCAGTTCATTTGACTGCACCCTCCGCGGTCCATTTGACAACTTGTTTCTTGCCTGATTTTCAGCATCGCAGGCTCTCTGTGAAGGCATGATTGCCGTTATCTCCGCATCAACGGTTTGAAATATTATTTTTTATGATAATATCACATTTTATTTTTATTGTCAAGCATATATAATTTTGATAACGATAAAATAATTTGGAAATAAAGTTAAATTACTATTGACATTTTAAATATCTTGTGCTAAAATAATTTCCGTTCCGAATATGCGGGTGTAGTTCAATGGTAGAATCCCAGCCTTCCAAGCTGGTTGTGTGGGTTCGATTCCCATCACCCGCTCCAATATGCGCTTGTAGCTCAGCCGGATAGAGCAACTGCCTTCTAAGCAGTGGGTCAGGGGTTCGAGTCCCTTCAAGCGCGCCAAAGCTGCGGATTATCCGCAGCTTGATAAATGGTGGCTGTAGCTCAGCTGGTTAGAGTGCCAGGTTGTGGCCCTGGAGGTCGTGAGTTCGAATCTCATCAGCCACCCCATTTAGTTTATTTTACGCAAAGCAGAGTGCTTTGCGTATTTTAATTTAAAAAGAATATATTGGGGCGTCGTCAAGCGGTAAGACAACAGACTTTGACTCTGTCATTCGCTGGTTCGAATCCAGCCGTCCCAGCCATTTTACGACTCTGGTCAACACCATTTTGCATACATGATCCGATAGCTCAGTCGGCAGAGCAACTGCCTTTTAAGCAGTGGGTCCGGGGTTCGAATCCCCGTCGGGTCACCATCCCTCATGCGAAAGCATGGGGGATTTTTTTGCGCTTGTTTTCCAGCGCCGCTCTTGATATAATGG
>JAZOVN010000216.1:0-11523 GCA_045658725.1 Acutalibacteraceae bacterium
GGCATATTCAGTCAACAACAACCTTGTCGGCTGGCTTTCAATCCCCGGAACTGAAATGGATACCGCCGTTTTGCAGGGCGACGACAACAACTATTACCTCAAGCGTGATTTCTACGAAAGATACACCTCCGAAACCATCAACACAAACTACGGCAACCTTTATCTCGACTATCGTTGCAGCGATACCGACCTTTCAAAGAATATGGTTATCCACGGTCACACAACGGGCAAATCCGACGGCATACCCAAGCAGTCGTTCCGTTCTCTTTATGACTACAGGGATATGAACCACTTCATTAAAAACCCCATCATCAGATACAGCACCCTTTATAAAGAATATACATTTAAAATATGTGCTGTTTTCCTTTCTTCAACACAGACAAAGGATGACAACGGATATTTCTTCAACTATATTTATCCCGACATGAGCGAAGGCAACATGGTCGGCTATATTGAGCAGGTAAAGCAGAGAATGCTTTATGATACAGGCGTTTCCCTTGAACCGACCGATAAACTCATCACCCTTTCAACCTGCATTTACGACTACGGCAAGAATGTTGACACAAGACTTGTTGTTGTCGGCAGACTTCTTCATGAGGGTGAAAGCGAAAACATTGATGCATCGCTCGTCAAGGACAACCCCGGTTACCGCAGACCTCAGGTATGGTATAACCGCAACGGACAGACAAATCCCTATAAGAACGCCGAAAAATGGCAGCCCAGTGCTAACTAAGGAGGGTTAAAATTATGGCTGACAACAATCAGAAAAAACCTTCGTCGCTTCCCGAAGGACTCAGCTCCATCGCCGATGACGAAGCTATAACCGAAATAAATCTTACCGATTTCCTTGAGGAAAGCTCAAAATCTTCTCCTCTTTTTGAAGGCTTCCACGAGGATATCGAAGCAACGGAAAAAAGTCTTGAAAGCGAGCTTCAGAGTCTCTATGACGATATTATGAGCAGCGGACCCGAAACCATCGTGCCCAAGCCCATGTCGGTTCTCACCGCAGACGAGGCAGAGCCTGCAAAGGTTATTCTTTCGGACCCCGAAATTTCCGAAGAGCCCGAAGAAGCAAACCTTGAATCACTCTGGATGAATCCCGAGGACTATTTTGACGATGATATCCCAGTTGTTTCACTCGATGACACTCAGGACAGTGCAGACACCTTCCTTGACGGTGAAATTTCTCAGGATGCATTCTTTGAGCCTGCTCCCGTTGATGAGTTGGCCGCAATGGCTGAAGAAGACAAGGCAAAAAGCGATATATTCAGCATGATTGACCTGCTCAAATCCGAAAGCAGCAATGAAACCGGATATGAAGATCTTCTCACCGAAATCGAAGCAAACGCAGAAATAAAACCCGTTGCAACCGAGCTTTCGGAAGCTTCTCAGCTCGTTTCCGACACGGTATCATATGAAGAGGAAGCCGAAGAAGCTTCCGAAGAATATGAAGAGGTTGCCTTCGCAGATGATGAAATTGACTGGGATGACCTTGAATATACCGATGATGTTCCTGCAGAAACGCAGGAAGCTGTCACCGAAAACATTCCCGCGGCTCCCGTATTCCCCGATATCGACATAACTCAGCCCGTTACCGAAGCCGAAAAACCCGAAACATATCAGGCTGAAGAGGATTCGGATTTTGATAAGGAGCTTGCCGCTCTTCTCGGTGATGATAAAGAAGAAGAGGAACCCGAAGCAGGCTTTGTTGTCAATGTTCCCGATGACGGTGTTGACTACGAAAAGGCAGCTCTCGTTCCCGAAAAGCTCTATGAATCCGCACCCATGAGCACACAGAGCCTTGAAGATGATCCCGATCTTTTTGACGATGACTCCGAGGATAAAAAGAAGAAGAAAAAAGATAAGAAAAACAAGGACAAGAAGCCCGAAGAAGGCGAAAAGAAGGGCGGTGCAGGCGATGTTGTCAGAAAAATCGTTCTCTCCCTTTCCATCATCACAATCATCGTAAGCTGCGGAATTCTTATCAACACTTATTTCATCGAGCCCTACAGATTCAAGTCGGATTCAGACGAACTCATTGAGCAGATGAGTGTTATCTCCGACGAACACGATAAGGAAGCAACCGTCAACGAGCAGATCAAAAACGATAATCCCGACACCGAATTCCCCGAAGGAATGCTTGCAAAATATGCTCAGCTCTATGCACAGAACAACGATTTCTCGGGTTGGATTACCATTGAAGGTCTCGGCATCAATCTTCCCATCGCTCAGGGCGACAACAACGAATATTATCTCAAGAGAGATATTTATAAAAAGTATACAAGCTACGGTGTTCCCTTCTTTGACTACAGAATGTCAAATCTCAGAACTCTCCATAAGAACACCATGGTTTACGGTCATAACATGCGCCACGATGACTACATTTTCGGTATGCTTGAAAATTACAGAACGATTGACGGCTTTGCTCAGGCACCCGTTATTGAATGTAACACCATTTTCGGCAACCACACATGGTTTGTTTATGCCGTATTCATCACAAACTCAAAGCCTTCCGACGACAACGGCTACTTCCTTCCCTATAACTTCATAGATGTTTCAACCGAAAAATTCGGCGAATACATCAATGAAATCGATAAGAGAAAGCTTTACACAACAGGTGTTGACATTAACGAAAACGATAAAATCCTCACTCTTCAGGCTTGCGTTTACGACTTCGACGGTGCAATGATAGTTGTTGTTGCAAGAGAAAAGAGAGAGGGCGAAAGCATCAGCGTTGATACCTCAAAGGCATACGAAAATCCCAATCCCAAGTACCCCCAGAAGTGGTACGATGTAAACAAAAAGCAGAATCCCTACGCTGAGGATTCAAGATGGTAATTTAAGGTGATATTTATGAACAGAAAGGTGAGCATCTGCACTCTCTGTGCCGCGCAGGCACAGGATGCCGCAGATTATCTTAAACAAAGGATATCGGAATTCTCTGCCGATGTTACGGCAGACGACCACGAAAACGCCGCAGCTTTTGCTGACGGTGTTGATTCCCGTGCCCGCGAAAAGGAAATTGTTATTGCCGCCGCTCCCCTTTCCGTTTTCCTTAATGCAAAGCTCCGTTTAATCAAAACCGTTTCTTCCAAAATAGTCAGAAGCAATTCAATCTCTGCCGCCATGGGCGAAAATGCCCCCGCAGACCCGAAGGAGCGTGACCTTCACGCCGCAATTCCCGAAAAAGCAAAGGCACTCAAATCCGCCGACGGTCTTTATTCCGCATTTATCAAGGAGCATGAGGGCGGTCTGGTGATTTTCCTTCCGCTTGATGCCGAAAAACTCGGGTATATGTTTGACGCGGGTCTTGCAAGGCTTCTCGGCACAATTTTCCCCGATGCGGCACCGCAAAAGCCTGCTTCCACTCCGAAAAACAGCATGTCTTCTCTCAGAAACAGTGTTGAAACCGTTATCGCAAACGGAAAAAGAGTTGCGGTTTCTCCCTGCGGATGCTCAAAGCCCCTGATTTCGGCAATCAGCACCGTTCAGGGCTGTGAAGACATTTTTGTTCAGGATAATGCCCTCAGAGACAGACTTCCCGACGAAAGCCTTGAGAATTATACCGCTCAATGTGCAAAAATTTCAAAAGAAAACGCAGGTACCGACCTCGGAATCAGCGTTTCTCCGATTTTCAAGGATAAATCCGATGACAGCGATTTTATTATCGTATGCGTTGCGGATTCCGACAGAGCAAAGGCTGCAAAGGTTTATTCAAACCCCGGCGAGGAGAAAAAACATCTCGTTGCGGCGGCGGTTATCAAGCTTTGCGAAATGCTCGGCGAGCTTTCGGGTGCCGAAAGTCTTGTCAATCCCGAGCTTCCCGTTATAAAGCCGAAAAAATGGGCAAAAAATTCAAAACTGCCCATAATTTTAACCGCAATCGGCATTGCAATTGCGGTTGTTATCTGCATTATTCTTGCCGTTGTTTTCGGCGGTAAAAATGATTCCGATACCTCGGATTTAACAAATGCGGGCGGCTATGATTTCGTTCAGCAAAACAATTATTATGAGAATATGGGCTATAACGGCGGAAATGACCCTCTTGATATGCAGGCTGTTGCGTTTCAGACAGAAGCGGCTTCAACTGCAGCCTCCACAACCGCAATTCAGTCAACCGCAACTCTTACCACAACAAAAATCGTTACAACAATAAAAAATATTGTTACCACAACCGTAAAGGCTGTCACAACAGCGGCAACCACTCAGGCACCGACCACCGCAGCTCCCACAACAACAAAAGCAACAACAACTCTCAAGCCGACTACCACAACCACCAGGGCAACAACTACCCTCAAGCCCACCACAACCGTTCCTTCAACAACGGCAGTTTCAGGCAACAAGGTTGAATCCACCACCTCGGGTTCATCAACGGGCAGCTTTGTTTTCAAGGTTTACGGCTGGGGTCACGGCGTAGGAATGAGCCAGTACGGTGCAATTCAGATGGCAAAAGACGGCAGCGACTACAAAGAAATACTCACTCACTATTATCCAGGAACAACAATCAAAACAGATTCCGCAACACCGCTCACAATAAAATACGGCGATAAGGATATCCCCATTGTTGAATATCTCTGCAGAACAACCTTCCGTGAAATCGGCGACAGTGCTCCTCTTGAAGCTCTCAAGGCTCAGGTCTGCACAGCTTATACATTCGCAAAAGACGAAGGCTTTGATGTTCCGAAATCAAAGCACGCTTATTCCGAAACCTATGAATACATCGGCACCGATATTCACAAAGCCTGCCTTGCTGTTCTCGGCATGAACAGCGATACGGATACACCCAAAGCAAACTATATTGACTATAACGGCAAAGCGGCATTCACCTGCTATTTTGCAACTGCCGCAGGAAAAACCGCATCATCCGCAAGTGTATGGGGCGGAAGCGGCTATGCTTATCTTGAAGGCGGCGTTTCAAGCCCCGAAGAGGTTATGGTTTCAGACAAAACGATAACAGCAGAGGAAATGAAAAAATATCTTACCTCATATGCAAAGAGCAAGGGCTGGGACGATTTTGCACTGAGCAACAACCCTGCGGAATGGATTGAAATAGTTGAACACGATGCATCAATGAACGAAAACCTCGGCTACGCATCAACCGTAAGAATAGGCAACAAAACCGTCAGAGGCAACGATTTCAGATGCTATGTCCTCGATTTTGCAATCAAATCCCATTGCTTCACATTTGAATATATACCTGCATAAATGAAAAAAGGACGCACTATGCGTCCTTTTCATCTTGTCGGAAAACTTGTTTTTCAGCAAGATGGTAACTGTTGAGAAAGGAAGCTGAATGCCGTTTTCTTCGCTTGAAGGTGTATACAGATACATCGAAAAGCGAAAAACGGCAAATAAACGAAATTTCTTATCAATCCTCCGTCATTTTCTTGCGAAAATGCCACCTCCTTTTCAAAGGAGGCTAACGAAGTTACAACATATTCTTTTCGTTTATGTTCCGGCGACTTTGCCGACAGTCAAAAAAGGACGCACTATGCGTCCTTTTTTGTTCCCCCTCGGATATACAACTCCGGATTTGAAAGGTAAGTGTTTTATGTCAACAGTGAAACTTTTTGTTTAAGGGATTTTATGCGATTACGGGTGAATCATCCTTGAAAAGAAGAACACCTGTAGCTACTGAAAGAGTGATTACGATTGTTGCAAATACTGTCATTTTTTTGTCCTCCGTTTATGTTAATTTTTAATGTGTTTCGCTTTGTTTATCATGGCTTTATTATATCACGCAAATTTCTAAGAAAAAAGCAGGTAAATCTTTAAGGATTTATTAAGATTTGTTAAGAAACACGAAAGATATCCTTTTTCAAAAAAAGTATATTTTCAAAAACAGTCTTTACAAATCCATAATTTTATTACATAATATATAATGAATAATTATCAGATGTTCATACAAAGAAATCGGAGAGAAAGAAAATGAAAAAGAAATCGCAAGAGCCTTCAAAGGAAGAGAAAAAAACACTCAAAAAAAGTTTTTCTCTTGTAAAACGATTTTTTCCTTATCTTAAAAAACATCTCGGCACCGAAGCACTCGTGCTTTTATGCGTTGCCGTTACGGCCGCATGTGATATCACTCTGCCGCTGATTGTCCGTGAAATTACAAATGTCGGCGTGGAGAATGTTGCCTCGCTGACTCTGAAAAGAATTCTTTTCATCTGTCTTTTCTACATAGGCTTCAAGGCGGTTGCATGCTTTGCAAGCTATTGCCAGGCATATTACGGCCACATAATGGGCGTTAAAATCGAAAACAAAATGAGAGAAGATATGTTTGACCATCTTCAGAAGCTCTCATTCACTTTCTTTGACAACACAAAAGTCGGTCAGATTATGAGCCGAATGACATCTGACCTTTTTGACATTGCCGAATGGGCACACCACTTCCCCGAAATGGTGTTCAACACGGTTATAAAATTCTTTGCAAGCTTCTTTATTTTTGCTTCAATGGATTGGCGTCTTGCCGTCTGCGTTTTTGTGATGATGCCATTTATGGTTATTCTCACAAAGAAAACACGCACAAAAATGCGTGACACCTTCCGTCAGAGCCGTCATCAGGTCGGCGAAATCAATGCACGCATCGAAGACAGCCTTCTCGGCGTAAGAGTTGTCCGTTCATTCACAAATGAGCAGACCGAAAAAAGAAAATTCTCCGACGGCAACAAGGATTATGTCAATATAAAAAAGAAGAGCTATGAATATATGTCCAAATTCCATTCAACCGTCACTCTTCTTGACGGCACAATGTATATCGCCGTTGTCGGTGTCGGAGCATATTTCATGCACATCGGAGTAACAACTCCCGGTGACTTTGCGGCAAGCCTTATGCTTGTTTCAACTCTTCTCGGCTCAATCCGTTCAATCGTTGATTTCAGCGAACAGTTCAGCAGAGGTGTTACGGGTATCGAGCGTTTTGCGGAAATCATGGACGAGGTTCCCGATATCACCGACAGCTCCGATGCGGTTGAAATCAAGAATGTCCGTGGCGAAATCGAATTCAGGGATGTAACATTCAGCTATGTCAAGGGCGAAAAAGAAATTCTTCATCACCTCAATCTTAAAATCGGAAGCGGTCAGAATGTTGCTCTTGTCGGCCCCAGCGGCGGCGGAAAAACAACTCTCTGCAATCTTATTCCCAGATTTTATGAGCCCGAAAGCGGTGAGATTCTGCTTGACGGCAAAAATATAAAAGATATAACTCTTCACTCTCTCCGTTCCAACATCGGCGTTGTTGCACAGGATGTTTACCTTTTCTCGGGCACAATCCGTGATAACCTCATCTACGGCAAGCCCGATGCAACGGAAGAAGAAATCATTGAAGCTACAAAGAAGGCGGGTGCATATGATTTTATCAGTGCACTTCCCGACAGCTTTGACACATATATCGGTGAAAGAGGTGTCAAGCTCTCAGGCGGTCAGAAGCAGAGAATTTCAATCGCAAGAGTTTTCCTCAAGAATCCTCCCGTGCTTCTGCTTGACGAAGCAACATCCGCTCTCGATAACGAAAGCGAAAAGCTCGTTCAGGAATCGCTTGAAAGACTTGCCGAGGGCAGAACCACCCTCACCATTGCCCACCGTCTGACAACCATCCGCAATGCAGACGAAATTGTTGTGCTCACCGAAGAAGGCATTGCCGAGCACGGCTCACACAAAGAGCTGATGCAGAAAGACGGCATCTACAGCAACATGTATAATATGTATGCGATTATGTAATCGGCATTGCCGATTACAATTAAAAGTGAAAAATGAAGAGTGAAAAATTAAGGGTCTGCGACGCTTATTATATCGGGTAAGGGCGAAGCCCTTCCGAAATTCTTCATTATTAATTATTAATTATTCATTAAAAATAAAGCAACAGAAAGGAACTACCACCATGCTTAAAAACATCTCCCCTATCATTTCACCCGAACTTCTTAAAATTCTCATGGAAATGGGTCACGGTGACGAAATCGTTATCGGCGACGGCAATTTTCCTTCAGCTTCAATAGCACAGAAGCTCGTTCGCCTTGACGGTCACGGCGTTAACGAAATCCTTGAAGCTATTCTCAAGCTTATGCCCCTTGATACATATGTTGAAGCTCCCGTTGCTCTTATGGATAACGGTGATGCATCAAATCCCCCTCCCATCTGGGCAGACTATAAAAAGACTATCGTTGCCGAAGAAGGCGAAAAGAATATTGAGCTTGTTGAAAGATTTGCTTTCTATGACAGAGCAAAGAAGGCATATGCCGTTATCGCAACAGGTGAAACCGCAATTTATGCAAACATCATCCTCAAAAAGGGCGTTGTTATTCAGTAATCAAATGAAAATTAATAATGAAGAATGAAGAATTAAGGGTCTGCGACGCTTATTATATTCGGGTACGGTCAAAACCGCCTGATATTATTCATTTTTCATTCCGATTAATCAATTATTCACGATTGGAGTTTCCATATGGAAAAACGAGTTTTAGCCATTGACTTCGGCGCTTCGAGCGGCAGAGCCATTATCGGTAAATTCGACGGCGAAAAGATTTCGCTTGAAGAAGTTCACCGCTTTTCAAACGACCCCGTAAAGGTCGGCGACACCATGTATTGGGATGTTCTGCGTCTTTTCTATAACATCAAGCAGGGCATCGTCAACGCAAAGCTTGCAGGCGGATTTGACAGCATCGGCATTGACACCTGGGGTGTTGACTTCGGTCTTATTGACGAATTCGGCTGTCTGCTTGAAAATCCCGTTCACTACCGTGACCTTCGCACAGCAGGATTGATTGAGGAATGTGCAAAAACCGTTCCCAATGACGAGTTCTACGGTGCAACAGGTATTCAGTTCATGGAGCTGAACACGGTTTATCAGCTCTATGCTCTCAAAAAATACCGTCCGCATATTCTCGAAAGAGCAGACAGACTTCTCTTCATGCCCGATCTTTTCGGCTATATGCTTACGGGCAAAATGACAACCGAATATTCAATCGCAACCACCTCACAGATGTATGATATCCATAAAAAGGGCTGGGCAACCGATATTATCGAAAAGCTCGGTATCCCCACACGCCTTCTCGGTGAAATCGTACCTTCGGGCACTCCGCTCGGCAAGGTTCGCAAGGATATCTGCGAGGAATGCGGCATTGATGAGGTTGATGTTATCAGCGTTTGCGGTCACGATACTCAGAGTGCACTGACTGCCGTTCCTGCGGAGGGCGAAGATTTTGCCTTCATTTCAAGCGGCACATGGTCACTTTTCGGCACCGAGCTTGCAGAACCCATCGTCAACGAAACCTCACTTAAAATGAATGTTACCAACGAAGGCGGCTACGGTTCAACCGTCGGCTTCCTTAAAAATATCATCGGTCTGTGGCTCATTCAGGAAAGCCGCCGCCATTGGAACAGACACGGCAGCGACTATTCCTATGCAGACCTCGAAAAGCTCGCACTCGCTTCAGAGCCTTTCAAATGCTTCATCGACCCCGATGCTCCCGAATTCACTCCCCCAGGCAACATTCCTCAGAGAGTGCGTGACTACTGCGAAAGAACAGGTCAGCCCGTTCCCGAAAGCGTTGGCGAGGTTATGAGATGCATCTATGAAAGCCTTGCAATGAAATACCGCCAGACTCTCGATAACCTTGAAGCCTGCACGGGCAAAAGCTACCCTGCAATTCATGTTATCGGCGGCGGCACAAAGGATACCCTTCTCTGTCAGATGACAGCATCGTCATGCGGCAGAAATGTTGTTGCAGGTCCCATCGAAGCAACCGTTCTCGGCAACATTGCCGTTCAGCTTCTCTCCTGCGGTGCAATTGAAAGCATCGATGAGGCACGCAAAATCGTTAAAGCAAGCGAAAATACTGTTGAATATTCTCCCGAAAATGCCGATGCATGGGCAGAAGCTTATGAGAGATTCAAGGCGGTTACAGTTTTATAAATGCAGCTTTTATAATCTCTCCTTCAGTCCTACGGACAGCGATTTGGCTCCCTCGAGAGGGAGCTGGCGAGCAAAGCGAGACTGAGGGAGTTAACAGAGGAAGCCCAAGGAATGGTCAAGCTTTATACAGAAAACTTCTGAGAAAAAGTTGCTTTCTGTTTTGGCTCCCTCTGATGAGGGAGCTGGGTCATAGACCCTGAGGGAGAGACAACAGTTTTTGCGTAGCAAAAAAGAAAGCAGGAAAATATTATGAAAAAATTTATTGCAGCATTATTATCAGCTATGGTAGGTATTTTCGGTTATACCATTACCGACATTACAGTTGATGAAAGAATTGCAACTCTCGAAGCCGAAGTTGCGGAGCTTCGTGAAGACGAAGGAAGCAGCGGTTCATCAGGTGGCATAGGCACTCTCGAGGTCGGCGATTATCTGAAGCTCGCCCCGACCTCTAACACCAAATTCCTTTTCAGAGAAAACGAAAACGGTAAGCTTAATTATATTACACCCGCCAATGTTGATGAAATTAAAGAAGACGATATTTTTATTTATGTGACTGATGCGGTTTGTCAGATAACAGGATTTGAAACTATTACGCATTCCGTAGACTACGGTAAAAACTACGAACCTTCTTCAATTTCACTCAAATCACCAACCGTTTCACTCACTCTCAAAGGTTCTGCACCTGAAAGCTTAGCAGGAAAACAACTTAAATTCAAATTAACTCTATCATTAATACCGACGCTGACTCCTTCTCCGGGCAATGAGATCTCCTGTCTCGTTTCTTCAGACGGCAGCTTCAGCTTCAG
This sequence comes from Acutalibacteraceae bacterium, assembly GCA_045658725.1. Lineage (GTDB taxonomy): Bacteria > Bacillota > Clostridia > Oscillospirales > Acutalibacteraceae > CAG-177. The sequence continues at coordinate 10,717 of JAZOVN010000216.1, forward strand.
CGGTGATCTCGCTCTGAATCCTATGTTTAATGATCTTGTAATGGAGCAATATCATTATAATTATAATACCGCTGAGTTGGAAGACCTTTTTAACGGTGTGATATTAATGAGTGACACCTTTACAATTTCTACACCCGAAATTTCATAACCCATAATTTAAATTAACATACATCAACTATAGAAAGGAAGATGCTATTATGGCAAAAAACAGACTTATCGGCGATTATCCCGTAATCGGTATTCGCCCCATCATTGACGGAAGAAGAGGTCCCCTCAAGGTAAGAGAATCCCTTGAAGACCAGACCATGAACATGGCAAAGGCAGCAAAGGCTCTCTTTGAAGAAAACCTCCGTTATTCAAACGGCGAACCCGTTAAGGTTGTTATCGCTGACACAACAATCGGCCGTGTTGCTGAAGCAGCAGCATGTGCAGCAAAGTTCAAGAAGGAAGGCGTTGACATCACTCTTTCCGTTACTCCCTGCTGGTGCTACGGCTCAGAAACAATGGATATGGATCCCAACACAATCAAGGGTGTATGGGGCTTCAACGCAACAGAAAGACCCGGTGCTGTTTATCTTGCAGCAGTTCTTGCAGCTCATGCACAGAAGGGTCTCCCCGCTTTCGGCATCTACGGCAAGGATGTTCAGGATGCTGACGACACTTCAATGCCCGATGATGTTAAAGAAAAGCTCCTTCGTTTCGCTCGCTCAGCTGTTGCAGTTGCAACAATGAGAGGCAAGAGCTACCTTCAGATCGGTTCAACCTGCATGGGTATTGCAGGCTCGGTTATCGACCCCGATTTCATTG
>JAZOVN010000217.1:0-2954 GCA_045658725.1 Acutalibacteraceae bacterium
AAAGAATAAGGGATTGATAATTTTATCTCTGAATTCAATTCCCTTACCCTCATCAGTCTCGGATCTGAAATATTTTGGGTCAACTCCGAGATGAGAAGCATAACCGCCGTTCATTTTTTCGAATGGAAGCTTCATATTTGATAGCATACGGAATCCGAGTCCGTTTTCGGCACTTCCGTAAAGAGGATCAACGCCATATCCGAGCATATCCCTTGATCTTCTGCCGTCAGGAGTAGCACCAACCCAGTAGCCATAAAGAAGATGTGTTGAAGGCGAACTGAAGTCAGGTCTGAACGAATTGCCGAGATAATTCTTTGTTGATGAAACGATATCAGCAACCATTGATGAGATTTCAGCTGCTTCATTATCAACCTTTTCAATATTATTACCGAATTTATCGGCAGAAAGGAGAAATTCTCTTAAATCTTCATATCCAATAAAATCTGCTTTAAGGGCATCAACGAGTTTATCGGCATCCTGAGGTCTTTCCGCAAGGAGCTTATCAATGGCTGAAAAGCTGTCGGCAATAACGGAAACACCGTGAATAAGACATCCGCTTCCGTTATACTTTGTTCCCTGGGCATTTATATCACGGGCATCAACACCGTTTTCAAGACCACCCATAAGACAAGAAAGGAAAGGTACACGCTGAGTTGACAGAGCAGCAGAGGCTCCGTTTGCAGCCTCACCCATTGCCGCAACGAACTTTTCAACATTTGCCTTGAATGCTTCTCTTACATTTTCAAGCTTACATGCATCAACATCAACAAGCTTTTCGCCTGTAATAGTTGAAATACCGCCTGTAAGTGTCATTTCAAGAATTTTGGGAAGATTCAACCAGCTGTTGGTGGTATTGCCGTTATCTTTACCCATTATAAGTGGTTCCTGACATCCTGCAATAGAAATATCAGCAAGATCGTTTTCATCAACACCGTTTGATGAGAGCACACTGAAAAGTGAATCATCATTAAAGAAAGAAGGAGTAAGAACACCAGGTGTAAATAAAAATCTTCCCATTTCTTCATATAACTTTGCAGGCGTATTTTTATGAAGTTTGACCGAAAGGATAGGCTGAGGAAGATTCATCTCATAATACGCATCCATCAATGCATATGTTGTTTCATTTGTCAGATCATTACCGTCTGTATCACGGCCGCTGACAATTATATTCTGCGAAATTGCCCAGCTTCTGTCGGCAACATTGAAGAAAACAAGGAAATGCTTCAGAAGTGCTGCTGCGGTATCACGGTCAAGACCGTTTCTGTACGGTTCAAATATTCTGTCTGCATTACCCACGGAGAATGCAAACGGATTCGGAGTTTGTTCAAGGCACATAATCTGCCACATGATTATAAATGCCTGAATTGCTTCATAAAGATTTTCAGCACCGTTTTCAGGCACTTTGCGAAGTGTTTTTTCGATTATTTCAAGCTGTGCTTTTCTTTCGTCGGAAGCACCGTTCATTTTTTCTTTCGCAAGATCAGCGTAACGGTTGGCAAGAATTATTGCAGATTCAAGTGCAATTGCAAATGCCTTGTATCCGTTACCTTCTTTGCCTTCGGTTTTTCTGATCATTTCCTTAACACCGTATTTGATTGCAAAACGCATATCGGGAATAAGATGACCCGTTACCTGCTCAAAGAAAAAGATAACTTCTTTGGTATAGCACTCATTTTTACCGTAAACCTCTCCGAGTTTGACGGCATATTCGGTCTTTGCAAATTCAGCTCTTGCTTTTTCAATTCTTTCGGCAGTAATGTCACCTTCGGGTTCAATATCAGAGAACACCGCAGCAGGATCACAATAACCGCTGAATTCTTCAACTTTAAACGAAGGATTTATAAGTGCATAGCTTCTTGCAAAAGCATCATCCTGAGTTCCTGCAAAAAGCTGAAAATCGCTGAGAAAAATCGGCATGGTGCTGACAATATCTCTCAATATAAGTGCTATTTTTACTTCCTCATTTTCGTTTTCATATTTTTTTGAAAGTTCAAGTTCTTTTTCTTTGGCAAGAAACCATCCGTCAAGACGCATTCCTGCTCTTTTTTCAGCAAAAAGATTTTTTGCCATTTCTGTTATTTTATTACTGTCGAGAATATTAAACATAGTAAAATCTCCTTATGTATCTACGGTTTTCATCCCGCAAGACTCAAATTTATCTTTAAATTTTTTAATAATTTCACTATCAACAAAACCGTCATGAATTTCATAATTATCACGCCATTTGTCTTTTCCGAATTCATGGTAGGGAAGAAACTCAAAAACAGCACCCGAAGTATCATATTTTTTGAAATACTCAACAAATCCGTCGGGATTATCGTTAATGTTTTTTATTACGGGAATTCTTATGTGAATCTGTCTTCTTTTTGAAAAGAAATATTCTAAATTTGACTTGACACTTCTATTTGAAGCACCGACCCACCTGATATGTTCGTCGTCATCATAATGTTTCATATCAATAATCAGATAATCAACATATTCTGCAATATCCCGAATCGATAAAAAGGAACCGTTTGATTCTATGGCTGTGTGAATTCCGTTTTCTTTCAGAAGTTTAAGAAGTTCCGTCAGTTCATCGGACTGAACACAGACTTCTCCGCCGGTAAAAGTAACTCCTCCGCCATCAAAAAACATCATTCTGCTTCGTAATATTTCATCAAGAATTTCATGAACAGAACAATCCTTCGCACAAGGATTATCAAGAGGAATAGTATCTGCATTGGAACACCATTTACAAGCAAAATTACAGCCCTGAAGATGATACACAAGACGGTTACCGGGTCCGTCCTGCGAATAATTAAAGCCTTTATGCAGTATTTTCAACCTATCCCTCCTTTAAGTTTCATATATTGAATTTTACCTTCTTTGTTAATAAGTGTCAATATTAATTTTCAATTTAAATAAAATTTATATAAATTATTTAAAAGGAATTGAAAATAAAACAGATGTATGAT
>JAZOVN010000218.1:0-3432 GCA_045658725.1 Acutalibacteraceae bacterium
ATTTCATCAATTACCTGCACGGTGCGACGCTCAAGAACATGATAATTATCTGCAAGCTGCCGTGCGGAAACCGTGTCTGTTTTATCGGGGTGCTTTATCCTGCTTCTGAAAACAGCGGCAGCATCCTTCATTGTTCTTTCAAGACTTTTCTTCATAGGTCATCATCCTTTTACTTTTTGAAAAATCGCAGCATCAGAACTCCGCATCCTACCGCCGCACCCGCAATAACCAGCTTTTTTGTAACATCAATAACTCTGACAGCTTTCATTGCCGCAGTTGCAACCCTGAGTGTATTTTTTATTTCATTCATTATATCAGCCTCCGCTTATCAGAACGGCATGAGCGATTCCCGGAATTGTTTCGCTCTGAAGCGGCGACACGCTTGACATAAGCGCTCCCGTGCCGACAAACAAAACCTTTTTAAGCTCGCCGTTTTCGATTCTTCTGAGAATATGAGAACACAGAACCGCACCGCTGCAGCCGCATCCCGAACCGCCCGCACCGACATCCTTCTGCTTTGTCATATCATAAAGTAAAAGTCCGCAATCCTCATGAACGGAACAGATATCAATATTCTCCTGCTTCATCATAAGCTCACAAAGAAGTTGAGAGCCGACAGAACCGAGATCGCCCGTCAGAATCATATCATAATCCGTCGGAACGGTATTGGTATCGTTCATAAAATCGGATATGGTGCGACACGCAGCAGGTGCCATGGCTGCCCCCATATTATTGGGATCCTTGATGCCGTAATCCTGAATTCTGCCGATAAGAACTTTTTCAATTTTCGCTTTGCTTTCGGTGGCTGACACCACAGCAGCACCCGACGCGGTTGCTGTCCATTGAGCAGAGGGCGTACGCTGTCCGCCGTATTCAAGCGGCATTCTGAACTGCTTTTCCGCCGAGCAGAAGTGTGATGATGTTGACGCAACGGCAATTTCGGCTATTCTGCTGTCAACACATACCGCTGCCGCCGCAAGCGAGAGTGCCATTGTTGAGCACGCACCGTAAAGCCCTGCAAACGGAATGCCGAGTTCACGGATGCCGAAGGTTGTGCCCATGCATTGATTGAGTAAATCACCCGCAAAAATAACATCAGCATCCTGCGGAGAAATTCCTGCCTTTGCAATCGCACGGTTGACCGCATCACGGTGAATTATGCTTTCAGCCTTTTCCCATGACTTTTCACCTGCCATTGCATCTTCATAAATATAGTCAAACTCCTTTCCGAGCGGACCCTGACCCTCTTTTTTGCCGACTACCGCCGCATAACCTGCTATACCGGGCGACGAAGGCAGCATAAGGGTGTATCTTCCCTGTCTTACAGGCATACAATATCACCTCAAACATTTTTCGATAATATTATCTGCACAAAAATCAAATTTATACCATAAAAAAACTGCCCCCGAAGGGGCAGTCGGATAGTTTAATCAACAAGTTAAAAGTTAATAGTGCAGAGTGAAAAGTTTCGGAAGGGCTTCGCCCTTGCCCGATTCGTTTTGCGAATCAAATATATTTTTCGGAGCGAAGCGACCCTTAACGTTTCACTTTTCATTTTTCACTCTTCATTTGTTAATCAGAATATCATTTTATAGAATACAAGTAAAACGGTCGAAAGCATCTGAGCAATCTTGTTGAAGAAACCGTAAATGCTGTCTGCAACATTCTGAAGATTGCCTTCAGCGGTAACCGTGGCATAGCCTTCGAGGGTGCCGTTGTTATCGTCAACACCGTCATCATCAACAATGAAAGCGTGAACAAGGGGAGAAACGGCTGCAAGAAGGAAATATTCCATGGGAGTTACGCCGCCGAAAATCTGAGTGCCGAGCTTTGTAAGATCGCTGACAATTGAATCGGTGCCGAGGTCTTTGAGGATTGAATTTGCCGCACCGAGGAAAACATCGTCAGTAACGGTTGAAAGGTCATCCTTGAGAAGAAGAGCTACAATACGAAGGAAGATAGTGATTTCGGTTGAAGCGAAATCAAAGTTTTCGGATCCTTCGTAATGAGCGGCAACAAGCTCTGTTGCAACCTGCCAGCCTGTTTCGTATTCGCTGTCGGGAATATCAAGGTTATATTCCTTTGCAAGCTCCTGAATTCCGCCTTCACCGTAGAGAGGCTGCTCAAGAATCTTGCGGAGTCCGCCGACTGCGGTATTTACAAGATTATAGAAGGGTTCACCTTCTGCAATGCCGATCTGCTCCATTTTGAGTGAACGGGTAAGACGCCACTGAACACCTGCTTTAAGGAATCCCTTTGCATAGCTGTTGAGACCTGTTTCCATAAGGTCAAGCTGTTCCTGAGAATAGCCCTTGACGGTTGCCGAAAGAGCTGCGGTATCAAGAGTGTCAACAGTCTGTGCGGCATAGCGGATTTCTTTATCGGTAAGCTCAAAGGTTCTGTACTGAAGAGGGTACATGGTGAGCGAAGTTGTTGCAAAATCATAAATCTTGTTGCCTGCAGGGCTTGTGTATGATGTTGCATCGCTGCAATGCTCGTGACCTGTGAAAACAAGCTTGATTCCCCAATCAGCAAAGAGAGTTGCGGTTGTGTAATGGAATCTTACGATGAAATCATGGCTGAGAAGACGCTGAAGAGGAAGATGGTCAAGAAGATTGTGGTGCATCATAAGAATGGGGTATCTTCCGTCTGCCTTTGCAGCCTTTGTCTGCTCACGAACCCAGCTGAGCTTATCTGCCGACATGCCGTCTTCGGTTGACTTGTCGTAATCACAGCTGTCAAGGGAAATAAGTCTGTATTTATCTCCGAGGTCTGCGGTGTATGAGCAGTTTTCTTCAACTGTTGTGAGAGCCTCTGCATAGCCGAAATCATGATAGATTTCCTTGAAATCTTCATATGTTGTTTCACAGTTGAGACCTGCATCGTGGTTACCGACGGTAACATAAATCTGCTTGCCTGTCTTTTCTTCAAATGCCTTGAATTTTGCGGCAACATCAAGATGCTCCTGCTTAACGGATTTTCCGTTATCCGCAATGTCACCGGGAATCAGAACGAATTCAACATCATCGTTTTCCGCACACTGATTGAGAAATTCATCAATGATGAATCCGCTTTCGTTTTCCATAGCGGCACGGCGGTTTGCATACCAATAAATTTCACTGTCAATTTCGCCGCTTGCGGTAAGTTCCTCTTCGGGAACATTATAATGAAGGTCAGATGCAACGGCAAACTTAAGATCGGGTTCTTCGGCATCAGTGGCAAAGCCGACAGAAACACATGAAACAAGCATAATAGCCGAAAGTAAAACGCTGATAATCTTTTTCATTTCAGTACCTCTTTCTTATATTTTCATTACTCCGAGTGCATCAAGAACGGATGAAATAAGGATAAGAATGATGCATACGGGGGCAATGTATTTTATAACAACGGTGAAGAGAGTTTTTGCCTTGAAAGGACCTGTGAGTTCAATTT
>JAZOVN010000219.1:0-4620 GCA_045658725.1 Acutalibacteraceae bacterium
CGCAATCCTCTTCTTCAGCTGATTTTTTTATTGAATTTGTCACGGGAAGCAGATACTTTTCTTCGCTGTTGAAAATCACTGCAAGGTCAGTTTTGATTCCACAATTCCGAAGCTTTTTATTGATTCGGATATACGGAATAATCCCCTCCGTGTTTTCTTTTTCATCTGTTTCAACAGCAATAATCGGATTTTCTCCAGATATGCCCAGACTCCACAAATCATTTTTGGTAAACACACATTTTTCATCTTCTTTAAGCACACCTCTGCCGTAAGGAGAAAAAAGAGTTAACGGAAGGATTCTGCAAGCAATACGGTTTTCGGCAGATTCGGAATAAAAAGGATTTTCGCTCTTTTTCTTCGTTGCTTTTCCTGCTCTGACGGTCAACAGCCCGTTCAATGCCTGCTCTTTATTTTCTGCAACCGAAATTCCGATGGTAACTGTTTGTTTTTTGCCTGCTTCAAGATTAATTTTTATTTTAAAAACCGCACAGCAATCGGGATTTCCTTTTTCGGAGTTAAAATCCACAAACTTTCCGAGAGAAAACAGACCTTCGGGAGATTTGAGAACTTTTTCTCTTGATGTTTCGCATTCATAATCAATGTTTTCAATTAAACCTGTTGCAATTCCGCATTCGTTTTCGGATGAAGAGGATCTTCTTGAGAAAAGAACACAACGATTGTCATCATCCTTTTCATCTGTCAGGAAAAGCTTTGAAAACATCGGATGTGATGCATAAACCTTTCTTTTTTCGATGCAGGGTTCAAAATAAATTATCAGATCTCCTTTCAGAGATTCCTTGCGGCTTAAGTTTTCTACAGTGTAGCTTCTTAACTCACAATTATGCTTCTGAAGCAAAATGGTTTCTGCTTTAAGGAAAATATTATTCTTCTTTGCAGTATGCACTGCTTTGTCAACGTGAAATGATGCTGAATAATCTGCAGATGAAGCCCTGTCAAGTGCTTTCACAAAAGGAACGCACTCCTTTTCACCCGAAAACACTCCGAAAACACCCTGAGGATACATAAAAGGATCAACAGTATTGACCGTTACATCAAGTCCGTCAAACAAAGTAACACCCACTCCGCTGTCGGTGATGCATGTTGTCATTCTGCCGTTTGAAAGAATCATAGCTTCGGGATTGAACGGATCGGGATTATCATAAACCGAAACACTTCTGCGGATGCGTTCCCTGATGTTTTTATATTCTTCCGTTTTTACACCCTTGAATATTTTTGAATCCGTCTGTATTTTCTCATCAAGAAGCGACTTTGCTCTTGTCATGTGTCTGTCACTCATAAAACGCTTTTGCATTATATTTCCGCCGATAAAATTATTTGCGGCAACCATACTCATTCCGACATGGTGTGACATATATGACCTGACTGCCAAGGGCGACGGTGTACCTCTGCTTTTTGTAAAGTCAAGCGCCTCATAAAAGCCGTAAACACCGAGCATTCCGAGCTTTTCAAGCTTCTTTAAATTTTTTAATGCAGCATTCGGTGCTTCGCAAAGCACGAGAAATGAAGAATACGGTGAAACAACGGGTTCGGCATTTTTTCCGTGACTGAGTGCAAGCTTCTGAACGCCGTGTGCCTTATACTGATAGTTCAGATCACGGTCGAAAGCATAAAATCCGCTCTCGGATATACCGAAAGGCATTCTGCCCGCTCTTTTCCGCTGACAGTAAAGGCAAAAATCCAATGCTTCACGGCTCAGACTTCCGTCGGGAGACGGAATGAAGAGATTCGCCATATAATATTCAAACATTGTGCCCGTCCATGATGCAAGACCCGTATATCTTCCGCTTCCTGCAGTAATTCTGCCGAGTGCACTCCAATGCTTTTTGGAAACATCGCCTCTTGCAACCGCAAAATATGATGTCATTCTCGCTTCACTCATATATAAATCATAAAAGCTGTTGCTTTTTTCACCGCTGTCGGGATTTATTCCTATATGAAAAAGCTGTTTCTGCTCATTGAAAAGTCCGTCAAGCTCTGTTTCCGAAATGATTTTTTCCACTCTTTCGATTATTCCGTTCAACGCCGTACACTCTGACGCATATTCACGAAGCCCTTCCTTCACCGCGGTAAGACAGCAAAGAAAATTTCCGCTGTCTACCGTTGAAACAAACCTCGGACTTAGCGGTTTTAAGGTATGCGTACTGTACCAATTGAGAAGATTTCCTTTGTATTTTTCAAGCTTTTCTATTGAACCGAGGCTCAGATTCATTCTCATGTAAAGCTCAGCCGAGGTTATAAATCCCATGTCACGGGCTGAAAGAAACGAGGCAAGCATAAGCCCGATATTGGTTGGAGATGTGCGGTTTGCGGTTGACTTTACGGGTGAAAACTGAATGTTATCGGGCGGGAGAAAATTATTTTCTTTTCCGCATAATTTCTCAAAAAATCCCCACATTGCCGAAGCATATGAAACAACCGTTTCTCTTTGTTTTTCTGTTATTTTCAGATGCGGAACATCGATTTTTGCCGAAGCCGCAAGTGCAAGCGGAATATCCGCAAGAATTATCAGACCAAGCAATCTGTGAAGTGACATTCCAAACACAAGCAAAAGAAAAGCCGCCACCATTGACGGTATGCATGAAATTATTATTGAGCCTGTGCTGTCATTTTTTTCGCTGTGAGCAGCAGGAATCCATTCGAGAAGTCTTTTTTTGCTCACAAGCTGCCGCCACACAGCTCTGATAATTGCATCCGAACACACCAAAGCTTCTCTCACCGAAAAAGCAACGGCAACAAAGCTTCTGACAAAAAAATGAAGCGACGGCGGAAGCACTTTTGAAAAGTAAAGTCTCGTGAGCGAAGATAAACCGCCATTGAACAAAGAAGAAAAAGCAGGATAAATAAACCGTATTCCGAGTGCCGTCATGGAGCAAAGAGTGATACAAACAGCTGCATAATCATCTGTAAACATTGAAATTGCCACCGCCAAAAAGGCGGCAACAGGAGTAATACTCCGTCTCAGACTGTCAAACATTTTGTATCGCGAAATAAAATTCAACGGATTTCTGCCAAAAATGAATCTGATATTCTGCCAATCTCCCCTGACCCAACGGTGAAGCCTGCGATAATAAGACAAAACCGATTGAGGCATCCCTTCCGTTATAACAATTTCGGGAACAAAACCCGTTCTCAGAAATCCGCTTTCAACAATGTCGTGGCTCAGAATTCTTTCCTTCGGTAATCCCTTATCAAGCAGAGAATAAAAGCATTCAACATCAATAAGACCCTTTCCGCAGAATATTCCTTCACCAAACAAATCCTGATATCTTTCGCTCACCGCGTTATCATAGGCGGATATTCCCGAATCCCCTGCCATAAGCCGACCGAAAACGGTTGAAGTTTTACTTTCAAGGCTGTTTTCGGTCTTCGGAGCTATAATTCCGTAGCCGCTGACTACCCTTCCGTCTTTGATAACAGGTCTGTTGAGCGGATGCTCCGCAACGGCGATAAGCTCCCTTGCAGAATCAAAAACGGGCTGTGTATCCGCATCAAGTGCAATCAGATATCTGACTTTATCAAGATTATCAATATCGCCGTGCAAAACCGAAAATCCTTTTCTGTTGCCCTTGATTGCACGGATAAGCTCCGTTATCGCACCCCGCTTCCGTTCTCTGCCGATGAATTCATTCTGGGTTTCGGAATGCACTCTCGGTCTTACGGCAAGAATAAATCCGCCCGAATATTCGGCATTGAGCCTGTCTGTCATCTCTTTTGCAGCCTTGATAAAAGCTTTATCCTCGGGTTTTCTCGGCATTCCCGCCGCTTTCAGGTCAGCAAGACAGCAGATTTTTATATTTCCCGTACAATTGCTCAGATAAAGCTGTTCAAGATGATCGCCGAGTGCTTTCATTCCGTTTGTATCAGGCAAAAGAGTTGAAACGGTTATCAGAGCATGAGCATTATTTACCGTGTTGCAGTCTGCCGAAAGACGAAGAAACCTTTCGGACTTCGCAGTTCTGAGCGACACCGCTTCTATCGGATAACGCAGAATCTCCCATAGAGGAATAAAAACAAGTGCACCGACGGCAAAGCTGCCGAAAAACACCGAAAGGCAAAATGAAACAGCAAGCGGCATTACAATTTCCATTATCAAATAAAGGAATCCGTTTCTTTTTCTCTTTTTTCGGCTGAAAAGATACTTTCCGATATGACAGTTGTTTTTTACGGCTTTTTCAGCTTTTTCCTTTGCAAATTCTTCTTCCGTTTTCTTTTCTTTCAGCGAAAGGGACGCAATCCTTCTGCGGTAAACATTCTTTGAATATTCATCCATCAAAGGATAGTCTTTATCACGCATCAGATATTTTTCGGCAGCAAAAAGCTTTTCTGTAATCTTTTCGAAATCGGTTTCGCTGATTTTCCGCAAAGAAATCACGGCATTGGCAAGGTGCTTTGATCCTGAATGGTTGCCTGCCTTCACTCCGTCGGATGCACAGTTAATAAGAGCACAGGCAATCGCAAGCGGCAAAAGCTGTATTTCATTGCCGCTGAGACCTCCTTTCTTCCCGAAAAAAGCAATGATTTTTTCTTCGTCGGGCAAAATACCGTTGTCGCAAAGTTTCCTGCATTTTTCAAAAAGACCCGGAAGGACTTCCGGATCTT
>JAZOVN010000220.1:0-3178 GCA_045658725.1 Acutalibacteraceae bacterium
TGAATATGATTTTTATCTTACAACGGGAAATACTTCTGAAATCAGAAGTAATTTTGACTCTGTCAGAAATTGATGTTGTTTTAAACAAAAAAGCAGCTTGATGTTGACATTGTTTGTTCTTAATGTTATAATAATAAATTATTTACAGAAAGGAACAGCAGGATGAATAATCTTTTTCAAGAATTTATAACCGATCTGAATGATAACGGATTTTTACTTTTAAGAATGATAATAGCGAGTATCTGCGGCGTGTTTATAGGATTTGAAAGAAGCAGACGCCAGAAGGATGCAGGTATCAGAACTCATATGATTGTTGCACTCGGTGCCGCACTTGCAATGATAGTTTCAAAATACGGATTTTTTGATCTGCTTGAATTTGAAGGCTTGCGTGCCGATGCATCCAGAATAGCTTCCAATGTTATTACGGGTGTCGGTTTCCTCGGTGCAGGTGTTATCTTTGTTAAGGATGTATCTATCAAAGGTCTTACAACTGCGGCAGGTATATGGGCAACGGCGAGTGTCGGTCTTGCCATCGGTTCGGGTATGTATACCGTTGGTATCGGTGCATCGGTGCTGATGATTGTTTTTCAGCTTGTATTTCACAGATTTTTCAGTAAGCTTGAAAATACTGTCAATGAATTCACTGTTGTTATCAATGATTCGCCTGACGCTGTTAAAAAATTCAGAAAAATGCTTGAAGATAATAAGCTTACGCTTGAAAAATGCAAAATGACCAGAAATTCCGATTCTTCCGTAAGTCTTGATATTACCATCAAGAAAGCAAGAACAACATCTATGGATGAAATTATGCTTATTGCTGAGCAGAACGAAGATATTATTTCGGTTGAATTCTGATAAAACAATCGGGAGTGTTAAGCCCTGAGAAATTATTATGTAAATTCCAAAGCTGTAAAAACTTTTATTGCATTGCTTTGTGTTTTGATTCTGATTTTTAATTCCTTCGTTGCGTACTCAGCTGATGTTGACGGCATTTTCAGTGCTGATGAGTGGGACGGAGCTGTTGTTGCGAAAATTTTTAAAGGTGAAAGCAATTGCGGAGTCAATTTTGCTCTTGTTCATACAATGATTGATTCTGAAAACAGTGCTCTTTTCCTTTGTTTTATGCACAAGGATTCTTCACTTGAATACGATAACACCGCTACGGGCGTTTCGTTATCGGCAGACGGTTCTGATTATTTTGATGTAACGGTTTTGGATTCACCTGCATATTCAGACTCATCCGAACACTCTTTTGAAGGCTGTGTTACTGTCGATAAAAATAACGGTGCAACAACTGAAATCAGAATAGGCTTCAAGTACGGTCTTCCGAAGGAGATTGAGTGCACCGTAAGATTTATTGATTCGGTTGGTGCATTGTCCAATGTTTATGATTTTACTGTTGTCAATGATGAATTTGTTGAAGCAACAGAAATGATAATAACTCAGGATTTGCCTGAAGAAACCGAAAAAGAAAAAACGGTCAGAGCTGAGAAAACAACCAAATCAAAGAAGTCTCCGACCGAAAAACGAACCACAAGAAAATCTTCGAAAACAACAACCGATAAGCTGACCGCAAAAATTACGCAGGAAAATGAAACACGCAGAAAGAGCACTTATTCAAGAAGAGTAAGAACAACGAAATCACGGACAACTGCTGTTTCGGATAACATAACAGCCGCTCCGAAACCTGCCACGGTTTATTATTACGAAAAAGAAGTTATTATTTCTCAGGTATATATAACACAAACAGAAGCGGCATCTTTCGTTGAAACAACACAAGAAGCAAAAACCGTAACAACCTCGGAGCAGGCAAATGCTTCAATTGTTACCGAAACGGAAAACAAAAGCTCTTTTTCACTTTCTGAAGGAGCAAAGAAAAAGGCGTTGGTTGGTGTTTTTGCAGCGATTTCGTTTACGGTTATTGCAGCCGCAGGCACAAGAAGTTCAAAGAAAAAAACAGACGATAATGATAACCCGGAGTCACGGTAATGTGATTCCGGATTTATTTTTTATGAAATTTTTTCTGAATTAATCTGTGTGATGCAGACAATAATATAGATACAAACATCGTAAAGGAGCGATATAATGGCAAATCTTACCGCAAAAGAGCTGTCTGCAATTGAAGATCAGCTTAATCAGGAACAGATTCTCATCAAAAAATTCAAAGCTTATGCACAGGCTGCAAGCGACCCTCAGATTAAAAATTCCTGTGAACAGATTGCATCTCAGCACAAGCAGCATTTTGACACACTTATGGGTCATCTTTATTAAAGGAGTAGTATAATGAATACAAATTCAGGTTTTACCGACAGAGAAATCATGGACGATATTCTCAGTTCACAGAAGCATATTACTGATGTTTACAACACATTTTCAAATGAATGCGTCAATCAGCAGCTTCAGAGCGATATGGTTAACATCCTTAAAGAAGAGCACAGCATTCAGTTTTCTGTTTTCAGCGAAATGCAGAAAAGAGGATGGTACAGTCCCGATGCGGCACAGGCACAGATGATTAACGAAACTAAAACCAAATTTGAAGGAATAGCAACACAGCTTTAATTATTAACGGATACCTAAAAGGTATCCGTTTTGACTGTCGATAAAGTCGCTGAACCATAAACGAATTAATTTTGGAAGTCGGCAGTCTGTCTGCATTCAAAAGCAGCTGGAAGAGTTGGGCGGGATGCCCACATCCCACCATGTTGTTTTTCGTTTATTTGCCGTTTTTTCGCTTTTCGATGTATCGCATACACCTTCAAGCGAACAAAACGGCATTCAGATTCCTTTCTCAACAGTCGCCATCTTGCCGAAAACAAGTTTTCGACAATCTGTACGGATACCCAATAAGGTATCCGTAATTTTTTTGAAAATTTTATAAAAAAGGGTTGGAAAATTCTGATATATGCTTTATAATACAATTATTATGGGTTTATATGCGTAGACCCGATAATCAAGGAGAATATTATGAGTAAATATTCCGTGTCGCTTGAAAAGGTAGTCAATGACCTTTCGTTTCAGGTAATATACACGCCCAAGGATATTGCGGATATTTATATTACCGCACAGGATGTTAACCGTCCCGGTCTTATTCTGACGGGCTTTGAAGATTATTTTGACCCTGCCAGAATTCAGTTCATCGGTCTTACCGAGCTTGAATATTTCAAGAGTCTCACCAAAG
>JAZOVN010000221.1:0-4841 GCA_045658725.1 Acutalibacteraceae bacterium
GCTATCATGAAGCTTGAAAATGTTGGTGTTTCCATCACAGGTAACTCAACCAACCCCACAAGATTCCAGCATCCCGTTGCAGGCACATACAAGAAGTGGTGCAACGAAAACGGCGTTAACTATTTCTCAGTTGCATCGGGCGGCGGCACAGGCCGTACTCTTCATCCCGATAACATGGCAGCAGGTCCTGCTTCCTACGGTATGACTGATACAATGGGTCGTATGCACTCAGACGCACAGTTTGCAGGTTCATCATCAGTTCCCGCTCACGTTGAAATGATGGGTCTCATCGGTGCAGGTAACAACCCCATGGTTGGTATGACCGTTGCATGTGCAGTTGCTGTTGAAGAGGCAATGAAATAATTTCAAAAAATTAATCCCTGTTCTCAATCGAGAGCAGGGATTTTCTTTGTTGACAAATTAAGTGAACAGTAGTAAAATTTAAATATGAAATATTTACAAACAGAAAGGTGGCACATAATGGATTTTTTCGCCGAGTTGGAAGAAATGCTTTTTGAATTGTACTCAAGATTCTTTCCTTTTGGAGATCCCTATGTAAACTTAGTTTTGCCGTTCGAAGTCCTTTTTACAGCGATAAAAAATTTTTTATTAACTCCGTTTTGATTTCAAAACTCCCTGTTCTCAATCGAGAGCAGGGAGTTTTTGCTGTTGATTTCAAAAGATTTGTAGGGGTCGGCGACCCGACGACCCGCTGCACCGCAATGTGCGGTTGTGGTTGCATTGAACGATAGGATCGGAGTTTGAAATATTATTTGTAATTCAGATTTCGGGGATAAGAGTCCGGAACATCTGTTAATTCCAAAATATAATCCGTTGAGGTGTTAAAGTAAACAGCAAGTCTGATAAGAATATCAATAGGTATTTGTCTTTGTCCGGTTTCGTATTGCGAATAAGTATTTTGCTTTATATTCAAATACTCGGAAAGAGTTTTTTGTGTAATATCATTGTCTTCACGAATGTCTTTTAATCTCATAAACTCCCTCCTCATTACTATTATATAAATCTCAAAATGAGATATTGACTTATATCTCAAATTGTGATATTATTTTAAAAAAGGAGGAATTTGCTATGGAAAATATGGAACAAAATGCAGTACAGAATAACCAACAGTCTCAAAATCTGAAATTTTGTAAGCATTGCGGACAGAAGATACCGGAAGCAGCAGTAGTTTGTCCAGTGTGTGGGTGTCAGGTTGAAGAGTTGAAAGGCAATACACAGAATCAGGCTCCGATTGTTATTAATAACACAAATACAAATACCAACACCAATGTTAACCAAAATATTAATGCGGTGCGTGTAGGCAGAGCAAAAAATAAATGGGTTTCACTTGTGCTCTGTATCCTTTTTGGATATATTGGTGCTCATAAATTTTATGAAGGTAAAACCGGAATGGGATTATTATATCTTTTCACTGCCGGATTATGTGGTATTGGTTGGATAATTGATATTATTGTTCTTATTTTTAAACCTAATCGGTATTATGTATAAAAACAACCCCACCTTTCACAAGGTGGGGTTAATTGTATTCTTTACTTCTTCAAAACCTCTTTCAGGTACATGCCCGTATAGGATTTTTTGCATTTTGCAACCTCTTCGGGCGTGCCCTGAGCAACGATCTTTCCGCCGCCGTTGCCGCCTTCGGGTCCGAGGTCGATAATGTGATCGGATACCTTGATAACATCAAGATTATGCCCGATAACAATAACCGTATTGCCCTTGTCAACGAATCTCTGAAGCACATCAATCAGTCTGTGAACATCTGCTGTGTGAAGACCCGTTGTGGGTTCATCAAGGATATAAACCGTTCTGCCGGTGGAGATTTTTGAAAGCTCGGTTGCAAGTTTCACTCTCTGTGCTTCACCGCCCGAAAGCGTTGTTGCAGGCTGACCGATTTTGATATATCCGAGACCGACATCATAAAGAGTTTTGATTTTTCGATGGATTTTCGGAATGCTTTCAAAGAAATTCATTCCTTCTTCAACTGTCATATCGAGGATATCGTGGATATTTTTGCCTTTATATCTGACTTCGAGTGTTTCTCTGTTGTAGCGTTTGCCGCCACAGACTTCACAAGGCACATAGATATCGCTCATGAAATGCATTTCTATTTTGACTATGCCGTCACCCTGACATGCTTCACATCTGCCGCCCTTGACATTGAACGAAAAACGGCTCGACTTGTAGCCTTTTTTCTTTGAATCAACGGTTGATGCAAAAAGCTCGCGGATATCGTTGAAAACGCCCGTATAGGTTGCGGGATTTGAACGGGGAGTGCGTCCGATGGGGGACTGGTCAATGTTGATAACTTTGTCAAGATGCTCAGTGCCCGTGATTTTATCGTGGTCACCGGGCTTCTTTTTTGCATTGTTCAGTTCAGTTGCAAGATGTTTGTTGAGAATTTCATTGACGAGCGATGATTTTCCCGAGCCCGAAACACCCGTTACACTGATGAACTTTCCGAGAGGAAATTCAACATCAATATTTTTCAGATTATTTTCTCTTGCACCGTAAACGGTGAGCGACTTTCCGTTGCCCTCCCTGCGTTTTTCGGGCAGGGGAATATATTTTTTGCCACTGAGATACTGACCTGTTATTGATTTTTCGCAGGCAATGATATCATTTATATCACCGCAGCAGACGATTTCACCGCCGTGAATTCCTGCACCCGGACCGACATCAACAATATAATCCGCCGCTCTCATGGTTTCTTCATCATGTTCAACAACAATGAGAGTGTTGCCGAGGTCACGGAGATCCTGCAGGGTTTTGAGAAGCTTTGAATTGTCACGCTGATGCAGACCGATGCTCGGTTCGTCGAGAATATAAAGAAC
Organism: Acutalibacteraceae bacterium; assembly: GCA_045658725.1. Lineage (GTDB taxonomy): Bacteria > Bacillota > Clostridia > Oscillospirales > Acutalibacteraceae > CAG-177. The sequence goes on from JAZOVN010000221.1 coordinate 2,853, forward strand.
ACCCATGAGTGATGAACCGATTTGCGTTGCAAGGCGTATTCTCTGTGCCTCACCGCCCGAAAGAGTAGCTGATGAACGGGCAAGTGTGAGATAATTCAGACCGACACTCGAAAGGAAGTTGAGTCTGCTTCTGATTTCTTTTATAATCTGCACGGCAATCATGCTGTCTCTTTCGCTGAGAGTCAGATTATCGAGAAATTCAATTTCTTCATCAATGGATTTGTTGACGAATTCATCAATGTTGATTCCGCCAACGGTAACTCCGAGAGATTCTTTTCTGAGTCTTGCACCGCCGCATTCGGGGCACTTTACGCTCGACATATATCCCTCGATTTCGGTTCTTGACCATTCGCTTGTGGTTTCTCTGTAGCGGCGTTCAAGATTGTTGATGATGCCTTCGAAATCCGTCATGTAAGTGCCGCTGCCGTATTCGCTTTTGCGTTCAAGTTTTATTTTTTTACCGCCCGTGCCGTAGAAAATAACATCTTTCGCTTTTTTAGGCAGCTCTTTAAACGGGGTATCGAGCGAAAAATCATATGCATTTGCGAGACCTTCGTAATACATCTGTGCAATCGTGCCACCGTCGCTTGCCGACCAGCCGCTTGCTTTTATTGCACCCTCATGGATTGAAAGCGAAGCATCGGGAACAATCAGATTCGGGTCAACCTTCATAAAAACGCTCAGACCCGTGCACTTCGGACACGCACCGAACGGATTGTTGAATGAAAATGAACGGGGTTCAAGCTCTTCAATGCTTACTCCGTGTTCGGGGCAGGCATAATTGAGCGAATAAAGCAGCTCTTCACCGCCGATAACATCAATCAGCAGAAGCCCGTCGGTGAGATTTGTTGCGGTTTCGATTGAGTCTGCAAGCCTTGAACGGATGCCGTCTTTGATAACAAGTCGGTCAACAACAACTTCTATATTATGCTTTATATTCTTTTCAAGCTTGATTTCTTCAGATAAATCATAAATTATTCCGTCAATGCGGACTCTTGCGTAACCGCCTTTGCGGATTGAGTCAAGCTCCTTGACGAATTCACCCTTTTTGCCTCTTGCAATGGGTGCCATAACCTGTATTTTAGTGCCTTCGGCGAGTGCGAGCACCTGAGTTGTTATGTCATCAACTGTCTGTCTGCTGATTTCTCTGCCGCATTCGGGGCAATGGGGAATACCGATTCTTGCATAAAGCAGACGCAGATTTTCATAAATCTCCGTAACCGTACCTACCGTTGAACGGGGATTTTTTGATGTTGTTTTCTGGTCAATCGAAATAGCAGGGGAGAGACCCTCGATGCTTTCAATGTTGGGTTTTTCCATCTGACCGAGAAACTGTCTTGCATATGATGAAAGCGATTCAACATATCTTCTCTGACCCTCGGCATATATTGTGTCGAAGGCAAGAGAAGATTTTCCCGAGCCTGAAAGCCCCGTAAAAACAACGAGCTTGTCGCGTGGAATTGTTATATCAACATTTTTTAGGTTGTGCTCCTTTGCACCTTTGACCGTAAGATTTTTTATTGCCATTTATTATTTACCTCGTCTGAGTTTCTCAATTCTGTCACGAAGATATGCAGCGTGCTCAAATTCGAGTATCTTTGCCGCCGCCTTCATTTCGGCGGTGAGCTTGAGAATGAGAGCTTCACGCTCTTTTCTGCTCATCTTTGAAATTGCCTTTTCTTCGTCGCCCTTTGCGGAAATTTCAATTATTTCGTGAACATCCTTGACGATTGTTTTTGGTGTAATGCCGTGTTCTTCGTTATATTTCATCTGCTTTTCACGGCGGCGGACTGTTTCGGTTATCGCTCTTTCCATTGACGGCGTTACGCAGTCGGCATACATTATAACCGTGCCCTTTGCGTTTCGTGCGGCACGTCCTATTGTCTGAACAAGCGATGTTTCGGAACGAAGGAAGCCTTCCTTGTCCGCGTCAAGTATCGCAACAAGCGAAACCTCGGGGATATCAAGACCTTCACGCAGAAGGTTGAT
>JAZOVN010000222.1:0-10146 GCA_045658725.1 Acutalibacteraceae bacterium
GGGATTTTTGATTCAGGCATAAAGCCCGTAATTAACTTTGATCAGGAAAGAATCAGGAAATAGATTCTGTTCTGTGTTCATCCTGGATGATCTTATCCTTTTCGTCGATAACACCGTCACCGTTAGCATCTACGCCATCGCCTTCATTAGCGTATGTGTAGTGGTTACGGATGTACTTAACATCAGATGCGTCAACAACGTTATCGTGGTTTGTATCAGCTGCAACATAGAGAACATTACCCATATCTGCTTCGGTGTTTGTACCGTTAGCGATGTGGTATTCAACATATGATGCGTCTGAACCGTCGATACGGGTATCGCCGTTGAGATCACCGTAAATAACAGCGTAGTATCTGAATCTTTCAAGAGTTCTTACTCGACCGATGATGTAAGCACCTGTACCGTTACCACGGCCTGAGGGGTTAACGCCGACATCAGAACCGATCTGACCGTCGAGGGTCATACCAGCGATAACGAGTGAACCGTTTTCATCATACATATCGCTTGTGATACCCTTACCTTCCTGAAGACCGAATACATGGCCAACGATACGGTTGTTAACATTTGAAACTGCAACTGTATCAACTGTTGAGCCTGATTCCTTTGAAGGCTGAATTGAGGGAACTGTGTTGAACACAAGGTTCTGGATAGCTGTGTTAAGGAATGCAGCCTGGCTGTCAACTTCGCTCTGTCTTTCACAGTCAACTGTTGAGTCTGATCTGAGAATTGAAGCTGATTCGAAAACATCCTCAAGAACATCGAGACCGCTTGCATAACCAAGAACGGGGTCGTTTCTGTTGGGATCATTAAGGATTTCGTTAGCCATGCCCATGTAGTAGTCAAGGTTGGTCCAATCTGCGAAACCTGTGAATTCAACAAGCTGTCTGATAGCAGCAAGGATTCCCTGGTAAGCAAGAGTGATCATTGACTGAGTAACTTCGTTACCTGCAACATTGCTTGTAACTTTCTTTCTGAGTGATTCAGCATAGTCATATGCACGCTGAAGAACATCGAATGAAGTTGCTGTGTAAACCTTTGTAACTTCAGCAACACCGTTAACAGTGTTACCTGTTGACTTGTAGTTACGGCCTGCGTCAAACATATAGAACTGCTTTGCATAGTTGATAGCCCAGTCGAGGATGATAAGGTCACCGTCGGCTTCCATGGGGATTGATCTCATGGATTCAGCCTGCTCAAGTCTGTATGAAACAGTATCCATAGTGTTGTAGAGTGAGCGTCTGTTCTGATAAAGAGCTGTGATATAGTCTCTGTAAGCCTTGTGAAGAGCCTTGTAGTTCTTCTGAAGATCGCTCTTTTCATCAAGAATTGACATGTTATTTATCTGAGTAAGAGTTGCATCGCCGGGATGTGCGGGAGTTGAACCGAGGGGAAGCTCGGGAGTTGAAATCTTGAAGGAGCTGTCGATGAGTCTGAATGCGGGGCGTGCAACGGTGTAAGCACCGGTGGGATTACCTTCTTCATCAAGAACTTCTTCGTAAGTGTAGCCCTTTGCAGTAAGCCAGCCTGCAACAGCACTGAGATATTCTGCGGGCATGTTATCCCACTGATATGAACCTGTGTAAACATTATCTGCGTTATAGGTGATATCGAACTCAAGTGCGTTCTTACCGAGGTTGGTTGATTCAAAGAGAGCAAGTCTGATAACTGATTCTGTGTCGCTGTCTGAAAGAGTAATGTTATTCTTGGGATCAGCGCCGTATTCAACTGCAAGAGCAATCTGCTCGTAGTTATCAGCATTGAAATAGTTCATGTATTCTGTGGTGATGTCTGATGCAGTCATTTCATCATAGAATGTGAACTGATTTGCTGTTGTTGTGTAGAAGGGATACATTGATGAAGGCATGCCGGGCTCGCCGTCATTGTCATACTGACCTTCAACATAATCACTGTCATCGGGAATTCCGTCACCGCTGGTATCGCCCATAACTGACTTACCGTCGCCGTTGGAATCCCAGATGTCGTTTGTTCTGTGCTGAGTTTCGATTGAATATCTGAGCCAATCGCCGTAAGCATCAGGAAGAGTGCCTGTTGCAAAGGACTTGTAGCTTGAAACAAATTCCTGAGCATCCTCAATTGCCTGGTCGGCATTTGTGTAGTAATACTCTTTGCCTGCAAAGTCTTCAGGCTGGAAGGTCTGATATTCATATCCGTATGAAACGATATCCTGTCTTGCATTTCTGGGAGTGAATGATGCGAATGCAAAGTCAGAGTAAACATACTTCTCCTGACCGTAGTCAACTGATGTATCAGTCTGTGTTTCAACGGTGAATGAAGCTGTCATGTAGCCTTCTCTGTGATATACATCATAGGAAGAAATGATAACTTCGCCTGTTTCTTCGTCGATTTCATCGGTTTCAATTGCAACATAGTAAGCATCATCAAGGTAATGAAGGCTGCTTGTTGCCGATTCAAGTGAGGGATAAGTGTCAAATACTGTGTCGTTTGAAAGAACGATGCTGTAAGTACCGTCATCGTTTCTTACGGTTGTTGCATTGCCTTCGCATGCTGCTGATGCATCTTCTTCATTATCGAAAGACTTGATAAGTCTTGCGTTGATGTGCTGAGTGAGAGCATCAGTATACTCTTCAAGGTCTGCAACTTTGTAGTATGCAATGCCGTTTCTTCCGAGGTAAGCCTGATCATAAGGTCTTTCATAGGTTGAACCGAAGATAAGGGGAAGAAGGGTTGAAAGAAGAGGTCTCTTGAACTGATTGATTCTTGTAAGAAGTGAGTAAACAAGTGTGGGAAGAGCTGCGCCTTCACCGTTACAGTCAAGAAGGCCCTCAAGAGTTGTAACTGAAGGAGCTACATAATTTGTGATGGGAGTTCTGTTTGTATCAAGGAGAAGTGCGTGGTCGTTAACGATAAGAGCAAGAACACGGTCGATGATTCTGAGAAGAACTTCGATAACGGGCTTGTTAAGCTCTGCATCGGGTGACTGGTTAACGCTGAGAATATTAAGGATACCCTGAAGGTCAAATTCGCAGAGGTTGCCGAGAAGCCAGTCAAGAACAAGCTGCTGTGAACCATTGATACCGGGAAGCCATGATGTGGGAAGAAGCTTGAAGATGGTGTTATCTATAAGGCTGTAGATAGCGTCATATGCGGGAGCATTGTCATCTTCATAGAGAGGAGTTCTTGTTTCCCAATCTTCATATGTGCTTGCAATGTAAGCATTAACCTGATCCTGGAAAATACCTTTTTCAAGAGTCATGTTGCCTTCCTGAGTGTCGGAAGCAACGATACCCTGATATTTGTAGTTGGTGAGAACACCGTTTTCAAATTTACCGGTGAACATGGGAAGATAGTTTGTGAAGCCCCATACAAGGAATTCGCCTGCAAACTTTTCCATTGAGGTGTCAGTATCAAGCTTTTCCTGGTCGTTGATGTCAAGGATATTGTTGAGGTAAGCTGCAAGATATGATGAACCGATATCGAGAGCAGCCTGAGGAACATCGATTGTCTTGGTTGTGATGTTACCGTAAATATCCTTTACCTGGATTGTTTTGGGAACCGTGTAGGGAATGGGAGTTACGTTAACACCGTTAACAATCTGATCTCCTTCTCTTGTCTGCTCTGCGTGGTAAGCATCAAGTCTTGCAAAGTAGTTATTCTGGGGAAGAAGGGGTGATGCAAGAGATGCAAGACCGTAAGCAAGAACTGAAGGAATTGTGTTTGCCCATTCGGGGAAGTAACAGCCGGGGATAAACATATCAAGGAGAACCTTGATTACGCAAGCGTAAACCTGCTTTGTGCTTATCTTATAATACTGTCTGATGAAGCCTGCGTTGATATAATCGGAAGCCTCTTTATCTGTTGTGTTAACAACATTGCCGCCGTCATAGTAGCAGTAAATGCTGGGAGTTTTTGAACCGTCAGGATTTTCAATATATGTATCAACATAAACGAGTTCGCCTGTTTCACGGGTAAGGTAGAGAGAATCAACTTCTTCTTCACTGCCGCCGGGAACGATATTCATTTCTGCATCGTAGCCCCAGTATTCATTAAGCTGATCGGGAGTGTAGAGAAGGTCGCTTTCGATTTCAAGACCGAGAGCGGGAAGAAGGTTGATTGCAAGACGGATAAGGTCGTCAAGAAGTGACATGAAGTTATCCTGAATGTGGATACCGAGATAGTCAATCTTGATAAGAGCATCAAGACCGCCGTCTTCGAGGAACCACTTGATAAGAGCTGTTATCTGACCGACGGGAGTTTCAACGGGAAGCTCGGGTGTGTCATAAACATCATAGTTAAGTTCGGGAGCACCGTTGGCAACAAGAAGATCTTCAACCGCACCGAGGATGAGGTTATACATCATGTCTTCTTTGATTGCGGGGTCACCGTGGGGATACTGCTCTGAAATTTCAACACCGACGAGGTCGATGATGAGGTCTGTAAGCATCGGGGTAAGCATACCGCCGAGAAGAGCCTGGAGAGCATTTGAAACGAGCTGATAGAAGCTCATTGTGTGGGTTTCAAGTGCACCGTCAAGGTCGCGGTCAGCCTGAATGGTGATACCGCCGAGGTTAGCAGCACCGGGCTGGTCTGCGATAGCGGGAAGGAAGGGCTCTGCATTTCTGCCGAGTATTGACATACCGCCGTTGTAAGCATATTCGCCTGTACCCTTAACAAGAGCCCAGTCAACAAGGAGCTGAACCATATCGTCAACGGTGTCAACTCTTTCAACTTCGGGAGTTGCAGGGTCATCAAGTTCGTTGGCATCGGTGCCACCGTTCATAATTTCTGCATCTGTATTGATGAGCATTGAATAAAGAAGGTCCTTAAGGCCGAGGCCGAGCGAATCGAGCTTACCTCTGGGGCCGAGGAAACCTGTGAGAAGATCGTTGATGGTATCTTCAAGAAGTGAACCAACGCTGAATGTACCGCCGAGAATACCTCTAAGCATGGGGCCAATGCCGTTAACAACAAGCTGAAGAACATACTCGAGAACGAGAGTATCGTCTGCATTACTCCTCAAATAGGAAATTGAAGAATACTTCCAAAGAGAAGCAAGACCTTTGTTTTCATCAACAAGATCGCCGAGAAGAGAGAGTCCGTCAAGGAGCTGAACTGTAGAGTTATTAGCAAGAACATCACATACAGCATAAAGTGATCTGATAGCCATATCAATATTTCTTAAATCAAGATAACCCTTATCATCTGCCAAACCTGCCGGTTTTGACAGACCAGCCCTTGCTGCATTTGCCGGAGTAACACCTGCATCCGCGAGATATCCGTCAAGATTAACTGCAGGCCAAGTATTACCTTCAAGCAAGCCAAGCGAATCAACGACACTACCGATAAATTTCTCAAGGCCGTCGATAGTCAGTACAATGTTTGCCTCGCCGAGAAGCTGGTCGAGCATATCAAGAAGATAACCTGCCGACTGTTCGTAGGTGAAGTAGTAATTCTTGATATTGCCGGTTGAAGGGGGGATGTATTGGTTAGCATCGGTGTATGCATATGACGCAAGAGAAGCCGAGGACATAAGCATAATCGCTGCCAGCAACACAGCCAAAAGTCGTTTTGCCTTTTTCATATTTGCACCTCCATAGAAATTTACCGCATAACGCATGCGGCGGCATCCTTGCAAGGGATGCCATTGACAGACATTAAAAATGCCTTAATTTACGTTAATTACTTTATAAAGGAGTTGTTGCAATGTCCGTGTATCTTTTTGAACATTTTGTAAATAATTTATGAACATTTTGTGAACGAGAGCGAGTTTTGTTTAGTTTTTACAAACAATAAGTTTTTGGTTTGTTAATATTTCACAAGGGAAAATTCAATCCTCAGTCTCGCTACGCTCGACAGCTCCTTTCAAAAGGAGCTGAATGCTTGGTGAATTTTCAAAAAAAATTGCACATTCCTTTTACCTCCTTTGAAAAGGAGGTGGATTTTTGCAAAGCAAAAAGACGGAGGATTGACGGAAGTTTGTCAACCTCTTTTTCAATCCTCAACCAAAGCAAATAAGTCATCAATCAGCGTTGCATCCGCTCTCTGCAGTCGGGAAATGTGCTCATGTCCGCTTGTGAGCAAAACACAGTCTGCGCCGAGGTCTTTCGCCATATCAGCATCATGTTCAAGGTCGCCTATAACAAGGATTCTGCCGTTTTTTGCACCAGTTTTTGCAAGATAATCCTTTGCACGGTCTATCTTTGAACCTGCATAAAAATCCGCTGAGCCGAGAACGGCATCAAAGCACCCTTCAAGCCCGTATTTTCTGATATTCATGCAGAGTTGGTCGTTATTTGACGAAGAAACAACAGCCTGACGCATTCCGCGGGATGCAAAAAATTCAATTGCTTCACGGGCACCCTCGGTCAGACCGCAATCGGCAAGATGCCTGAGATATCCTTCATTATATTGTTTTATTATTATTGAATAATCTTCCTTTTCCATATCAAAAACGCGGTCATAGAATTTACGGATGGGTACACCGATGCATTCCTTATAAAAATCAAGGCTGATATGCGGCATTCCCCTCATATCAAGCATATCGTTGACACTTGCAAGCGATGCTGCAACATCGTTGAGAAGAGTTCCGTTCCAATCCCATATGATGTGTGTATATTCAGGCATTTTATCACTCCTGTTGCATATATAGAATGATTGATATATAATAATTATAGGTGATTTTATGAATACTTTTGAAAAAATTTATGATGTTGTCAAAAAGATTCCGAAGGGTAAGGTTGCATCTTACGGCACGGTTGCCGCCATGGCAGGCAATCCCCGATGGTCAAGAGTGGTCGGCTACGCTCTGCATGTCAATCCCGAACCTGGCAAGATACCCTGCCATCGGGTTGTTACACGAAACGGTGAGGTTTCAAAAGCGTTTGCCTTCGGCGGTGAAAATATGCAACGCCTTCTCCTGAACGAAGAAGGCATTGAATTTCTTGATGACGGCAGAGTTGACATGAAGAAACACTCATGGAGCGGCTTTGGTGATTAAGCCGTCATCCGCAATTGTAACTCCCTGCGGCTCGTAGCTTTCAACTCTGTCAAAAAGACCGCGGGCATCCTCGCCCGTGAGCAGACGGGTTTCGCAATTCTGCTGTTTGAGCGGCATAATACGGATTCCCACATCTGCATTATTGCTGATTTCAAGCGTTATGACGCACGAATCAAGATTTTTGCTGTTGAACCAGAAGTTGCCGACGCTGTAGACAATCGGCACATCCTTATAGAATTCCATGCCCTGCAGACAATGGGTATGACCGCCGATAACGGCATCAACACCTGCATCAATATATTCACGGGCAAGGGTTTTCTGCTGTTCATCAAGAACGGTTGTGTTTTCAGTTCCCCAATGAACATAGGCAACAAGAATATCACATTCGGCATCCGCTTTTCTTATTGCATCAACAAAAGCGGTGCTGTCATAGGTTCCCATAACTCCGTGGGAAGATTCAGTTGCAACGGGGTTGAATGAGGTTGTTTTTTCGGCACAGCTTGCCGCAACAATGCCAACTTTTATTCCGTTGACTATAAAATAATATGGTTTACCTGCTTCATCAACATTATTGCCTGCACCTACATAAGGAATTCCCGCTTTTTTCAGGTTATCAATCGTGTCATAGAATCCGACCTCGCCGTAGTCATAAATATGATTATTGGCAAGAGAAACAATATCGGCTCCCATATCCTTGAAAAGCTGAAGCTTTTCGGGCTCAACCTGGAATGTCCATGTTTTTCCCGGCAGAGGCTCTCCCCTTTCACCGACGGTGAATTCGTTATTAATCATAAAAATATCGCAGGCATTAAGATAATCAACAACCGCTTTATCAATGCAGTTAAACACTCCGCCCATTTCATTTGCATGAGCCATCGGTCGGAAATCCTTATCAAAAAGGATATCTCCGACAAACGCAACGCTGAATGCTTCTTTTCCGTTATTGCCGCAATCTTTGATGTTATCGGCATTAAGAGTGCCCGAAAGCATATCTTTGATAACATAATATGAATATCCCGTCAGCGAAAGCCATGTTTTTTCGTTGTAAGTACCCGAATCGATTGCCGAGATAAGCTGAATCGCAGTTTCCTCACCCATGCTTTCGAGAAAAACGGGAGTCATATCCAGCCCTGAAGCGGCTGAAATTTTTGAAGCAGCGGAAAAATAATCAAATCCCGCATCGGTTTCGGTTGCAACGGGCACAATCACGGGCTCTGCTTTGAAAGCACACGCACCGAGACCGAAAATTAATAATGTAATAATTATTATTTTATTTATTCTTTTAAACATTAAAGAACACCCTCTAATTTGCTTCTGAGTTCAATAATCTCGGCTATCTCTTCGCTGACAGCCTTCATATATTCAAGCATTTTTTCATCACGGACAAGATAAAGAGCTGCTTTCCTGACTTCTTTTATGAATTTCGGGTCAAGCGGCTTTTTTTCTCTTGCAATGGGACACATGGTTGCTCTCGGGTCATAGATAACCTCGATTTTAACCTTGCCGTCAACCTCCGTAACAAGCGGAAAAAGAGGAAAAATACGGCACGCAAGCGGTCTTTCCGCTCTGTTGCATTCGCCTGAGCAGATTACCATGGGATAGCCGTAGTTTCCTTCGGTTTCGCAGATTTCAAAACCTTCTTTATCAATAAAAAGTTCTTCTTCGCCGGGATAAAGCCACATACCCTGACTGTCACCTCTGCAGCAAAGTCCGTCACAAAGTCTGCCGCAGTTATAGAATCCGAGCGGAGTTTTGTGATATAAACGCTCATATGCTTCACGCAGAGCGGGATTTTTTATTTCGTTCATAATGTCTGCATCCTTTCTGCAAATGCCTGCAAGGAAAAATCACATAATGTTTTCGGATGATTGAGATATTTTTGCAGAATACTTCTTGCCTTGTCTTTATTTTCATCGGAATTATCCGTTACAAGAGAAAGCGATGACTTGATGACATCAAGTGCAATAAACTGCTTTTCTGCCCAGGGCTGAAGCTCTGAAATCAAAGTAATATCAAGGGTTCTGAGCTGTTCGCAGCATTTTTCGAGTTTTGCCGTATAATCAGCCATAATACCGAGCGCACCCTGCATATCGCCTGCAAAAAGCATCTGCTGAGCATCATTGAGCGCAATATTCATCATCGGCGAATTTTCTACCTTAAGACAAGAAGTCAAAAGATTATCAAAGAAAGGCATGAGAAGTTCTTTTTTCTCTTTGCCGAGGACAGCTTCGCAAGCCTTATTCCATGATTCAAAACCGTCATATGAAAGCGGATTCCAGAGATAATCGCATACGGTCATTAACGGAATAACACTTGACATCGGATATTCCATAACATTTGAAATAATACCTTCGGAATAGCGGAACAAATCCTTATCCCTGCCGTTTATATAGCCGATATGCATTTCGTTATACATTTCGGCATCGTTGACGGGAAAATTATCCCAGTAAAGCGGCTTGTGGTTTGTTGAATTTTCAAAAATTATCGCTTCCTTGACGGTCAGCTCCTGCGAGCAGATATTCTTGCCCGTCCAGAAAAGACTGACATCGGAGGGTATTCCCCTGCCGAGCTTTGAAATATAATATTCTTCACCCGTGCCGTGATAAACAAGAGGACAAACGGTAAGACCGCATACGGGGTCGAGTTTCTTCAGAAAAGCATAGAATTTGTTGACAAGATGCACATGAGCATTGACTGCCTCACCGTCAAAAGCGGCTTTATCTTCTTCAAAATAGAGATTTTCGGGGATATCGTCAACAAGAAGCCCGAAATTCTTCACTCCGACCCTGTAAAGCTGTTCAACTTTACAAGTGAGCTTGTCGAAATCTTCTTCAGAAGAATATTTCATGCTGAGTCCGGGAGCAATACAATAATGGAAATCGACAAAATTTTCACGGCACAGCTCCGAAATTTCAGAAAGCTGTGAAAGCTCCTTTTCGGGATATAATTCATCCCATTTATCTCTGTGATAAGGGTCGTCTTTCGGGGCATAATAGTATGTGTTCATACCGTTGAGTGCCATTTTTTCTATCATGAATCTGCGAACGGAATGATGCCACGGATTGCCGTAAAACCCTTCTATATAGCCCCTTTTGGCAAACAGAGGGTAACCTTCTGCCGTTCCGATGGGGAAGCTTGCGGCATTGCTCATACGCACAATTGACGCAAAT
>JAZOVN010000223.1:0-4851 GCA_045658725.1 Acutalibacteraceae bacterium
ATCGCAATACGGCAAAAGCTGTTCATAAACAGATGATCCGCCGATAACAAAAACGGTATCCGTATCATAATTTTTAAGAACAGCGAACAGTTCATTAACCGAATGACATACGGTAACATCAGGCGCATTCCAATTTTCATCGGTAGTAAGAACAATGTTTTCTCTGTTGGGCAATGCTTTTGGACCGGGAAAAGTCATAAATGTTGCTCTGCCCATAACAACAACATTACCCGTTGTTGTTTCTTTAAAAAATTTCATATCAGCAGGGATATAGTTAATAAGCTTATCGCCGAATCCTATTCCCCAGTTATTATCTGCATTTACAATTGCTTTCATCGGAATTTAACCTCATTTCAGATTGCAACGGGAATTTTTTCGTTGAAATCATGGAATTTATAATTTTCAAGTGAGAAATGATTTTTTGTGAATTCATAAAAATCCGTTATGCTCTTATCCATTACAAATTCAGGTGCATCATAAGGCTCACGGCTAATAAGTTCTTCAATAATGGGAACATGACGGTCATAGATATGAGCATCTGCGATAACATGAACAAATTCGCCGGGTTCAAGTCCGCTGACCTGAGCAAACATATGAACAAGGGCTGCATACTGTGCAACATTCCATGCATTTGCCGCAAGCATATCCTGAGAACGCTGATTAAGAATTGCATTTAGCTTATTGCCCGAAGTATTAAAAGTCATACTGTACGCACAAGGATAAAGTGCCATTTCACTAAGATCCTGATGAACATATATATTAGTTAAAATGCGTCTGCTCTGAGGATTGTTTTTCAGATCAAACAGAACCCTGTCAACCTGATCCATTTCCCCTTCTTTATAATGATGTTTAACACCAAGCTGATAACCGTATGCTTTGCCGATACTTCCGTTTTCATCAGCCCATGAATCCCACACATGGCTTCCGAGATCTGCGATATTATTCGATTTTTTCTGCCATATCCAGAGAATTTCATCCACAGCACTTTTAATAAAAGTCTTTCTTATTGTCTGTGCAGGAAATTCCTTGCTGAGATCATATCTGTTTACCACTCCGAATTTTTTTACGGTATGAGCGGGAGTACCGTCTTCCCATTTGGGACGGACATCAAGTTCTGTATCCCAGAATCCGTTTTGTAAGATATCTTTGCATGTATCTATAAAAATTTTATCAGCTAAACTCATTTGAATTCCTCCAATTTTTTTATAAAATCAACTATCCCCTGTTCAAAGTTAACTCCAAGTCGGGTATCAGTTCCTGCATGGTATGTTCTTCTGATTGCACCGCATGTAAATTCAAGTGCAATTTCCGCACTGTGACAAATGTCAATACCTCTGAGAAATGATGCCGTCAGTGCAGATGCGAAAAGATCTCCGGTTCCGTAATATATGCCGGGATATTTTTTTGAAAAATAATACGAAATTTCGTTATTATCTTCAGAACATACGGCACATCCGATACGGTCATCATCAAAGCATACACCCGTCAGAACAACCGTTGAAACACCAAAAGCAAACTGCAGTCTGCGAAGAATTCTGTCAATGAATTCTTTTGTATACGGCGGTTCGGAATACATTTCATCGAGCAAAAATAATGCTTCGGTAATGTTTGGCACAATTATATCAGCTTTACGGCATAAAACTTTCATTTCATTTGCGAAATCGGAATCAAAGGTTGTATACATCTTTCCGCCGTCTGCCATTGCAGGATCAACAATAACAACAGTATTCTCTTTTTTGAAAATATCAATGAAGTCACACACAATATCAACCTGCTTGACAGAACCCAGAAAGCCGCTGTATATTCCGTCGAAAGTAATATCAAGTGATTTCCAATGCTCCATAAACGGAACCAGATCATCCGTAAGATCGCGATAAGTAAATCCGGTGATATTGCCGGTGTGTGTAGAAAGAACAGCAGTAGGCATGACAGCAGCCTCAATTCCTGCAGCAGAAATAACAGGAACAGCAGCTGTAAGAGAACACTTCCCGATGCCCGATATATCATGAACAGCAGCAACTCGTTTCTGACCGCTCATCATTATCACATCCATAAATATATTTTATCAATTATATTCTATCACATTAAACATTTCAACTGCAATACGGAAATAAATAAAATTTAATAATCAGAATTTTTTTTGAAATAGTTATTGACAAAAGCAAATCTTTTTGATATTATATCTATCGTTGCAAATGTGCAAGGCATGGGCCATTAGCTCAGTTGGTTAGAGCAACCGGCTCATAACCGGTTGGTCCGGGGTTCGAGTCCCTGATGGCCCACCATAAATTTAATATAGGGGTATAGCTCAGTTGGTAGAGCAGCGGTCTCCAAAACCGCGTGCCGAGGGTTCAAGTCCTTCTGCCCCTGCCATTCAAGTCCCGAAACCGTTGATACACAAGGGTTTCGGGATTTCTCTTTTCGAAAAATAATTTTTTCTAACACTTTTGACCCTTTTTTCTAACATTTTTCTAACACTTTTTCAGGCTTTGTTTTTTTATCGGCACAACTTTTGTGCTGATTTTTGCTTTTTTTAAGCCTTTTTCCGACCCTTTTACGGGGTCTTTTTTTGTTTCTGAAAGGGTCTTTTCTTCAAACACTTTTTCTAACACTTTGTCCTCTTTTTTCTCTTGTTCCGAATTTAATTTATCAAGAGTGTCTGCGATGCTGATTTTTGAACTCTTATCAACGTGAGCATAGAAGTTAAGTGTTGTTGATGCACTTCCGTGGCCGAGCCATTCCTGAACCTGAACAACCGAAAATCCGAGATTGAGAAGATTGCTCGCAACGCTGTGGCGTAAATCGTGCAGTCTTATCTGCGGTAGTGTACTGTTCTGAATGACCGAGTGAAAAGTGCGTGTCAGATAATTCGGTGCAATTACTTCGCCGTTACCCCATGTGCAGACATAGTCATTATATATGTAATAATTGCCCATAAGCAGTTTGCGTTCATCTTGAAGCTTCTTCTGTTCTTTCAGAAGGTCATAAGCCGTATTGTTTAACGGCAGAGTTCTGTAACTGCTTTCTGTCTTGGGATGGTCGGTGTAATTGCCGCCCGTGTGCTGCTGAAGTGTTTCGCTTATTGTTATTGTGCGGTTGATGAAATCGACGTTCTTCCATTTAAGACCAAGCACCTCACTTCTGCGGAAACCGTAAATTGCACATAGTCTGACGGGCAATTCAACAGGACTTCCTTTGAACAGAGAAATAAGTTCGTCAAGCTGTTCGTGGTTGAGAAATTCAGCTTTGTATTTCTCTTTCTTCGGCAATCTTGCAGAGCTTGCGGGATTGAGCGGAATATATCCTTTTCTGACCGCATCGGCAAGTGCCTTGCTTATGTTCTGATGGTGGTGCCTTATTGTTGTTGCGGAAAGTGCCGCACCGTTTTCGAGATTGCTTTCGGGTTTGAGAAGCGAGAAATAGTAATCTTCGAGGTCGATTGGCTTGATTGACTGAAGCTGAATCTTCGTGTTCCTGAAATACGGAATTATGTGATTCGTCATATTACCCTTATAGGAACGGAAGGTGTTCGGTCTTACTTCTTTTTCAATCTCTGTCAGCCATATTTCAAAGTATTCCGCAACCGAAATACCGTAATAAATGCCGTTATGGTAGTTCTATTTTTCAAGCTCCTGATTCAGGAATTGCTCAGCGTTTTTCTTGTTGCCTCTGACGGGCAGACCCGTGCTGACCCATTTCTGCTTTCTTTTGCCGGTTTCATCTCTGAGATTGACAACGGCATAATACTTGCCGTCTTTGATTTGCAGATTGCCTGTTACCATTGAAACTCCTTTCTGATTGGAAAACAGTCAATCATTCCGTAATTAAAATTATACATAATATTTTGTTGTTTACAAGAGTTTATGACGCTGTTTCGAGGAAATTTATAACGCTTGTTTTCGGAATGATATATCGTTTGCCGATTCTGATAGTTTTGATTTTGCCTTCCTTGACAATGTCATAGGCAGCGTTTCTGCCGATGTGAAGCATATCCTGAAGTTCTTCAATGCTCACGACATCGGGGTAATCTCTGAAAGTATTGTTCATTTGTTTCTCCTTAAGATAAATTTTGATAATATGCAAATTCTGCCGAAACAGAGTTTGCTATTGTTGTCGGTGCATTAAACAAAGCTGAAATCAGATATGCTTTTATGTTTTTGATTTTTGTTTCACTGCTTTCAATACAACCGATAATGTATTCAATGTGTTCTGCAGTAAGTTTTCTGAATCGTGAAATAACAACTTCTCTCGGAAAATCACTTCCGCCGATTCTGACGGTGGAGCTTGTCCCGGAAATAACATCTGCCATAATGAGAATTATTTCCCTGACTATTTCCGCATCTGCGTTTATGCAATCATATTCAATCTGTTCTTCGATGCTTTCTATCAACCGTTCATACTCGATAGATGGATGGAGGTAACTGATGTTATTGTAACTGTTGTTATTATACATTACTTCCGATATTGAGAACTTTTGATTTCCGTTTTCGGGAACTTCTGAATTCTCATTATCGGATTTCTTATGTACTGTTTTGAGAATTCTCAGAACGGATGGTAAAACAATGATTTTATTCGGTTTCCCGCAACCTTTTCTTTGCTTGAAAATAAGTCCATGATATTCAAGTTCGTTGACAAGTCTTACCGCTTTTCCGTGACTACAGCCAAGCTTTATGCAGATTTCTTGAATGGTGTAGTACACAAACAGATTACCGTTCTTATCCGTAAATCTGTCCGCATTTATCTGCGATACCCCCATCCTGTCAAGAATAAGAGAAAATAATAGTTTGGCTTCTGCAGATAATCCTGAAAAATTTGGATCGTCAATCAATGCTCTCGGCAATTTAATAAACG
>JAZOVN010000224.1:0-4418 GCA_045658725.1 Acutalibacteraceae bacterium
TTTAAAAGCGGAATTATCGCCTTCAATTGCCCTGCCGACAAGATAAGAAAAATCAACTGTTTCTTTCATTGCAGTCTCCTTAAAAATAATCAATATCAACACTATACCACAACACGGAAAAGTCTTCAAGGAATATGCGGAAATTTCATCATATTTCTGTTACTATTGTAAAATTATAAGAAATATTGTATAATTCAAGAATAAACATAAAAATGAGGTGTTTGTTTGAAAAAGGCAATTTCGTTTTTTGTCGCCGCCGTTATTGCAATCGTCCCCCTTTTCACGGGAATTACAAGCTTCATTCACTCTGATGCCGCAACAGATATTAACTATAAATGCGGCGATAATGCAACCTGGGATATCAGTTCCGACGGCACTCTAACCATAAGCGGAACAGGCGAATTATATGACAGTATCCGTCCATGGAAAGCATATGCTTCACAAATCAAATCCGTTGTTGTGGAAGAAGGCATAACAAGACTTGGCACATATTCTCTTTTTGACTGCTCATCAGCCAAAAAAATTCATCTTGCCGCGTCGATCGAAGTTCTCAGTTCGTTTTCACTGCCAAACAATGTTGAAGAAATAACCTTTGGCGAAAACAGTCTTCTTTCAGATGTTTACAAAGGTGCATACAGCGGCACAAAATGGTTTAAAAATCAACCTGCGGATAAGCCTGTTTATCTCGGAAGATGTCTTGTTCAGATACCTGAAAATCAGGATTTCACATCAATTGAAATAAAAGAGGGCACCTATGCAATCAGCGAATATGTATTCAGAAACAGCACAGTAACCGATATTGTCTTTCCCGACAGCCTGACTGCAATCGGACGCCATGTATTTGACGGCTGTGCATGGCTTGAGGCTCAGCCTGACGGTCCGGTTTATGCAGGAAATGTTTTTCTGACATACAAAGGCGTTATGCCTCTCGAAAAAATCGATTTTGTGTTGCCCGAAGGCACCACCGGAATTGCCGGAACAGCTTTTTTTGAAAACACAATGCTCTGCACCGTGAAAATCCCCGCATCGGTCAGACACATAGGCGAATATGCTTTTTTGAACACATATAATTTATACGATGTTGAATTTGCCGAAAACAGCAAACTGCATAGTCTTGCGGAAGGTGCTTTCAAGAGCTGTGAAAAACTGAAAAACATTAACCTGCCTGAATCTCTTGAAACGATAGGCGAATATGCTTTTTCAAGCTCAGGCTTCATCCGCCTTCATATTCCGAAAAATGTAAAAGCAATTCATTTCAACTACTTTGCATCAGCAACCGAAATCGAAGAATATTCCGTTGACAAAGAAAATCTTTACTACTGCACGGATGAATACGGTGCCCTTTACAGCAAAGATATGTCGGTGCTTTATTCATTCCCGAAAGCATCGGCTTTGGCGGATTATAATGTCAATCCCAACTGTAGGATAATCAGAAAAAGTGCCTTTTCACGCTCATTTGACTTAAAAACAATAACTCTGAATTACGGTGTTGAAAAAATAGAGATAAATGCATTTGAATTCTGTAAAGGAAATGTATATGTTTCCGCAACCGTAACAAGCGTTGACAACTATGCTTTATCTGATTTCAAAGGCACGGTTTATTGCTATGAAAATTCCGCAATGCATGCTGTTGCCGAAAAATGGAACAAACCTTATGTTCTCCTTGACGAAGCCGTTGATGACACAAAAATCACACAGCTCATCTCTTCTGCTGAAACCGTAGACCGCGCTTTATATACAGAAAGCAGTCTTGAAGCACTCGATTCCGCACTGAATGCCGTTGACCTCGAAATGACAGGTCTCACTCAGGAAAAGATTATCGAATGGGAAACCGCAATTGAAGATGCCTTAAAAAATCTTGAATACAAACCCGCAGACTATTCCGATACAGAAAAAGCAATTGCAATTGCAGTAAAAATCAACCGCTCTCTTTACACTCCCGAAAGTCTTGAAACACTTGACAAAGCAATTTCGGCGGTTGATTATGAGTTGACGATTGACAAGCAGGCTGTGATTGAGCAATGGACAGACGATATTGAAGAAGCCATTGCTTCTCTCGAATATAAATCCGCCGACTATTCTGCAGTTGAGCATCAGATAAAAAAAGCAGCTGCACTCGACAGAAAATTCTACTCCGAAATTTCACTTATTGCTCTCGATACCGCCGTGAATGCCGTTGAATACGGTCTTGACATCACTCAGCAGGAAAAGGTTAATTCCTTCGCGCAGGCAATTGCCGATGCAATCGGAAATCTCGGGTATGCCTCAGTTGTGCTCCGTCACGATGGATGCGGAGTTATCGTTGCCGCAACAGCAAAAGAAATCAATCCCTATTCAATCCTTACTGCCGAAAAGGTTGACCCGTCAAACTATGAAGGAACGAATTTTGCGGTAGGCGGTTCAATAAGAAGCCTGAATTTCTATGATATCAATCTTGTTCTTGACAACAAGAAGGTTCAGCCCGACGGCACCGTAACCGTTAAAATCAAGCTTGCAAACGGTGTTGATCCTGCAAAATGCAAGGTTTATCATGTGACAGAGGATATAGTAAATCCGCTTGTGCGTTTTGCAAGCACGATTGACGGAAACTATATTGTTTTTGAAACAACTCATTTCAGCGAATTCGCCGTTATTGAGGTTGAAACCGTGCTTGACGGCATTGAAATAACAAATCCTCCGTCAAAAACCAAATACATCGCAGGCGAAAATCTTGACACTGACGGAATGAAGGTTACCGCAAAATTCAGCGACGGCACAAGTAAAGAAATCACGGATTACACCGTCGGAATGGTGAGCCTCAACAAACCAGGAAAGCTCACTGTGACTGTTTATTACACCTTCGGAAGCATCACAAAAGCCGCAGAATTTGAAATTAATGTTACCGCAAAAGCAGTTACCGCCGATATCACCAAAAACGGGAAATCGGTTAACGCAGTCAATAAGAAGCTCGGTATTTTCTCGTTCTACACCAGGGCGGCAATACAGCTTGGCTGTCTTTCGGAAAACGCAGAAAACTTCACCTTACGCTGGTCATCGGATAACAAAAAAGTTTTGGTTGACGAAAACGGAAGAGTTACCTGCAAAGGGCTCTTCGGGGCAAAGAAAGCAACCGTCACTCTTGAGATTATTGACGAAAACGGAAATGTTGTTGCAACAGACAGCATAAGAGTTGTTTTCTACAAGCTTTCATTCCAGCTTTCAAATGCAGTTTCGGTTGCAATCAACCTGATGAAGAAAAAAGCATAATATATATTGTGGTGGCTGTTGAGAAAGGAAGCTGAATGGCTGCCTCCCATTCAGGGGAGGTGCTGAGCGTCAGCGAAGGGGAGGGGTTTAATCTTCGCTTGAAGGTGTATACAGATACATCGAAAAGCGAAAAAACGGCAAATAAACGAAATTTCTTATCAATCCTCCGTCATTTTCTTACGAAAATGCCACCTCCTTTTCAAAGGAGGCTAACGAGGTTACAACTTATTCTTTTCGTTTATGTTTCAGCGACTTTATCGACAGTAAAAGGGCAACCCTTGAGGGTTGCCCTTATTGTTTATCATTCAGAATCCGCCGCCGACGGTGATAACATAATCCACCGTGCCGTAGCCGCTTTCAACGGTTGCGGAAAGGGGGAGTCTTTTGCCTCCGACATAAAGATTTGAGGCGGTTATATAAATCTCATATGACCATGTGCCCTTTTCAATTATGCCGTTTTCGTTGATTTTCACTTTAAGCTTCGCATTCTTATAATGGAGTCTGAACACCGCTTCATCAAAACCGATGTCAAGCATGGGAAGAGCTTTTTCAACTTCAGCAAGGTCGCCAACAACTGAAATCGCATGACCGACCGTGCCGCTGTATCTTTCACCGTGAGCACCGTCAATCTGGTCTTTCATCGTCATTTCAATAACGGTATAATTTCCGCTTTTGTATGCTTTCATGCTGCTTGCATCTGTTACTTCAAGCTTATCGTATCCGCCCGTGATACCGTCAAACTCAACCTGGCTGTCTTCAAGTGCCGTAACAAGGAAGGGAGTAACAATTTCAACAAGTGTGCCGATAAATCCGTCACCGTCGTTGACAACCATTTCTCTGAGATTTTTATACTCGGTTGACTTCACCTTTGTTTTGCTCTTTGCCGCAGCTGCCTTATAGAATGCAACAATCTCTTCGTCTGTCCACTTTGAAGGATCGGTTTCGGCAGAAATAACGGTTGCTGTGACTGTATCGGTTGTTGCTTCGGCAGATTCCGTCACCTTATCAGCAAGAGCTTCTTTTTCTCCGTCATCCTGAGTAACATTCTCCGTTATCTGCTGTATGTATGAAGCGGTTGTTGTTTCTTCTGCAGTGCTTTCATCCTTGCATGATGCAAAACAGAAAAGCATCAGCAGAGCCATAAAAATTGCGATTGTTTTTTTCATAATTCC
>JAZOVN010000225.1:0-8733 GCA_045658725.1 Acutalibacteraceae bacterium
ATAATTATTTAAGATATTATATAATCATTTGTTCTTTTCGGATGCAGTTTCAAGAAGCTCCGCAATATCGGCACACAGCTCATTTGCCGCCTCCATTGTATCCGCTTCAGCAAAAATCCTGACCTTTTCTCCCGTTCTTTCAGGCACAACAAGAAGCTTTCCGCTGCTTCTGACAAGACGGATTCCCTCCGAATCATTTCTGATAGTAACATTTTCTTCACCAATCAGCGATGAAAGATTAACGGGTGAAAAATTAATCGGCACAACCTTTTTTACAATATATTTTTCGGGCAGTTCTGCCAAAAGCTCACCGAGACTCATTTCTCTTTCCTTCATCATTGAAAGAATTTTCAAAGAAAGAAAAAGTCCGTCACGCACAAACACCTGTTTTGCTGCAAGTCTTCTTGCCGCAGAATCGGAATTATCCGCAGGAGTGCTCAGATAACGGTAGGATTTCCGTCCGCAGCTTTCGGCAAGCGAATCAAGGAATGCGGGTGCATCATAGGGCACCGCTATATCTCTTCCGTTTCTCATTTCATTAAGGCAGCACAAAGCAAGAAGCTTTTCGTATTCTGCCGTTCCGTTTTCAGCCCGTGCACTTACCCGTGTTCCTTCGCAGTTCAATTCAAAAATCAGCTCACTGCCTCTGTGGCCGCCAAGCTTTGCAACACAGCCTTCAAGCAAATTTTTGATTTTTTCATTTCCGCACACAAAAGATACACCAAGCCCTGAAAGACCGTAAGGAGCCTGTTTAAAAAGCTCACGGCTGTAAATATTTTTCATGCCCGACATATCGGCAACTGTCTTTATTTCATCCTCGGATGCCTCCCTGAACTCACCCTTCGAGATTCCGTTTTCAATTTCCCGTTCAAAAAATCTCGGGATTGAAAGTCCGCCTTCTCCGCAGATTCTTACAGACTTTTCTTCTTTTCCGCTGACAAAAAGTCCTGAACCGAGGCCGCAGAAATTCACAAAAAAATTAAGCTGAGCCTCAAAGCATGCTCCGAAATTCCAGACCGAGCTGCCTTCGCCCGCAAGACCTGCCGTAAGAGCAAGGCTCATGACTTCCGATGTTTTTGAACCGTCTGAACCGATACCGATTTTTTTGCCGTTTCTCGTGCTTCCGATTGCCGCACCGAGCCTTACGCATGTTTCTGGAGTCAGTCTCATACCGTTCTTTTCATCAACGCCGCTTTCACAAAGCATTTCGGATTTAATGCTTCCATACCTGACATCGGAACGCACATTTGCTCCCGAACCGACTATCTTACCGGGCCAGATATGCACTCCCGACATGATTTTTGCATCTTCTCCGATAACACTTCCCGAACCGGCAACGCTGTTTTCAAACATTGATGCTCTGTTTTTGAGTGCTGCCCCCGAGCATACCAAAGCACCAGTTACATCTGCACCCGTTGCAAGCCAACTGTTTTCAAGCACAACGGAATGTCTGACCCTTGCTCCCCTGCCTATAAAACAGTTATCGTCAACCACCGCATAAGGTCCGATTACCGCACCGTCTGAAATCTCAGCATTTTCGCCTATATAAACAGGAGGCATAATGCTGTAATCTCCGCACGGCAGACCGTTTTTTGCATAAATTCCTTCCGCAATCGGATTCACGGGCAAAGCAAGCTTTCCGTCAAAAATATCTTTCTGGCATTTCAGATATGCTTCAATACTTCCGACATCGCACCAATATCCGTCGGTATGATAACAGAATACCGGCATATCTCTTTCCAGCATAAGAGGAAACAAATCCGAAGCAAAATCGTATTTTCTGCCGTTCGGAATAAGTTCAAGGCATTCGGGATTTATAATATATACGCCCGTGTTAGCAAGATTGCTTACCGCCTGATTCCACGAAGGTTTTTCAACAAATCCCACAACTCTGTTATGCTCTCCGACCTTGACGATGCCGTATTCCCTCGGGTCTGATGCTTCTGCGGCAACAATTGTTACCATCGCATTGCTTGACTTATGGAAAAGCATGATCTTTTCAAGATCGAAATCACAAACCGCATCTCCGCTGATAACCACAAACGGTTCCCTGAAATCTGCCGCGGCTTTTTTAACGCTTCCTGCGGTGCCGAGCGGTTCATCCTCTTTTATGAAATCAAGATTCAGATTTTTATATCCCGTTTCATAGCTTTTTTCAACAGCGTAAGGCATATATCCGAGAGTTAGCGCCGCATGAGTAACCCCGTTAAGACGCAGCAAATCAAAAATATACTCTATAATCGGCTTGCCGAGAAGCCTCGCCATCGGTTTCGGCACGGTGCAGGTCAGCGGTCTGAGTCTTCTGCCCTCTCCGCCTGCCATAATTACTGCTTTCATCAGAATCATTCCTTTCAGATTTCTCTGAAATATTATTGCCGTAAACAGCAAGAAATAACCAAAATATATCTTGTTATGAAAAAGAAACAGTGATATAATTACAATATTAAATTTTTAATCATGGAGAATTATCATGTCAGAACTCAAAAAAGTTGATATATTTACCGACGGTGCATGTTCGGGAAATCCCGGTCCCGGCGGTTGGGGTGCAATTCTCAGATACGGCGTTCACGAAAAAGAGATGAGCGGCGGAGAAGCATCAACCACCAATAACCGCATGGAGCTTACGGCAGTTATCGAAGCACTCAAGATTCTTAAAGAAAAATGCGAAGTAACAATTTACACCGACTCAAAATATGTTGCCGATGCTTTTCTTCAGGGCTGGATATGGAACTGGATGAAAAACGGATGGAAAAAAGCCGACAAGAAACCCGTTCTGAACCCCGAACTGTGGCAGGCTCTTATTACAGAAATCCGTAAGCATGAATATAAAATAGTCTGGGTAAAAGGTCATGCGGGTCACCCCGAAAACGAAAGATGCGATGTCCTTGCCACCACTCAGGCTGCAAAATTTTCAGGTTAAGAGGAGGATTAATCACCATGTCAATCCTTGATGTTTTACCGATAATACTATGTGCTGCGGCTGCGGTTATCGCTGTACTTTCACAAATTCTGCCTTTTTTCAAAAAGAAACCTCTGCACTCAAAAATGCTCTGTTCTTCACTTTTTCTGCTAACAGGCATTTCCGCGGCAGTCGCAACGGAATTCGGAAAATATGCACTTCTTATGATAGCGGCTCTGTTTTTCGGACTTCTCGGCGATTTCTGGCTCGACTATAAACAAAGCAGATATTTTCTGACAGGTGTTCTTTTCTTTTCTATCGGTCATCTGATTTATCTTTACACATTTATTCTGCACTGTCAGCCATCACTTTTATCTTATTGGAAACAAATTCTGCTCGGATTTCTCGGTCTTTGCGTTGCGGCAGTTATTGAAGTTTTCGTTGATAAAATCCGTTTTCCGAAGGGGCGCAGAATAATGATTGCCTACTCATTCCTGCTTATGTTTTCTTTCATATTTGCGGTTTCGAGAGGTGTTGTATCAATTATTGAAGGTAACAAAGCCTTCGGCATCTGTCTTGTTGCCGCAGGCGGTCTGTTCCTTCTTTCAGACACCTTCCTTGCGGTTTCACTCTACGGAAAACCCAAGCTGAAATGCAACGATGCACTTGTTGCGTTCACTTACTTCCCTGCTCAGGCACTTTTCGGACTAAGCATTTTATTTCAATAAACAAGGATGATAAAAATGAAAAAAACTTTAAGTATTCTTCTTGTATTCGCACTTGTTTTTTCACTCGGAACAACCGCTCTTGCGGGTTCGGAAAAATGCAGTTGCGGAATGACACCCGTTATTTATGTTCCCGGATTCGGTGAACCGATTTATATGAACCCGAATACGGAAGGCAATTATACTGTTTTTCCTCCCGAGGGAGATGCAATCACCAATGCGGTTCCTGCTATAGTAAAAGCGGTTTTATTTGGTCTTGCAATCAACAATTTTGATGCATTCGGCACTTACGCTATGGAAGCCGCAAATATCATGCTCGGCGGCGCTGCATGCGATAAAGACGGCAATCCGCTTGAGGGAACGGGCGTTGAATACTACGATCCGATGATTGACACTCACAAAAACCCAGCCTTTGTCAGCGACGACAAAGATGATAACGGTTACTTCACATTTATATATGACTGGCGTCTTGATCCGATTCACAACGCAAAGCTTCTCAGGGATTATATCGGCAAAGTAAAAGCTCTGACAGGTCATAACAGTGTTGTTATTTCGGCACACAGCCAGGGAAACACCGTTGTTACTTCTTATCTGCACCTTTTCGGAAGCAAAGGAATCGAAAAACTTGTTTTTCTTTCACCTGCCTATCAGGGGCTTTCTCTCATCGGTTCAATTTTCACCGGAAACCTTGCGGTCAATGCCAAGGGAGATGCTCTTGCAGACTATCTCAACGGCATTATGGGCTATGAAGATGCAACAAGTCAGCTCCTTTCCGCCGCAATTAAAGAAATCAATGAAATCGGCTCCGTTGATGCAATACTTCTCCACCTTCAGAAACTTCTCGACGATCAGTTTGACAGAATTTTCAGCGAAAGTCTGGTTGATATTCTCGGAACAATGCCCGGAATCTGGTCATTCGTTCCCGATAAATATTATGAAGCCGCCAAAGAAAAAGCATTTGCAAATCCCGATGAATACAGTACTTTGATCGAAAAAATCGACTATTATCATTATAAGGTTCAGAATAAGACCGAAAAAATCATCAGATCAGCAAAAGCAAACGGAACGGATATAATAATCACTGCAGGTTATAATATTTCATCCATTCCCGTTACCTCCGACGAAGCCGTTCAGTCCGATTTACTTATCGATACGGAATATATGAGCCTCGGCGCAACCTGTGCTCCCTTCGGAAAAACACTCAATGAAAATCACAGACAGAAAAACCGTTTCTGCGGCCACAGTCATATTTCAGCCGACGGTATTATTGATGCTTCTTCATGTGCTTTTCCCGAATACACATGGTTTATCAAAAACAACGGTCACGCAACCTTCGGCACGGATTACTGTGCGTTTATCGAATGGGCAATCCGTTATGACGGTCAGCCAACGGTACATACAAGCAAAAACTATCCGCAGTTCATTCAGATCAAGGAAGATAATCTTATAACCGTTACAGCCGACGATACTGCAGAAGTAAAATCAAACGAAGAAGTTATTATCACTTCACTAATCACATTAATCAAAAATTCCTTTGAAAAATAACACAGATATTCAAAGAACTGTATCTGCAACCGAGACCGCAGATACAGTTCTTTCTTTATGTCATACATTGTCCCGTCTGTGCATATTGTTTACTAATTCATGAAAAAATCGGAGGACAAACAATGGCTAACAGTAACATTTATAAGGATATTGCCGCAAGAACGGGCGGTGATATTTACATCGGCGTTGTCGGACCTGTCAGAACAGGAAAATCCACATTCATCAAAAAATTCATGGAGAATATGGTGTTACCCAACATGGAAGACGGCCTTCGACGCGAACGGGCAACCGATGAACTTCCGCAATCATCGGGAGGCAGAACAATTATGACCACGGAGCCGAAATTCATTCCCGAAGAGGCTGTTGAAATTTCATTGCCTTCAAACTCAAAAATGAAGGTAAGGATGATAGACTGCGTAGGATATATCGTTCCTTCCGCACTCGGATATATTGAAGGCGAAGCACCGAGAATGGTAAAGACCCCATGGTTCGACGAAGAGGTTCCGTTTAACATGGCGGCCGAAATCGGCACAAGAAAGGTTATCTCGGAGCATTCAACAATAGGTCTTGTTGTTACAACAGACGGTTCTATCAGCGAAATTCCGAGGAACGAATACGCGGAAGCGGAAGAACGGGTCATAAACGAACTCAAAGAAATCAATAAGCCTTTTGTTGTTCTTCTCAACTGCAAAAACCCCTCATCACACGAAGCCGAAGCACTTGCGGCAAAAATGTCGGCAGACTACAGTGCACCCGTTGTGCCCGTCAACTGTCTTGAGCTCGGTCAGGATGAAATCAGCAGCATTCTTTCGCAAATTCTTTTTGAATTTCCCGTTAAAGAAGTAAAGATTGATCTTCCCGGATGGATCACATCTCTTGACAAAAACCATTGGCTGAGATCAGAAATTTTCAGAAAAATCAGTTCCGAAGCCGCAATGATGACAAAAGTCCGCGATGTCAGCAGATTTGCAGAAGCAATCAAAGAAAACGAACATATCCGTTCATCTTCCGTAGACGGCATGAATCTTGCAACGGGAAGTGCGGGAATCACGGTTTCTCTTCATCCCGATTTGTTTTTTAAAATTGTGGGAGAAGAAACGGGAATTACTGTTGAAAACGAGCAAGAACTTATGAAGAAGCTGAAAGAACTTTCGGCGGCACAGAGCGGTTATCAGCGTATTCAGAATGCACTTGATGAAGTTGAGGCAACGGGATACGGAATTGTGCTTCCCGATGTTGACGATCTGACTCTTGAGGAACCCGAAATAATGAAACAGGGCGGCAGATACGGGGTAAGGCTCCGTGCAAGTGCTCCGTCACTCCACATTATGAGAGCAGATATTCAGACAGAAGTGGCACCCATAGTCGGCTCCGAATCTCAATCGGAGGAGCTGATAAAATATCTTCTCAAGGAATTCGAAGAAAATCCTGCCATGATATGGGAATCCAATATTTTCGGCACTTCTTTACACGAACTTGTAAATGAAGGACTTCACAACAAACTCTACCGCATGCCGGGAGATGCAAGGCTGAAGCTGCGTGAAACCC
Organism: Acutalibacteraceae bacterium; assembly: GCA_045658725.1. Lineage (GTDB taxonomy): Bacteria > Bacillota > Clostridia > Oscillospirales > Acutalibacteraceae > CAG-177. The sequence goes on from JAZOVN010000225.1 coordinate 6,718, forward strand.
TTGAAAGGGTTATCAACGAAGGCTGCAGCGGTCTAATCTGCATAATTCTATAAAAAACAAAACGGATTGTGAGGGATAAGTTCCCGCATAATCCGTTTTTTGATTATTAACTTTATGCAACACCGATATAAACAGAAAGCATTTCGCCCGTGTAAGTCACTTCTGCATAATATCCCATATCGTCGGATGCGCTGTAGTATGTTTCAGCTTCAACCTGATTGATTTCAAAGCCTGCTTTCTTGAGTTTCTTAAGGTAATTTTTATATTCACCCTTCGTGCATTTTACTGAAAGCGAATATCCGATTCCGTCTTCATATTTTTCAACAACCCTGTTTTTGAATCCGTACTGAGGAATTCTGTCTTTGAAATGATTATGCACTGCAGTTGATTTTGCAGTAATACTGACCGATATATTTTTATCATTTGACTTTCCGTTTTTAAAACCGCATGAACCCAGACAAAGCACAACGGCAAAAGCAAGAACTGCGGCGGTTAATTTTTTCACCATATTTAAGCACCTCCGTAAAAATCTCCGTCCGAATTATAACACAGATTATTTTTTATAGCAAGCACGGAAATGCAATATTTTTCGTCAAACCGCAAAAAATAAATTGACTTTTTGGTATTATTAATGTAAAATTTAATTAAATTTAATAAAAAGGGGTATTAAAATGGCAAACGAACTCAAGAAAAAGTACGGTCTGCTTACCGCAATCTGTATGGTAGTCGGTATTGTTGTCGGCAGCGGCGTATTTTTCAAAGCAGAAGCAATCCTCAACAAAACAGGCGGCAACCTCAAAATCGGTATTCTTGCTTGGATAATCGGCGGTATCATCATGATTATCTCCGCATATACTTTCTCAATCCTTGCAACGAAATACGAAAAAGTCAACGGTGTTGTTGACTATGCGGAAGCCACCATCGGCGAAAAATACGGCTATGTTATCGGTTGGTTTTTAAGCACGATTTATTATCCCACCCTCACAATGGCTCTTGCATGGCTCTCGGCAAGATACACACTTGTTGTTTTCCAGGGCGACAGCGCTGACCCGACAAGCGGTATGTGCTTTGTTCTTACCGCATTCTACCTCATCGGCAGCTACGCTCTCAACACACTTTCCCCCATCATTTCAGGTAAATTCCAGGTTTCAACAACCTTTATCAAGCTTGTTCCCCTCCTTCTCATGGGCGTTGTAGGAACAATTTACGGCATCACAAACGACAACGGCGTTCTTGTTGAAAACTTCACAACCGTTGTTGACCCCTCAATCACTCCGATGAATGCAATCTTCACAGCAGTCTGCGCAACCGTTTTTGCATATGAAGGCTGGATTATCGCAACATCAATCAATGCAGAGCTTAAAGACGGCAAAAAGAATCTTCCCAAGGCTCTTGTTATCGGCTCGCTCATCATTGTTGCAATTTATGTTCTTTACTATGTAGGTCTTGCAGGAAGCATCAGAAACGCTGACATGATGGCAAGCGGACAGGCTGCAGCAAGAAACGCTTTCGGCGCAGTATTCGGCAAAGCAATGGGCACAGGCATCTTTGTTTTTGTTATCGTATCCTGCCTCGGTACTCTCAACGGTCTTATGCTCGGCTGCACAAGAGGTATTTACTCAATCGCAAGCAGAGGCAGAGGCCCTGCTCCTCATGTTTTCGGTTATCTTGATAAGCACACAAACATGCCCGGCAACTCATCAATCCTTGCACTTCTTCTTTGTGCTGCATGGCTTGTTTATTTCTATTTCGCAAACCTCAACAGCGAAACCGCAACATCACTCAAGATGTTTGCGTTTGACCCCACAGAGCTTCCCATCGTTACAATCTATCCCTTCTATATTCCCATCTTCTTCAAGATGTTTGCAGACAAATCCCTTCCTGCTTTCAAGCGCTTTGTTATTCCCGCACTTGCAATCGCAGGCAGCCTCTTCATGGTTGTTGCGGCATTCGTTGCACACATGTCGGAAATCCCCGGTTACCTTATCCAAGTCGGAGGCCAAGCGGTCTTAGGAA
>JAZOVN010000226.1:0-2671 GCA_045658725.1 Acutalibacteraceae bacterium
GTTTTCATCGTTATTATCTGTTACAGAAGCGACGGGGGATAATATTTTAACTTCATCACGGTTTGATAATTCTCCGCCGAAAAGTCTGATATGCGAAACTTTTCCAAGCGATTTATCGTGTTCTATTTTAAAAATAATACCGCATAATTCATCGGTTGCCCTGCGTTTTGCAGAGGGCATGAGTTCAACAAGCAGGTCTGCAAGGTCGCTGACTCCGATTGAATATTTTGCACTTCCGCAAAGCACGGGAGTGATTTCACATGCAGATATTTTTTCTTTTAAAAGCTCTGTTGCTCTTTCTGCCGAAAGTGTTTCATCGCAGAGAAAAGCATCTGCCGCTTCGTCGCATATATCCGCAAGTGCCTGAGTTGCTGCAAGCTCAAAAGCTTTGCCGCTTATTCTTTCGACACTCATGTTTTCGAGGCCTTCGTTTTTTATCTCCGAAAGCAGGAGAAGCGATTGATTTGTTACCTTTTTCAGTTCTGCAATAACCGAAGCCGTGTCTGAGCCTGCACGGTCGGTTTTGTTAATGAAAACAGCTCTCGGAAGATTTGCTTCGTCAAGAGATTTCAGTATGTTTTCCGTATGTGCACGCACACCTTCAACCGCAGAAACCACAACAACGGCACAGTCAAGTGCCGAAAGGGCACGCTCAACTTCTCCCGCAAAGTCAACATGACCGGGAGTATCTATGATGTTGATTGTTGTGTCACGCCATTTCGTGCTTGCTGTTGCGGTGCGGACTGAAATGCCTCTCTGCTTTTCAATTGAAAGGCTGTCGGTCGATGCGGTACCCGAATCAACGCTTCCTGCAGAGCGGATTGCACCTGTCAGATAAAGGAGCTGTTCGGTTATGGTTGTTTTACCCGAGTCAACATGAGCCAGTATTCCGATGTTGCGGATTTTGTCTGTCATAAAAAGCTCCTTTCAGAAAGTATAGGGCTATTATAAAATAAAAAAATAAAATTTTCAACCGCAGGTGATGACAAATCCGTAAAAGTGATATATAATATCATCATATCTCACCAAAGGAGAATAAATATGAGTGAAAAAATTATAAAAGTCGGTGTTGTCGGTCTCGGCAGAGGCACCGCTGTTGCAAGATGCCTTGCAGGTGTAAAAAATGCAAAGCTTGTTTCGGTATGTGACCACAATCCTAAAATCCTCAAATCAGGTTACGAAGAGCTTGCAGAAGCAGTCAATGATCCGAATCTTATTCAGTTCATCGATTATGACGAGTTTCTGAAATCAGATATTGATGCGGTTATCGTTGCAACCGAAGCGGTTTATCATGTTCCCATTGTTATCAAAGCTTTTGAAGCAGGCAAGCATGTTCTCTGTGAAATTCCTTCCGTGAATTCGATTGAGGAAGCAAAAGAACTCAAAGCAGCCTGCGAAGCTCACCCCGAGCTTACATATATGGCGGCAGAAAACTGCTGCTACTGGGCATTCATAGAAACCTGGAGAAAGATGCATCAGGACGGCCTTTTCGGCGAAATAGCTTATGCAGAGGCTGAATATCTTCATGCTCTTGATCCCAATGAATTCTCACCCACATATTACCCCGAAGGTCATTGGAGAACCTACCAGCCCGCTATCAGATATCTTACCCATGAGCTCGGTCCTCTTCTTTATGTTATGGATGATAAGGTTGTCAGCGTAACATGTATGGAAGCCGATGTTCATTATGACCCCTACACTCCCGAAAGAAAAGAAACGGGCGTTGCTCTTTTCAAAACAGCAAAGGGAGCCGGTATCAGACTTCTTGTCAGCTTCGGTGCATACACAAGCTATGACCACAACTACCGTATCTGCGGAACCAGAGGAACAATCGAAACCGACCGCACAAAGGTTGTTGATAATGCACATTCCCTTGCAAGCCTTTACAGCGTTCCCGGAACTTTCAACGCAAATTCAAAGATTGATATTCCCGTAACCACCTGCTATGAAGGCGAGGATTCAAGCGGTCACGGCGGTGCGGATGCAAAGATGGTCAAGGATTTCATCAATTGTCTTATTGAAGGAAAGAGACCTGTTCTTGATGTTGACTTTGCAATCAATATGAGTCTTCCCGGCATCATCGCTCACGAATCGGCAGTTCAGGGCGGCGTTCCCATGGAAATTCCTCTTGTATAATAAATTTTATATCCCCCGTATTTTTGTGACTGCACAAAAATACGGGGGATAATTGCTTCTTACTCGTCTTTATATTTTTCAGCCTGAAGATTGAACATGTATGCGTATTTTCCGCCGAGAGCCATCAGCTCTTCGTGCGAACCGCTTTCAACGATTTCACCGTTTTCGAGCATGTAAATGACATCTGCCATAACGGTGGTTGAAAGTCTGTGGGAAATGAATATAACCGTTTTATCTTCGGCAGCTCTTACCATTGCATCATTAAGAGCATATTCGGAAACGGGGTCAAGATTTGCACTCGGTTCATCAAGAATCGCAAACGGACATTTTTTATAGAATGCTCTCGCAACCGCAACTTTCTGACCTTCACCGCCCGAAAGAGAAAGACCGCTGTCATCAAATTCACGCAGAAGGATTGTATCCGTGCCGTTTTTCAGTTCTTTTGAAAAGTTGCTTTCTTTGAGAGCAGCAAGAACTCTTGCTTTGTCGGGCTTGCCGTTCATCGCAACATTTTCTCCGACCGTTGCACCGAAAA
>JAZOVN010000227.1:0-5270 GCA_045658725.1 Acutalibacteraceae bacterium
CTTACTTCTCTTCTTATTGTTTTCCTCGAAAAAGGTGCAAGTCAGATTTCAACTGATTTCGGTCTTAATGACTCTTTTTCAGAAATACTTACGGGCATAATAATTTTCTTTATTATAGGCAGTGAATTTTTTGTTAATTACACAATTAAATTCCGTCAGAAAGATAAGGAGGCGAACAAATAATGATTATTGCATTTATTCAGCGAGCAATCGTTCAGGGAATCCCTCTTTTGTTCGGCTCAACAGGTGAAATTATAACCGAAAAAGCAGGACATCTCAATCTCGGTACAGCAGGCGTAATGTATGTAGGCGGTATCGCAGGCGTTATCGGTGCATTTGTTTATGAAAACTCGGTTGAAACAATAAATCCGGTCCTTGCAGTTATCATTCCCATTTTAACATCTATGATAGGCTCTCTGATTATGGGTCTGATTTATTCATTTTTAACCGTAACACTCAGAGCAAACCAGAATGTTACAGGTCTTGCTCTCACAACATTCGGTGTCGGTGTGGGTAATTTCTTCGGCGGTTCACTCATCAAACTTACAAACAGCGAACTTCCTTCGATTGCTCTTTACGCAACAAGTAACTGCTTTAAAACAAAAATACCGTTTGCTGATAATCTCGGTTGGTACGGTGACATTTTTCTTTCTTACAGTTTTCTGGCATATGCAGCAATTATCATTGCACTTTTCGCTTCATTTTTCTTTAACAAAACAAGAGCCGGTCTGAGTCTGCGTGCAATCGGTGAAAACCCCGCTACAGCCGATGCTGCAGGAATCAATGTTTCAAAATATAAATACATCGCTACATGCACGGGAAGTATTATTGCAGGTCTCGGCGGACTTTACTATGTTATGGATTATGCATGCGGCGTATGGTCAAACGACGGTTTCGGTGACAGAGGATGGCTTGCAATTGCACTTGTAATCTTCGCAGTATGGAAGCCGAAATTCAGCATTTTGGGTTCAATTCTTTTCGGCGGACTTCTTGTTGTTCATAACTATATCCCCAATCTCAATATGGCATCTCAGGAAATCTTTAAAATGACTCCTTATGTGGTAACCATTCTTGTGCTTATTATTATAAGTATGAAACGCAAACGCGAAAATCAGCCCCCCGCAAGTCTTGGACTTTCATATTTCAGAGAAGAAAGATAAAATCAAGAAACCTCGGATTCTTCCGGGGTTTTTCTGTTATATTCCTTCCGTAAATTTCATATTAATTAATAATATGTCATACGGAGGGATTATATTGAATAATGATGTAGAGCAAAGAGCCATTGTGCTTGCAGAATATATAATTCAGAACAAAACGACCGTGCGTAATACTGCAAAAAAATTCGGAATAAGCAAAAGTACCGTTTTTGTTGATGTAAGCGAAAGACTTAAAAAAATCAATCCGTCATTATATAATGAGGTCAGAAAAATTCTTGATATTAACAAAGCAGAAAGACATATACGGGGAGGAATGGCAACAAAGCAAAAATTTTCAAAATAATTTAATATTTTATTGAATTCAGAATAAACATATGTTAAAATAAACATTGTATATGGGGATAATCCCTAATAACAAAGAGAAAGGACCGTTATAAAAATGAAGCAGCTTAAAATCGGTATCATTGGTGCTGGCAGAATCGGTTCCCTTCATGCAAAGTCGATAACATATAATGTTCCGACTGCAACTGTAGTGGGAATCACCGATGTTTTCAAGGCAAATGCAGAAAAGGTAGCCGCAGAGCTTAATATTCCCAAAATTTACGATGATTACAAGCAGATGCTTGCTGATCCTGAAGTTGAGGCAGTTCTTGTTTGTTCATCAACAGATACACATGCCGACATTGCTATTGAAGCAGCAGAAGCAGGAAAGCATATTTTCTGCGAAAAACCCGTTGATCTTACTCCTGAAAAAGTTAATGCTGTTATTGATGCAGTTGCAAAAGCAGGTGTAAAGCTTCAGGTTGGATTCAACCGCCGTTTTGACCATAACTTTGCAAACGTAAGAGCAATGGTTAATGACGGTAAAATCGGCGATGTTCATATCGTCAAAATCACTTCAAGAGACCCCGCTCCCCCGCCGGCAGAATATTCAGCAGTCAGCGGCGGCATGTTCCTTGATATGACAATCCATGATTTTGACATGGCTCGTTTCCTTGCAGGCAGTGAAGTTACTGAAGTTTATGCAAATGCAACCTGCCTTGTTGACCCCGCTATCGGAGAAGCAGGCGATGTTGACACTGCAGTAATCAGCCTCAAATTTGAAAACGGAGCAGTCGGTGTTATTGATAACAGCAGACGCGCAGCATACGGTTATGACCAGAGAATCGAAGTGTTCGGCAGTAAGGGTGCTGCAGTAGCATCAAACGACACGCCCACAAATGTTGTTTTTATGGGTGAAGACGGTGTTGTTGCTGACAAGCCTCTTTATTTCTTCCTTGAAAGATATATGCAGTCATTCAGAGATGAAATGCTTCAGTTTGTTGAAGCAGTCATCGAAGATAAGGCTACACCCACCACAGGTGCAGACGGTCTTAACTCAATTCTTGTTGCTCTTGCTGCAAAGAAATCAGTTGCAGAAGGCAGACCCGTCAAGCTTTCTGAAATGGCATAAAACAATAAAAGCTCCGGCTTAAAACCGGAGCTTTAAATTCGTTCGGAGGTATTACCATTGCTGATTAAATTTTTAATGATAATTGGCGGATTTATCGCATTCATGCTCGTTTTCAATCTTTTTCTTGTAATCGTCGGATTAATCGGTACAGTTATTCCCATAAAGGAAAAGAAATATAACGGACCTGAAAATCCGCTCATCAAAACCGACGGCAAAGCTATCGTTGCCGCTCACCGTTCAGGTGCAAAGATTGCTCCCGAAAACACTCTTATGGCATTTCAGAGCTGTGCCGAAAGCGATGATTTCGAGGTTGAGCTTTTTGAATTTGATTTAAGACGCTCAAAAGACGGACACCTTATTATCGTTCACGACAAAACTCTTGACAGAACAACAAATGCCTGCGAATTTTTCGGTGAAACAGATGTTTATGTTGAAAACAAAACATTCGATGAAATCCGCCAGCTTAATCTCGGAGAAAATTACATGGATAATAATGGCAATTATCCCTACCGTGGTCTTCGTGGCGATGAAATTCCCGATAACCTGAGAGCAGTTGATGTTGAGCAGATTTTTGATTATCTTGAAAGCAAGAAAAAATATCTTTACAGTATTGATATCAAAAACGGTGGTGACCTCGGAAAAACTGCCGCCGATGAATTCCACGAAATTCTTAAAAAGAGAAACATGCTTGATCAGGTTATTTTTGCAACCTTCCATCAGGAAATCACAAACTATGTTGATAAAACATATCCCGATTTCAACCGTTCCGCAAGCAGACTTGACTTTTTCCTTTTCTATATTGCCGCATCATTCAATCTCCCCATAAAGAAGGAATGGATTAAATTCAATGTTCTTCAGATTCCGGGTAATCAATACGGTTTCATCCGACCTGCATCAAAAAGAATGGTCACTTATGCACATAACAGAGGAATTGCAATTCAGTTCTGGACAATCAACAATGCAAAAGAAATCAAAAGAATCAATGACATCGGTGCAGACTGCATTATGTCTGACCTTCCCGACCTTTGCTACAAGGTCATTCACGGAAAGTAATGTCATTGGGCTTAAGCGTAAGCTGTGCATCGGATGCTGTTGATATCTTCATATTTTCAACAGAAAAGAAAGCTTTTCCTTCTATTATTACCGAAGTATATCTGTACCATTGAGTGTTATAATAATCCCTTTCGTTTATAAAGAGATTTCTCATCACATCATCAGTAATTTCATCCGAAGCATATGTTGCAATCAAAGCCTCAGAAATAAATTTAATACTGTCTGTCTTGTCAGCAATGTTGCAGGCAAGGCAGATTTTTTTTATGTTTTCTGAATGATCCGTATAAAATTTCAGAGCAAAATTAATGTTATTCTTGTCTGTCAGAAAGCAGAAATAACCGTTATCCTCACGATACATTTCAGACACACTTATTTCAGGAAAATTCTCTTTAAATCTGTCGACAAAAATCATGGGATTCATTTTATCCTGAGATACACAAGAAGTCATAGTGAACAGAAAAATTAAAGAACAAATTATAACAGATATTTTTTTCATAGTATTTCAACCGTCAATATTTTATTTTCTTCTTCAGATTTACTCCTGCAAGACCGCCCAGAGAAGACATTAATATCATCACCGCAATAAGAATAAAAACCGCATTACCTGCTGTTCCTTTGTTGAGAATAAACATGATAAAAGCACATATAACCGACTGACCTGCGCCGCAGATCGCTCCGTAAAAAAGACCTTTTTCTTTTATCAGCTTAAGTGCCGTAAAACCGCTGATGAATCCCGAAACCGCACCTGCTCCAATCCCGTAAAAAAGATACATTGAACCGTTACCCGATGTTTTCAGAATAAGAAAAGAAAACAAAGCAATCAAAATATAAAATAAAACAGATGAAGATAATGAACATACTGCAAGCTTAACCAACGGAAAGCCTGACTCCTCTTTTTTGGGCATAAAAAAACTCCTCTCACACTATTGCTAATCAATACTATGAAAGGAGTAAATCAATTATTACAGATTAATTGTCAAAGGTGTCGTCTTTCTTCTTTGACTTCTTTCTCTTTGCCTTGCTGTTTTCAGCAGCTTCTTCCATCTTTGCTTTCTTTTCTGCTTCAGCAGCTTCCTTTGCAGCCTGTCTCTCTGCTTCAAGCTTTTCGTTAGCAGTGTTGTTTGTTGAAACAGCCCAACGGGTAATCTTCATCTTGTTTCTGTCTGCACCTGTTTCAATGATAAGAGAATCATCCTTAACAGTAACAACGCGGCCCATGATACCGCCGATGGTTGTGATTTCATCGCCGACCTGAATGCTGTCACGCATGGTCTGCTCTTCCTTCTGCTTTTTCTTCTGGGGTCTGATCATAACAAAATACATAACACCGAAGAGAGCAACCATCATAATAATCATTGACATTGGATTCTGCTGACCTGCAGCACCGCCTGCTGCTGCACCTGTACCGCCCATCTGAGCTAAAAGTGAAATAAAATTCATTTGAGTAACCTCCAAAACATAATGCAGATATTATACAATAACAAATTGAAATATGCAATAGAAAAAACAAATAATTTTAATTTATATTCTTGTATCAAGCAAATCAACGTATTTTGCTCTGTATTCTTCAAATGTACCGTTGTCGATTGCGTCACGGATTTCCTGCA
>JAZOVN010000228.1:0-16486 GCA_045658725.1 Acutalibacteraceae bacterium
TTCCCGAAAACCCCAACGAAGCACAGATTGAAGCCGCTCTCGCTGACGAAAGCGAACGGATTCTTTCAAAGATTTCAAACTCCGATGCGGTTTTTGCACTCTGTATCGAAGGCAAAGAATTATCCTCCGAAAACTTCTCGAAGGAGATTGAAAAATGTGCCGTTTCGGGCTTCGGTTCTCTTTGTTTTGTTATCGGCGGCTCCCACGGTCTTGCTCCGTCTGTGAAGAGCAGAGCGAAATTCAGACTCTCAATGAGCCCGATGACATTTCCTCATCAGCTTGCAAGAGTCATGCTTCTTGAACAGATTTACCGTGCTTTCATGATTTCAAGCGGCGGAAAATACCATAAATAACCCGAAATCCTTCGGCAGATTTACACCCTTTTCGCCCAAGTTTTATATATTTTTGTTCAGAATACCAAAACTTTCAAAAATAAGAAAAATTAATCAAAAAACTGTTGCATATTTCCTTGAAAATGTATAAAATATATACGGTCAAAAAATAAAAATCATTTTTGGAGGTAATTTACCATGGCAGTTAAAGTTGCAATCAATGGCTTCGGTCGTATCGGCCGTCTTGCATTCCGTCAGATGTTCGGTGCAGAAGGCTACGAAATCGTTGCTATCAACGACCTTACAAATCCCGCAATGCTCGCTCACCTTCTCAAGTACGACACAGCTCAGGGCAGATATGCTCTTGCTGATACAGTAGTTGCAGGCGAAGAAAGCATCACAGTTGACGGCAAAGAAATCAAAATCTATGCTAAGGCTAACGCTGCAGAGCTCCCCTGGGGCGAAATCGGTGTTGATGTTGTTCTCGAATGCACAGGCTTCTATTGCTCAAAGGCAAAGAGCCAGGCTCACATCGATGCAGGTGCAAAGAAAGTTGTTATTTCTGCTCCCGCAGGCAACGACCTTCCCACAATCGTTTACAGCGTAAACGAAGGCACTCTCACAGCTGATGACACAATCATCTCAGCTGCATCATGCACAACAAACTGCCTTGCTCCCATGGCTAAGGCTCTCAACGACTATGCTCCCATCCAGAGCGGTATCATGACAACTGTTCATGCATACACAGGCGATCAGATGGTTCTTGACGGTCCTCACAGAAAGGGTGACTTCAGAAGAGCAAGAGCTGCTGCTGCTAACATCGTTCCCAACTCAACAGGTGCTGCAAAGGCTATCGGTCTTGTTATCCCCGAACTCAACGGCAAGCTCATCGGTTCAGCTCAGAGAGTTCCCGTTCCCACAGGTTCAACAACTCTTCTTGTTGCAGTTGTTAAGGGCGACAACATCACTAAGGAAGGCATCAACGCTGCTATGAAGGCTGCTTCATCAGCTTCATTCGGCTACACAGAAGAAGAACTCGTTTCAAGCGATATCGTTGGTATCACTTACGGCTCACTCTTCGATGCTACTCAGACAATGGTTACAAAGATTGAAGACGGTCTCTATCAGGTTCAGGTTGTTTCATGGTATGACAACGAAAACAGCTACACAAGCCAGATGGTTCGTACAATCAAGTACTTCGCAGAGCTTGCATAATTTAAGCTTAATCTGATTTTTAAAGGGTCGGCTAACTACCGACCCTTTTTTCATAACAGGTGATATTATGGGATTGAAACGCCTTGACAAATTAATAGCACTCAACTGCAATGTTTCAAGAAAAGACGCAAGAAAACTCATCAAAGATGCGGCTGTATCGGTCAATTCAAGGGTTGTTCTGCGTGCGGAAGAGCTTGTTGATGCCGATGTTGACGATATTACCGTAAAAGGATATAATTTCACGGCAAAAGAGCATGTATACATCATGCTCAACAAGCCCAAGGGAGTTATCAGTGCAACCACCGACCCCAAAAAGAAAACGGTTATCGATATTATTCCCGATGAGCTGAAAAGACGCAGTCTTTTTCCTGCAGGAAGGCTCGACAGAGACACAACGGGTCTTTTGATTATAACTGATGACGGTGCTTTTTCTCACAGAATCATGAGCCCCTCACACCATGTTTACAAAACCTATCAGGCGGTTTTATCCTATCCGATTGACGAGAATGATATTGCAAAATTAGAAAGCGGAATTACCCTCGGAGACGGCACGGAGTGTCTGCCTGCAAAGGTAAAATCCTTTACAACTGATGGAGGTCTGCCTGCCGCCGAAATATGCATCCGCGAAGGAAAGTATCATCAGGTCAAGCGTATGTTTCACGCACTCGGCAACAATGTTGAGCAGCTCCGCAGAATTCAGATCGGTGCACTGAAGCTTGACACTTCTCTTGCAGAAGGCGATTGCCGTGAATTAACTCAGGAAGAGCTTGAACTCATTTTCAAAGACGAATAGAAACACTTCAGAACACATTATCATGGCTTTTTTTGCATAGTTTGTCTTTACAGACTATGTTTTGAAAGGCGGGATAATGTGTTTATTGTTTTAAAAACAGAAAAAATATCCGAAGGTTTTATAAAAAGAAGAAAACAGCTAAAACGCTTGTGCAGAAACGAACCGATATCATATCCGACAGAAAACGGGCTTCATTTTTTTGTTCTTGATATCCCCGAAAACCTCAGCGGAGCAATGCTCACGGCAACCGAAGAAAAATGCGGAAGATATGTTTCAAGAATCATTGCACCGAAAAGCCTTTTTCTGCCCGACAGCGGAAAGGTGAAACGCTTCAAGCCCGTTTATTCAAACGGATTTTTCGTTCTGAATACCGCTATAGACGCTTTTGAAAAAGCAAGTCTCAGACCCGAAGAAACCTGCATAACCGTTGTTGACCGCAACGCACGCATGAGCGGTGAAATACACCGACTTCTGCCTTACGCTTCGCTGGTCAGAGCCATCACCTCCCGCCCCGAAAGATACTGCAGCGAGTGCAACAGAATCTTTGATGACTGCGGTGCTTCGGTTACTGTGCGTACCGATTATCAGCCCGTCAGAAAAAGTGAAATAATCATATGCTGTGACGGAGCAACAACCGACGGAATGAAAAACTCCGCCGTTTTTTCTTTCAGACGGAGCAATCACGGAAAACTCCGCTTTTTTTCAGAGGAAATCGAGCTTTCCGCAAATCACAGAAAAGCAGTTCCCGAAAATATTGATACCGCACATTTTGCGGCGGCAGTTACCGAGCTTTGTGCGAGCACGGAATACAGGCTGTCACCGTTTTCACGCACCGAAATAAGCTGTAACGGATGCAATAACGCAACGGTGTCGGAATGCCTGCGATGTTATGCTCAACAAAAGCAATAAATGCTTGACATTATTATTTATATTTTATATAATATAACGGAAAATGGTTTTGTATAATTAATCAAAAGGAGATATACCGAAATGGAAAAACAGACAATCTTTACCCGTGAGGATTATGAAAAGCTCAGTGCCCAGCTTAACAAGCTTAAAACAGAAGGCAGAGACGATATCGCAGAAAAGATCAAGGAAGCCCGCTCACACGGTGACCTTTCCGAAAACGCAGAATATGATGAGGCGATGAACGAACAGGCTAAAATGGAAGCCGAAATCGCAAAACTCGAAGCAGACCTCCGCAACGCAAAAATCCTTGACGAAGAAGAACTCACAACCGAAGCTGTCAGCATCGGTTCAAAGGTTACTCTTTACGATATGGACTTTGAAGAAGAAGTTGAATACAAAATCCTTGGTAAGAGCGACATCGAGCACGGTGTTATTTCCGACCTTTCACCCGTCGGTTCAGCTATCATGGGTAAAAAGGTTGGCGACATTGCTGAGGTTCACACTCCCGGCGGAAAAATCATCAAGATGAAGATTCTTGCAATTTCAAAGTAAAAATCAGATCGCAGTATAATACTGTTTCCCGATAAAGAAAGGAAATCTAAAATTATGGCAGAAGAAAAGATTGTTAATGCTGCTCCCGAAGAAGAGCAGGTGCAGGATGTCAACGAACTCCGTCAGATCCGTGTTGAAAAGCTTGAAGCTCTTCAGGCTGCAGGCAAAGACCCGTTTCAGATAACAACCGCAGAGCAGTCAATCCACAACGCAGAAATCGTTGACCGCTTTGAAGAACTTGAAAATACCGATGTATGCATCAGCGGACGAATGATGAGCCGCCGTGACATGGGTAAGGCAAACTTCATTGATATCAGAGACCGCAGCGGTAGAATGCAGGTTTATGTCAAGATTGACGAAATCGGTGAAGAAAACTTTGCTGAATTCAAGAAGTGGGATATCGGTGATATCGTTGAAGTAAAGGGCTTCGTTTTCAGAACAAGAAGAGGCGAGGTTTCCGTTCATGCAAAGGAAATCAGACTTCTCACCAAGTCACTTCTCCCCCTCCCCGAAAAATTCCACGGTCTTACCAACACCGATACCCGTTACAGAAGACGCTATCTTGACCTTATTATGAATCCCGATGTTAAGGATACCTTCATCAAGCGTTCACTTATCATCAGAGAAATCAGAAATTATCTTGATTCTCAGGGCTTTATCGAAGTTGAAACACCCATTCTCGTTTCAAACGCAGGCGGTGCTGCCGCAAGACCCTTTGAAACCCACCATAACGCTCTCAATGAAGATTTCAAACTTCGTATTTCACTTGAGCTTTATCTCAAGAGACTCATCGTCGGCGGCATGGAAAAGGTTTATGAAATCGGCAGAGTTTTCAGAAACGAAGGTGTTGACACCCGTCACAACCCCGAATTCACTCTCATGGAGCTTTATCAGGCTTTCACAGACTACAACGGCATGATGGATCTTACCGAAAACCTTTACCGTCATGTTGCTCAGGCTGTTCTCGGCACAACAACAATCAGCTTCAACGGCGTTGAAATGGATCTCGGAAAACCCTTCGAGAGAATCACCATGGTTGATGCAGTCAAGAAATATGCAAACATTGACTGGAACGAAGTTGAAACTCTTGAAGATGCAAGAGCACTTGCAGACAAGCACCACATCGAATACGAGAAGAGACACGGCAAGGGCGATATCCTTGCAATGTTCTTTGAAGAATACGCAGAAGAGCATCTCATCCAGCCCACTTTCGTTATGGATCATCCTATCGAAATTTCTCCCCTCACAAAGAAGAAGCCCGAAGATCCCAACTATGTTGAGCGTTTCGAGTTCTTCATGAACGGCTGGGAAATGGCAAATGCTTATTCCGAGCTTAACGACCCCATCGATCAGAGAGAGCGTTTCAAGGCTCAGGAAGCTCAGCTTGCTCAGGGTGACGATGAAGCAAACACAACCGACGAAGACTTCCTCATGGCTCTTGAATACGGTATGCCCCCCACAGGCGGTATCGGCTTCGGTATCGACAGAATGTGCATGCTTCTTACCGATTCACAGGCTATCAGAGATGTGCTTCTCTTCCCCACAATGAAATCAATCGACTGATAAACAAGTCGGCTTTCACAAGGCTTCGGCAACATACCGAAGCCTTGTTTTTTTATAATTCTTCCGTGCATCATCATTTGTTGACATTATATATATAATATGTTACAATAATAAGCTGAAGAATTGCGGAGGTGAGTGCGATGGAAAAGAAAAATTTATATTTAATCCAACCGACATTTATGAGCACATCGTCGGTCTATTTTCCTTATGCAATCGGAGCACTCGCATCTTATGCTTTCAGCTTCAGCGATATCAGAGAAAACTATGAATTGAAGGAAGCATTTTTCCTTCGTGATAAAATCACAGATATCGTTTCTTCTCTTGAAAATCCGTTCCTTATCGGTTTTTCAAATTATATATGGAATTTCGAATATAACAAAATTCTTGCCCGTGAAGTCAAAAAAGCTTTTCCCGACTGCATAATTGTTTTCGGCGGTCAGCAGATTACCGACAGCACCGACCTGCTGACGGAATGCCCGTTTATCGACATTCTTATGCATTACGAAGGCGAGGTTGCCTTCAGAGATCTTCTGAGAGCATATACAAACGGTGACGGGCTTGAAAAAGTTTCAAATATTTCTTTCCGCACAGATAAAAACGGAATCATCAGCACTCCCGTTGAAATTCACGATGTCGCGGATTTTCCATCGCCCTTTGCAAGCGGATTTTTCGATATGCTCTGCGAAAAATATCCCGAAATTGATTTTGTTCCTCTTGTTGAAACCAACAGAGGCTGCCCCAACCGCTGTGCCTATTGCAGCTGGGGAATGATAAAATCAAAAGTCAGATTTTTCCCCATCGAAAGAGTTTTTGCCGATATTGAATGGGCAAGCAAAAGAAAAATGGAATTCCTCGGAATTGCCGACGCAAACTTCGGCATGTTCGAAAGAGACGAGGAAATCACCGATAAAATAATTGAGTGCAACAAAAAATACGGCTATCCGAAAAAGTTTCAGGTTTCATATTCAAAGGGCAACAGCGAAAGAGTTTTCCGCATAAGCAAAAAGCTCAATGAAATGGGAATGGATAAGGGTGTTACCCTTTCATTCCAGTCAATGTCGCCCGATGTTCAGAAAAATATCGGCAGATCAAACCTTGATATAGAAGCGTATACCTCTCTTCAGAAAAAATATTCCGAAGAAGGCATTCCGACCTACACTGACCTCATCCTCGGTCTTCCCGGCGAAACAACCGAAAGCTTCAGAAACGGAATTGACCGTCTTCTTGAACTCGGTCAGCACAACTCCCTTTTTGTTCACCTTTGCGAATGGCTTCCGCTTGCAGAAATGGGCAGAAGCGATTACATGGAGAAACACAAAATAAGCTACAGCAAAATTCCGCTCAACCAGCCTCATGTCAGCGCACCGAAGGAAGGCGATATCCGTGAATATTCAAGAATCATTACTTCGACCGCATCCATGACACCCGATGACTGGAAGGAAATGGTTTTGTTTTCAACCTGCGTTCTTTGCTTCCACCATCTCGGTCTGCTTCAGTATGTTGCAATTTATCTTCACAGCGAATGCGGAATACGCTACAGCGATTTTTACGGCAGTCTGCTGAGCTTTCTGCTCAACGAAACCGAAAGTAATATTTTCAGAGAAATAAAAGAAAGAATAAGCAACATCACGGATAACAATGCCGAAGCCGTTGTTTATGACGAAACCTTCGGTAATGCCGCATGGCCTTTTGAAGAATATGCTTTTCTCAGAACGGTTTATGATAAAGACAGTTTTTACGAAGATATAAAGCCTTTTATCGGAAGATATATAACCGATGAAGCTTTGCTTGAGGATTTGCTGTCATATCAGAAATCCGTTATAAAATCCGTGAACGACAAAATTCACTCTTTCTGTGCGGAGCACGACTGGAAAAACTACTTCGGCAATATTCTTTCAGGCTCGGAATACAGAAAACCCGAAGCAAAAAAAGTTTGCTACACTCTCGATGAGCCTCATACCGTTCATTCATGGGATGAATATGCCCGCAAGGTTTTATGGTACGGCAGAAGAGGCGGCAAAAACATTTATACCTCAGAGATAAAAGAAGAAAAACAGAGATGATTCGGATATGAAGGAAGAATACAGGCTGTCGGCGGTTTTCTGTGCCGTTGACGAAACTTATTCCCTTGCAGATACACATAAAAAAATCAGCAGTTTCGCTCTTGCGGATGAATATATTTTTATTCTGTCAAAAAAAGCAACCGACGGCTGTGTTGAAACCGTCAGAAGCATCTGCGAAAACAACACAAACTGCACTTACCGTTTTCAGAGCGGTGCAGGTCTCGGGAACGCAATAAGAGACGGAATCAAAGCCGTCAGAGGAACTCATATGATAGTCTGGCCCGCAGACGACGGTATGGACACCTCAGCTTTTCCGAAAATGGTGCGTCTTTCAAAAGAAAGCCCCGAAAAAATAATTTCGGTCAGCCGTTGGCTTGAAGACGGATGCTTTGAGGGTTACGGCAGAGTTCGTAAAATCATAAACTTTTTTTCGCAAAAAATGTTTGCTCTGCTTTACAAGGCTGAGCTGACGGATTTCACAAATCCCACCCAGATAGCACCCGTAAACATTTACCGAAAAATCAACTGGCAGGGCGAAAGATTCGATTTCGTTCCCGAAATGACATTCAAACCGTTAAGGCTCGGATGTGAATTCATTGAAGTTCCCTGCAAATACCAGAAAAGGCAGGAAGGTTCCTCCAACACAGATATTGCGGAATTGATTAAATATTATTTTGTAATTCTGAAAATTCGTTGCATGAATGAAAGTGATTTGACTGTAAAATGAAAAATGTATATTTCATACAAGCGAATAATGTTTACGGCACCGATAAAAAAAGTGCCTATATTCCGTATGCCGCAGGCTGCATTCAGGCCTACTGTCAGAAAAACAAAACAATTGCCGCCGAATATAATTTCGGCAAAATCATATATAAAAGAGAGAATGCTCAAGCTGTTATTTCACAGCTTGACAATCCCTACATGGTTCTTTTTTCATGCTCGGTATGGAACAAAGAATATAACAAATTTACAGCTGAGGCGATAAAAAAAGTCTTTCCCGAATGTTACATCACCTTCGGCGGTCACAGCGTTTCAGCCGACGGAAAAGACCTTGAAGAATGCGGATTTGTTGATTTCATAACCCACCGTTTCGGTGAAGAACCGACCGAAGGTCTGCTTGAAAGCCTTGCAACGGGTGCTCCGCTGAACAAGGTTGCAAACATCTCTTTCAGAAACGAAAACGGAGAAATAATAACAACCGACTTTGAACCGCAGACGGGAACGGATTATCCCTCCCCCTATCTTGAAGGTGTTTTTGACGGTATCATGGATGACGGAATAAGCTTTTCCGTTCTTCTTGAAACCAACAGAGGATGCCCGAATTCATGTTCCTTCTGCGACTGGGGTTCACTCAAATCAAAGGTAAGACTCTTCCCTCTTGAAAGAGTTTTTGCCGAAATAGATTGGTTTGTTGAGCACAAAATCGAATTCATTTTCTGTGCAGACGGTAACTTCTGCCTTTTCAACCGTGATGCCGATATTGCGAATTACATTGTTTCATGCAAAGAAAAATACGGCTATCCGAAGGTTTTCCGTGTGTGCTTCACAAAAAACAGATTTGATTTTGTTTTTGATATCGGAACAAAATTTTTCAGAAAAGGTCTTAACAAGGCTCAGACCATATCGTTCCAGAGCCTTGATGAGCAGGTGCTCGCAAATGTAGGCAGAAAAAATATTCCGATTGAGTTTTTCAAAGACCTGATGAAAAAATATCAGGAAATGAACATTGCCACCTTCTCCGAGCTGATTCTCGGTCTGCCTGGCGAAACCTATGAAAGCTTCTGCAAGGGTGTAAGCATTCTTATCGAAAACGGTCAGCATTTCGCAATGAGCATTTATCCCTGCGACCTTCTGCCCAATTCAATGATGGGTCAGAAAGAATACAAAGAAAAATTTTCAATAAAGAGTACGAAGGTTCCTTTCAGACTCATCCATTCAAACAGCTTTTATGACAACGAAGAAATAACGGAATATAACGAAGTTGTCACCTCTACCTATTCCATGAGCCGTGAAGAATGGGCAAAAGCACTTATTTTCTCTTATTATATTCAGGGGCTTCACAATCTCGGTCTGCTCCGCTGTGTTGCAATTTATTGCTGCAACGAATACGGTGTGAACTACGGCGAATTTTACAATATGCTTCTGAAATATTCCGCTGAAAACAAAAACACCCTTCTTAACCGTGTTTTTTCAAAAATCAGAACGCTGTGCACGGGTGTTGCCGAAAGCAAAAATGAATTCGTTACGGAATACGACGGAACAGAAGGTACTCTGTGGGGCTTTGATGAAGTTCTTTATCTCGATTTTTACAAAGAACTTGATTTATTCTATAAAGAAACAAAAGCTTTTGTTGAAGAATGCTTCGGCACAAATGATATTATTGATTCACTTTTCCGCTATCAGCATGATACCGTTAAAAAGATTAATCTTCCCGAGGTTGCAATAACATCGGAATATGATTTTTATTCTTATTTCAATGCGGTTTATTCAAATTCATATTTACCTCTTGAAAAGAAAAACACCGTTCTTGAAATCCGTGACGATTCTCCCGTTGCTTCCTTCTTTGATTTTGCAAGGGAAGTTGTCTGGTACGGACGGAACACAAGAGCAAGTGATTACACGAGCACAAATTACGATATCAGAATCATGAATTAAACGAAAGGAGTGCGGATTTTTGAAAAAGAAACTATATTTTTTTCAGGTTAATTATCCCTACGGTAAGTCCGCACATATTCCCTATACCGCGGGTCAGCTTGCCGCATATGCCTTTGAAGATAAGGATATAGCAGAAAGTTATATTCTTGAGAATATATTCTTTATCCGCGAAAATCCCGAAAAGGTAATGACAAAAATCGAAAACCCGTTTATGGTTGCGTTTTCAACATATATCTGGAATTGCAACTACAACAAAACTCTCGCAAAGCTTATCAAAGAGAAATATCCCGACTGCATCATCGTTTTCGGCGGTCATCATGTTGCACCCGACGGCGGTATGCTTGATGAATGCCCGTATATTGACTTCCTGCTTCACGGAGAAGGCGAAATCATTTTCAGACGCCTCATGCGTGCGGTAATCGATCTTGAAAATGCCCGTGAAATTCCGGGAATATCGCTCAGAACAGAAAACGGCATTCTCACCAATCCCGAGATGATATCGGAGGAATGCAATTTTCCCTCACCGTATCTCGGCGGATATTTTGATAAACTTTTAAAAGAAAATCCCGATACCGAATTTCTCGGTCTTATAGAAACCTCAAGAGGCTGCCCGAATTCATGTGCCTACTGCGACTGGAGCAACATGAAATCGAAAATCCGCAAATTCCCCATCGAGCGTATTTACGGCGAAATCGAATGGATGAAAAACAACAGAATTTTCATATTCGGTTCGGCAGACTCAAACTTCGGAATGTTTGAGCGTGACGAAGATATAACAGACAGAATCGTTGCCGCTAAAAAAGAAACAGGCTACCCCGCAAGATTTCAGACCTCATATGCCAAAAACAGCACCAAAAGAGTTTTTGACATCGGCATGAAGCTTGAAAAAAGCGATCTCAACCGAGGCATCACTCTTTCGTTTCAGTCAATGAGCGAAGAAGTGCTCAGAAATATATGCAGAGAAAATATCAGCATCGAATATTATTCCGAGCTTATGAGGCTTTATAACGATGCAGGTGTTGCAACATACACCGAGCTCATTCTCGGTCTGCCGGGCGAAACGGTTGAAAGCCTTGTTGACGGCGTTGACAAGCTTCTCAATCTCGGTCAGCATAATTCGATTTATATTCACAACTGTGAATGGCTCCCCTGCTCGATAATGGGCAGAAAAGATTATGTTGAGAAATTCGGAATAAAAACAAGCCGCATTCCTCTTAATCAGCCTCACCGCGAACCTGACGAGGATGACAATATTCCCGAGCAGTCAATGGTTGTTACTTCAACATATTCCATGAGCAGCAAAGACTGGAAAAGCATGAATCTTTTCTGCTGCACGGTGCAGGCTTTCCATCATATGGGTCTGCTTATGTTTTTTGCTCTTTATCTTTACAACGAAGGGCTCTGCTCATATAAAAAATTCTACACATCGCTTCTCTCTCATTTCCTTTCAAAGCCCGAAACAGTTGCGGGAAAAGCAACAAAATCCGTTGACGGTTTTCTTGACTGTGTTCTGCGTGAAGAAGGCACTCTGAGCTGTGCAGACGAAAGATTCGGCAATGTTCAATGGCCGTTTGAAGAATATGCTTATCTCTGCACCGTATATGAGCTTGACAGATTCTATGAAGAAATATCGGAATTTCTCAAAGAATTCGGCATAGACGGAGAAATCTTCACAGAGCTTATGAGCTTTCAGAAAAGCATGATGAAAAGACCTTCTGATACCTCAAAGGAAATCAGCTCAGCATATAATTTTACCGAATATTTCAACAATATAATAAACGGCAGAAAAGCCGTTCTCAGAAAAGAAGAATCCGTTATCCGCATAAAAGCGAAGCCCTTTAAGGATTTCGCTGAATTCGCAAGGATCATTGCCTGGTACGGAAGAAAAAACGGTGCTTCAACCTATTTTAAAGAAACGGAGTGAATGAAATGAACAAAAAAAGAATATATCCCGTTCAGATTGCTTTGTCACATTCATCGCCCTGCTTTCTCCCCTATTCCATGGGCTGTATTTCAGCATACCTGAAAAACGACCCTGAAATCATGCAAGCCTACGAGGTCTGCAATATCGTCAGCATACGAGAAACAGTCCCCGAAATTCTGAAACGGTTTGATAATCCTGATATCGTTGCGTTCACGAATTTCGTGTGGAATCTTGAATATAACAAAGAACTTGCCAAAGAACTGAAAAAGCTTTATCCCGAAGTCATAATCATTTTCGGTGGTCACAGCGTGCCTCCCGATGCATCCTTCCTTGAAAAGTACGGTTTCATTGATTACCTCATGCACAACGAGGGTGAAGAAACCTTTACACTTTTGCTGAAGGCACTTGAAAACGGCAACGATTTATCATCGGTACCCAATCTTTCATACAGAAGCGAAAACGGCTGTGTGACAACCGAAGAATACCATCCGACAGATATTTCATCCTATCCTTCGCCTTATACGGAAGGGGTTTTTGACTGCCTTCTGAATGAATTTCCCGATGTTGAATTCCACGCAACACTCGAAACCAACAGAGGCTGCCCTTATATGTGCGCTTACTGCGAGTGGTGCTTCACCCGCAGGATAAGAGAATTCCCCATGGAGAAAATCAAGGCGGAAATAGATTGGATTGCCAAAAATAAAATCCGTTATTGCTACTGTGCCGATGCAAATTTCGGCATCCTTGAAAGGGATGTTGAGATTGCGGAATATGTTGCAAAACAAAGCAAGCTTCACGGATATCCCGAAGTTTTCAAGCCCTGCTACGCAAAAGAAAGCGATGACACCGTTTTCGAAGCAGGATATATCCTCAACAGCAATCATATTGATAAGGGTGTTACCCTCGCTTATCAGACTCTTGACCCCGTTGCCCTTGAAAATATAGGCAGAAAAAATCTTACCCTTGAGCACTTTTCAAATTTATATGCCCGCTACAGCGAAGCAGGTATCCCCACCTATACAGAGCTTATTCTCGGTCTTCCAGGTGAAACATACGAAAGCTTCTGCAAGGGAATCTGCAGTCTGCTTGAATCGGGTCAGAGCAACTCCATGACCGTTTATGAATGTCAGGTATATGATAATTCAAGAATGGGCGACCCTGAATACCAACGCAAATTCGGAATCGGAATTTCAAGAATCCCGTCATTCGGAATCCACTATAATCCCGATTTCAGCGGAGTTCAGGAATACATGGATGTTATAACCGAAACCGCCGACATGTCAAAGGATGAATGGGTCAGGGCATATATGTTTTCGGTTGTGCTTCAGACCTTCCATCACCTCGGTCTGACAAGATATTTTGCGGTTTATCTCAATAAAGAAAAAAACATCAGCTATTATGAATTCTACAGCAGGCTGTTTGACTATATTTACGGCGAATGCACAGGATTTATCCATGAGCTTTTTGTTGCTTTGTATGACCGCAAAGCGGATACTGAAACGGCAGACTGGACATATCTCAAAGAAGAATTCGGTTCAACGGGCTGGTATTTTGAAGAAGGTGCATTCCTTGAGATTGCATCTCATATCGAAGCTTTTTCAAAAGATCTGAAGCCGTTTCTGAAAAAATTCGGCATTGAAGATGACCTTTTTGATGACCTTTATAAATATCAGGAAAGTCTTATCAGACTTATCGGCACAACAGGCGTAAAGCTTGAACTCAACCATAATTTCTATCCCTATTTCAAGGCTCTTGAAGAGGGAGAATATATTGAACTCAGAGCCGTCGGAAATACCCTGAGCATCAAGGCTCACAAGGTTGTTGACAATTGGAAAGATTACGCCAGAGATTTCGTCTGGTTCGGCAAACGCTACAGCGCAACCCTTCTTGTCAATCCCCGTGAGCACATAGAATACTGTGAAGAATAACGGTGAAATTCAGATGAAGTTTGAAAGCGTGACAATTGTTATATCCGCAACCGACGAAAGCACCTCGCTGATAAAAACGGTTGAAACGGTTATGCAGACCTGCAACCCTTCGGATATAAGCTCATTTATGATTGTTGTGCCCGAAAAAGCAGGAACAGAATGCCTCGATGCAATTCATCTGCTCCAAAAAGAATATCCTGGAAAAGTTGTGAAGCTTGTTCAGCAAAGACCTTTTATCGGCGGTGCAATGCGTGATTCGATTGACAGCACATCGTCTTCTCACATTCTGTTTTTCTCTGCCGATATTCCCGTTGAGCTCTCATGCATTCCTGCCATGATTGAAAAAGCAAAGCAAACACCCGACACGATAATCAAGATTTCAAGGTGGCTTGAAAAAAACAGCTTTTACGGTTATAATCCGCACAGAAAGCTTTTCAACCTCATTGCACAGAAGTTCATCGGTATTCTTTTCGGCTCGGAGCTCACGGAATTCACAACTCCCATTCTTATTTCACCGACATATATTTATAAAAACATAATTTTCAGAGAACTGAATTTTCCGTGTCTTCTTGAATCGGTTCTCATTCCCGTGCGTGCAGGCTGCTGTTTTGAAGAAATTCCAGCCAAAACCTCTCCCCGTTCTGAGGGAAAATCAAAAAATTCCGTCTGGCAAACCATGCTTTATTTCAGAACCGCATTGAGAGTCAGACTCACTTCACTGAAAAAACTATACAAAAAGCAGTGACATTTGTAACAATTCCGCTTAAAGCTATGGAAAGTTGCGGAATTATATGTTATAATAAGCAGAATAAAGGTAATTTTTATGAAAATATCCGTTGCTCTCGCCGCATACAAGGGCGAGCAATATATCGCGGAGCAGATTGAATCCATCCTCACTCAGCTCGGCGAAAATGACGAGATTGTTGTTTCAGACGATTATCCAAAGGGAAAAACCAAGGATACCGTGCTCAGTCTCGCATCCAAAGACAACCGAATACGCTATATTGAGGGCGAAGGTAAAGGCGTTGTCAAAAACTTTGAAAATGCCCTTCGCAATTGCAGCGGAGATGTTATTTTTCTTTGTGACCAGGATGATGTGTGGCTCCCCGACAAGGTTGAAAGCGTTATGACCGAAATCAGAAACGGTGCCTGCCTTGTGCTTCATGATGCATCCGTCACCGACGCAGACCTCAATATCACAGACGAATCGTATTTTTCATCTCACGGCTCAAACGCATCGCTCATCGGCAACATGATAAAGAATTCCTTTGTCGGTTGCTGCATGGCATTCACCAAAGAGCTTATGTCGGAAACGCTTCCGTTCCCCGCGGAGATTCCGATGCATGACTGGTGGATTGCACTTGTTGCCCTGAAGAAAAACCGCAGAACCGTTCTGCTCAACAAGCCTCTTATTCTCTGGCGCAGACACGGCGATAATGTTACGGGCGGAAAAACCACTTTTGCTCAAAAGATAATATGGCGGTTAAAAATCATTTCGTCTCTGGCAAGGATTAAGTGACTCTTCCCCAAAGTCACAGACTATTCCAATATGTGCCTTGGAAAGGAAAAAATCAGTAATGAATAAAAAAATAAGCGGCTGCATTGTGACCTATAACAACATTGCCACAATCGACAATGCTCTGGGTTCGCTTCTCAGATGCACCGAAGTTCCGTTTCAGCTCTATGTTGTTGACAACGGCTCAACCGACGGAACAGTTGAACATATAGAAAAAAACTATCCCGAAGTAACTCTCATCAGAAGCGGAGGCAACATTGGCTTCGGTGCAGGTCATAATTTCATTCTTGACCGCCTTGATTCCGATTATCATGCAATCATCAATCCCGACATAGTTGTTAAAGATGATGTTATTGCAAAGCTTGCCGCATTTCTTGATAACAACGGCGATATCGGCATGGCATCGCCCGAAATCAGATTCCCCGACGGCAGACTTCAGGTTCTCGGTAAACGCAATCCCTGCCCCGCATATCTTATCGCAAGCAGAATGCGAAGCGAAAATCCGGGTAAACTTCTCAGGGAATACGCAATGCTTGACCGTGACCTTTCAAAACCCATTGATATTGAAAACGCCACAGGCTGCTTTATGTTCATAAGAACCGCTCTTTTCAAGGAAATCGGCGGATTTGACAAACGCTACTTTATGTATTTTGAAGACAGCGACCTTTCCCGTGAAGTTAATCAGCGTTGCCGCACTGTATATTATCCCGGTGCAACCGTCTATCACGAATGGGGAAGAGAATCCAAAAAGAATTTCAGACTTGCACTCATTCAGATAAGCTCCATGCTCAGTTATTTCAAAAAATGGGGTTTGAAATAAAGGTGGATTGATATGAAATATTTAAAAAACTTCTATAAATACAGATTTCTTCTTTTTGAAATCGTAAGAAAAAACATCAAGCTGCAATACAGAAACTCCGTTCTCGGTATTTTCTGGACTTTTCTTCAGCCGCTGATGACAACACTTGTGCTTGTTCTCATTTTCGGCGGAGTTTTCGGCAGAAAAGATGCTTCTCTCGTTAATTATCCCATCTAT
>JAZOVN010000229.1:0-25620 GCA_045658725.1 Acutalibacteraceae bacterium
AAGAAATTGTCGAGCACGGTAACGCGGCATCCTTTTGAAAGAAGAAGAGGCACAAGAACAGAGCCTATGTAGCCCGCACCGCCCGTAACAAGAATATCAAGCATTTTTTTCACTTCCGTATAATTTGATATCTTTATTCTATCACTTTGCAGGCGTTTAGTCAATGACACCTGCGATTTTTTCATTCAGATAACGCATTTGCTTCCCGTTTGTTGACATTGTTTTATTAAAGTGATATAATTATCAAATATATTTGTATAAGGGGGAGTGACGGTGAAAAATATTTATTTTGTTCAGGCAAATAATGTTTACGGTAACGATAAGCGTTCGGTTTATATTCCGTATGCATCGGGCTGCATTGCCGCTTGTGCGTTTGCTGACAGCAGAATAAAATCCGAGTGCAGACTCGGCGGATTTGTTTTTACTCATGAACCCATAAAGCAGGCTGCCGCACGGATGGAAAATCCTTTCATCGTTGCTTTTTCGTGCTCGGTCTGGAATTATGAATATAACAAGGCTCTTGCCAAAGAAATAAAAAGAATTCATCCGTCGGCTGTCATAGTTTTCGGCGGCCACAATGTTCACCGTGATTACGGTACTCTCGAAGAATGTCCCGAGGCGGATTATGTGATTTACCGTGAGGGAGAAGAGCCTTTCAGAAAGCTTGTTCTTTGTCTGCTTAACGGAGATAATCCCGCAACCGTTGAAAACATTGCGTTCAGAAGCGACAACGGTTATGTGAAAACAGAAGAAAAAAGCTATTGCCTGACAGATTATCCGTCGCCTTATCTTAACGGAATTTTTGACGGTATCGCAGACGGCAAAACCAATTTTTCGGCTATTCTTGAAACAAACAGAGGCTGCCCGTTCAAGTGTGCATTCTGTGACTGGGGTTCGCTCGGCGGAAGGGTCAGAACTTTCCCGATGGAGAGAGTCAGGGCAGAAATTGATTGGATTGCTTCTCACGGAATAGAGTATGTTTACTGTGCAGACGGTAATTTCGGCATATTTGACCGTGATGCGGAGATTGCGGAATATATCATTTCTTCAAAGCTGAAAACAGGATATC
The DNA here is from genome assembly GCA_045658725.1 of Acutalibacteraceae bacterium. Classification (GTDB taxonomy): domain Bacteria; phylum Bacillota; class Clostridia; order Oscillospirales; family Acutalibacteraceae; genus CAG-177. The sequence goes on from JAZOVN010000229.1 coordinate 1,070, forward strand.
CGAAAAGCTTCCGTGTCTGTTTTACAAAGAACAGAACCGAATTTGTAAAAAATATCTGCAAAAGATTCAATGAACACGGGCTTGATAAGGCTCAGACCCTTTCTTTTCAGAGTCTTTCACCCGATGCTCTTGAAAATATCGGCAGAAAAAATATTTCTCTTGAGCATTTCCGTGAGCTTATGAATGAATATAACCGATGCGGAATTTCAACCTCATCCGAGCTTATCCTCGGTCTGCCCGGCGAAACGAAAGAAAGCTTCGTCAGCGGAATCTGCGATTTGCTTGAATACGGTCAGCATAAAGCCATTCAGGTCTATACCTGCGACCTTCTTCCGAATTCCGAAATGGGTTCGCCCGAATTTATTGAAAAGCACGGAATAGAAACGGTTAAAACTCCGTTTTATCAGGCTCATTGCAATGCCAACGAAAAGCATGAAATTCAGGAATACAACACAACCGTTATAAAAACGGCAACCATGAGCGTTGATGACTGGATTTACTGCGTTGTTTTTGCCTGCATCGTTCAGGCATTTCACAACATCGGATTTTTCAGAGCGGTTGCAATGTATCTGAGAAATGCAAAGGGTGCGGAATATAAAGATATTTATTCTGCGGTTGCTCAATTTTCCGCAAATCCCGCAAACAAAGCCTGCAATGCTGTTTATTCCCTTGTAAAAGAGCTTGCAACGGGTATGTCGCAGGGCAAAAATGCGTGGGCGGCGGCTTGCGATTCTCTCGGGGATATATCGTGGCAGTTTGACGAAATTTATTTTCTCAAGAGTCTTGAAAACGCCGATGAAATTTATGATGAGCTTTTGAAAATGGTTTGTGAAAAATTCGGTTCGGATGATGAAATCAGGGCTGTTTTTGATTTCCAGAAAAAAATTCTCAAAAGGGTCGGTCAGGCGGGCGAAATCAGAATTGAATCTGATTATGATTTCCACGGATTCCTCAACGGAATTTATGAGGGCAGAATATCGCCTCTTAAAAAAGAAAAAACGGTAATCACCGTTGAAGATAAAAACGAATGCATTTCTCTTTATGATTATGCCTGCAGCGTTGTGTGGTATGGCAGAAATCAGGCGGCGGCACTCTATATTTCGGATTGCTGGTCGCCCGAAAAAAAGCTTCAGGGAGGATTTTGATATGTTAAAAAAGCTGTCAGAAAATAAAAGTCAGATAATCGTTGTGCTGCTGGTAGCGGCGATTGTTGTTGCCAGAAATCTTATCACCCTTTTCAGCAAAGGAAAACCCGGAGAAGAGATTCTGATATATTGCATCGGGCTGTCATTCCTTTTTGCCTGCATTTTTTTCGGAAGAATTTCGCTTAACAGGGAAGATATGTTCAGAGGTGACAATATTATCGGAATTATTTCCGCTCTGGTGATATTTGTTTTTTCTTTCGAACGCCATTACATAACCCATGATTACAGCCTTGCTGTGTTTGCGGTTTTTGCAATGCTGATATGTGCAACGGATATCCGCTTTATGCCGATTAATGTTATGCTGTCGCTCGCAGTTACTGTTTTTGCCCCCGAAACCCCGGCATTTACTTCAATTCCGTTTGCAATTGCCGCTTCGTTTGCGATTACTATGCCTTCTCTCAAGGGCGGTGAGCTGTGGAAAAAGCTTGTTTTTGCCGCAACACAGATCAGCTCATTTATCGTGCTTGCCTATAACACCTATCAGCTCAGATATAATTTCTCGTTCCATACAGCACGAAGCTATCTTCTTACAACAATTATCATGGCAGTTTTTGCTGCTTTGTTTATCGCTGCTGCGGTTGTTTCTCTCAGAAGCAGAAAGGCTGCTCCTGCAAGAAAGAAGAAGAAGGCTGTTGAAGAAATAAAACCCCGATATAACGAAGCATTCGCTTATGCTTTTATCGCTCTTTTTGCTCTGCTTTTCACTCTTCATGAGTCAAGAGTTGTTATGGCAGGTCTTGTCGGTGTTTTGACTAGCATTTTGATTTTCAGCAGAAATTCAACCGTAGTCAAGGCTTATGCGGATAAGGCTGCGGGTGCAATCGGAAGCGTTGCAGACAAGCTCTTCTCCGCTTCTGACAGCGAGGAATAATATCTCCGTTACGGTTAATCTGATTATAAGAAAGGATGTGTTTGCCGATGAAAAGAAATGTCTGGTTTGTTCAGGTTGATATTTCTTCCGGTAAGGATTCAAAGGTAGTTTATCTGCCTTACACAGCCGGCGTTATCGTTGCAAACGCATGGCGAAGCAAAAAAGTTTCCGAGCTGTATGAATTCAAAGATTTTGTTTTCATCAGAAGAAATATAGAAGCTGTTGTTGAAGAAATGGAAAATCCTTCGGTTGTAGGATTTTCAAATTACTGTTGGAATACGGAATATAATCTTGCTCTTGCGGCTCTGATCAAAAAGAAATATCCCGGATGCGTAACCGTTTTCGGCGGTCACAACATCCCGCAGAATACGGATTTTCTTGAAGCTCATCCCGAGGTTGATTATCTTTGCTTCGGTGAGGGAGAAGTGACATTCGGCAGACTTCTTGAAGCGCTTGCAGACGGTAATCCTGAATCGGTTTCAAACATCGCTTACAGAAAAGACGGAAAAACTTTTCTCAGCAGCAGTGAGGCACTCTGTTATTCCGATTATGCATCGCCTTATCTTGACGGCTGGTTTGACAAAGTGCTCGAAAAATATCCTCATATCGAGTTCAATACCATTATCGAAACAAGCAGAGGCTGTCCCCATCATTGCTCATACTGCGACTGGGGTCCGCTTAAATCAAAAACAAGATTTTTCCCTCTTGAAAAAATTCTTGCAGAGATTGACTGGATAGGCAGAAACAAAATCAGATTTGTCTGGGGTGCGGATGCGAATTTCGGCATAGGCGAAAATGACCTTGAGATTGCCGATGCACTTGTTGCCGCAAAAGAAAAATACGGTTATCCCGAAAGGGTAAGAATAAATTATTCAAAAGGAAATTCCGAGCGTGTGCGTGAAATCGTGCGCCGCTTCAACCGCAAAGGAATCGACAGAGAAGGTGCCACAATTTCTCTTCAGAGTCTTTCGCCTGTTGTGCTTAAAAACATCGGCAGAAAAAACATGTCTCTCGAGAATTTCAAAAAGAACTTCAGCCTTTATAACGAAGAAAAGCTTCAGGTTTATTCCGAGCTTATTCTCGGCCTTCCCGGTGAAACCTATGACAGCTTTGTTGACGGAATATGCAAGCTTTTTGAAATCGGTCAGCATTTTATTTTTGAGGTGTATCATTGCATCGTGCTTCCGAATTCAGGGCTTGGTCAGAAGGAATATGTTGAAAAACACGGCATAAAAACATCGCACACCGAATATGTGCGTTTCCATTGTGCCGCTGATGCATATTATATCCCCGAAAAGATTGATATCATAACAGAAACCGCAACCATGCCTCGGAAGGATTGGCTGAGAAGCTCTTATTTTGCGGAAATCACCCGTGCAATGCATGCCTGCGGTCTGCTCAGATGCTTCTCTGTTTATGCATTCCATGAACTCGGAAAGAGCTACAGAAGCTTTTATGAGGGTCTGACGGAATATATCGAATCGGGTAACGCTCCGTTCACAAACGGCGTTTGTGCCACTCTCAGGGAATATTTCCAAAAGCAGGCAGACGGTGCAACACCCAAGCTCTATGTTCCGTTTGCGGGCAATCTTGTGTGGGAGCCGTATGAATTCCTTTTCCTCAGCCTTCTCGGAAATCACGAAAAATTCTATGAGGAAATGATGCCTTATATCAGGTCGGTTATTGCCGATGAAGATATTCTTGCTCAGCTTTCGGATTATCAGAAGGCGGTTATCCGCAAGCCGGGAGAAGAGACTGCGGAATGTGAGAGCGGATATGATTTCTGCAGTTATTTCAAAAATATTTATATCAATAAATATGAGCCGCCCGTAAAGGGAAGCTTCCGCACCGTTTTCACCGACAGCAATCCCGTTTATACATGGGAGGATTTCGGAAAATTCGTTGTCTGGTACGGAAAAATGGGCAGCAAATCCTATAAAGATAAAATTGAAAAGCAATAAAAAAAACACGCTTGACTGATGCCAAGCGTGTTTTTTGCTTTAATTATTAAGACTGTATAATGTTGCACCCTTGCGTCTGCCGTACCACACGGTTTCTTTTGCAAAGGTCGGCCAATCTTCATATCTCTTGTTTGCGGTGAAGGTGAATGAAGATTTTTCTTTGTTCAGCTTTGCGGTTTCATCTGAACCTGCAATGCGGAAATAAGATGCAAAATCATAATCGCTTTCGATTGTTTTGACATCTTCAAACGGGCGTTTGACAGCATTGAGCTGGAATTCAAGAAGCTGAGAATAAAGATTTTCGTCATTGAACATGGGTTTTATGAAGCTGTCTGCAAGCTTTTTGTATTCATCGAAATTATAGAGGAATTCAAGGAAAAGACCCTCTTCAAAAAACCATGTGATATTGCCGAAAACGGGGTTGCTGTGATTCCAGTCGCCTTCAAGCGAGCCGTCAAGCTTTTTCTTGATTTCTCTGAAAAGCATTCCCGCCTTGCCTTCGTCTGCAAGGCAATGATTGAGCAGGGAAGAATAAAAATCATAGTAGTCAATGCCAAGCTCACGGTAAGCATAGATTGCGAAATATCTGAAAAGACCGAGGCTGTGGAAGCATTGAAGGCAGATTGAAAAAAGATTTGCGTGCACCCAGCCGTCACGGGGCATGGTGCTTGTTGAACGCACGAGATATGAATATTCTGGCACGGAATCCTTTTTGCCGTTTGCCGAGTGAATATGATTGAACTGAACCTTGATGGGCTCGATTTCATGCTTTTTCATGTAGTCGGGCTTGCACATTGGAGCATTCGGAAGAAGCTCGCAATAATAAACGCTGATTGAGTTGTGCTGACCTGCTCTGAGAAGCTTGCACATACCCTGGCAGAAGCTTTCGGCAGTTTCGCCGGGAAGACCGAGAATCAGCTCGGAATAGGTCGGGATATTTGCTTTGGTGTAGTCTGCCATAAGTCCCGAAAAATGCTCCATGGTGAGATTTTTACGGTTGATATTTTTGAGTGCGTCGTCGCAAAGAGTCTGATATGCCATGGTGGCACCCTTATCAAGCCCTCTCGAATTAAGAGTTTTTGAAATTCTGAAAACTCTTTCAGCACTGTTTTTTTCGTAACACGGTCTGAAAACCTTGGGAAAGCCCGTTTTTTTGTTGAGCTCAACGATGTATTCGGCAATCTCAACATCACGGTCATACATGCCGAAATTCGAATCGGCACAGAAGCAATATTCGATTTTGTGCTCCGAAAGCCATTTGATTTCACCCTTGACCTTCTCCATGGGGAAAAGACGGAGCTTTTTGTGGTTGCTCCAGTCGCAGTAAGCACAGTTATATGGGCATCCGCGGTTGGTTTCGATGATGGTATCAAACATCGTGTCGGGATTTTTTTCGATTATTGAATCGAAAACGCCCGTAAGATAGGGTGAAGGATAATCCTCAACGGATTCGGGGCAATGGGGTGCGGTAAGGATGTTACAGCCGTCGGTATCTCTGAAGGCGATTCCGCAGCATTCGCTAAGGTCGGTGCCGTTTTTCAATGCTCTGAGAAGATTTGCCGTAACCTCTTCGCCTTCACCGAGAGTGAGGATATCAATATAGTCATGCTTCAGAAATTCCATGCGGTCCGAAACGCTGTGACCGCCGAAAACGATGAGGCAGTCGGGATATCTTTCTTTAACAGCTTTTGCAAGAGCCTTGTTGAATTCAACATTCCACACATAGGTTGAGAATGCGGCAATATAAGGGGATTCCATTCCGTCAACGATAGATTCAATATCGTTTCTGCGGAAGATAATCTCCTTGAAATCGTATTCCGATGCAATGTCAGGCTGATTTTTGCAGTATGCAACAATGGTACCCGTTGCATAGGGAAGATAAACGGATTTGTCAAACGCAAAACCGACCTGAATGAAATAAATGTTTTTCAAAATTATAACACCTGCTCCGAATCAATAAGGTCGATAAGACCGTGAAAATGTGCCGAAGCTGTTTCGGCGGCATCGGGCTCATCCGAGCCGATGAGGATATTTTTTAAAGTGCCTGCATTGATGCCTGCAAGCAAATCCGAGCGTCGGTTACCGACGGTCAGAGAATTTTTTATGTCAATCTCAATTCCTGTCTGAGAAAAATCGGAAATAGCTTTTAAAATGAGTCCCGCATGCGGTTTGCGGCATGAGCATTCCGCTCTGTATTCTTCAAGCACCGCTTCGGGATGATGGGGGCAGTAATAATATCCGTCTGCAATAACGGAGTGGTTTTTCATGAGAAGGGAGTCGATATAACCGTGAAGGATATCAACATCTTCGGGTTTATAGAGATTTTTTGCAATCCCTGCCTGATTTGTGATAACTATAACAAGATATCCCATCTCTTTGAGCCTTGCAATCGCTTTGTCGGCATCGGGCAGGAAGCGGAAATCCTCCGTGCGGTAAAGGTGACCGCCGTCAAAGTTGATTGTACCGTCTCTGTCAAGAAAAACAGCTCTCCGTTTTCTTTTTGAAACGAGAAAAGCCTTTTCTTCTTCGGCTTTGCGGTAATTTTCGGGAATGCCGATATCAATGAAATATCCGTTCCCTTCAATAACGGCAACGGGGCAGTATCCGCCTTCAAGAACGAGCTTTTCAAAAGAAAATTTTTCTTCTTCAATGCCGTCAAGCAGGTTTTTGTTGATGAAATAAACACCGCCGTTGATAAGACCTGCGGATTTTACTCCCTTTTCGCGGAAACCCGTTAGTCTGCCGTTTTCAACGGTCATGAAGCCTGAATTTTCAACCCACGGCACTTCTCTTGCAGCAACGGTGAGCGGACAGCCCGATTTTTCGTGAAAATCACGCATTTCAAACAAGTCAACATCAAAAAATGAATCGCCGTTGACGGTAACTGCATATTCACCGTGACACATTCCGAGAGCTTTTTTGATTGCACCGCCCGTGCCGAGAGGGGATTCCTCCCTGCAATAGTCAATGACCATTCCGCGGTAGGTTTTACCGATTTTTTCTTCAACGAAATCGGCAAGATAGCCCGTTGATATAATCGCTCTGTGAACACCGTTTGCATAAAGATAATCAAGCAGGCAGTGAAGAAACGGTCTGCCGCCTATGGGTGCAAGAGGTTTTGGCAGATTGTCAACGCAGGGTCTGAGCCTTGTGCCGAATCCGCCTGCAAGAATAATCGCTTCCATCAGAATTATTCCTCCGCAATTATATCTTTTGTTCCGTCGGGAAGCTCAACTCCGTTATCGTAAAAAGCAACCAGAACGGAATCCTCGTGATAGTCAAAAGTATGTATTACATTCGGCTCGATGATAAACATATCGCCTTTTCCGAAAAGGTGGGTTTCGCTCTTTCCGCCGAGCTTTGCTTCAACGGTGAAAGAGCCTTCAACAACATAAAAACCCTCTCTGTTGAGCTTATGATAGTGTCTGCCTCTTTCAACGCCTGCCTTTGAGGTCACAACATTTATCTGCTTATAACCTTCATGCACAAGCTGAACAAGACTTCCTCGCTCGTCTTCAAAAACAAAATCGGGTTTTATTACCGTTATCATCGTTACGCTCCGTCAGTTATTAATAATAATTTTAGTGCCTTCGTTTTCAAATCTGAATTTAATTTCAACAAGACCCGAAAGAGCATTGCGTACATTTGCCTGCATATCCTCGGGCACATAAAACAGAAGACAGCCTCCGCCGCCTGCACCGAGCAGTTTTCCGCCGAGTGCACCTGCATTCATCGCCTTTGAATAAAGCTCATCTATCGTGTCTGTTGAGATTTTTTTGCTGATGCTTCTTTTGAGAAGCCAGGTTTCGTTGAGAAGTCTGCCGAAATCGTCGAGAGATGCGGCAGGATTTATGAGTATGTTTTCCGCAACATTGACCATGCTCAGAATTTCGAGCAATTCAGCAGTTTTTTTGCTCATGTCATGCTTTGCGGATTTCTGAATTTCAAAAGAAAATCTTGAAAGACCTGTGAAAAACATCATCAGATTCCCGTTGAGCTTCTGCTTTCTGCCTTCTGAAATGTCAAGCGGAGTTACCGTGTAGCCCTCGCTTGTGAAATCAATTCTGTTGAAGCCGCCGAAGGAAGCCGCAATCTGATCCTGAATGCCGCCGTCTTCCATGCAGAGCACCCGTTCAAGATGAATTGCATCGTCTGCAAGCTCACGCTTTGATTTGGTTATTCCCTGCATCGTATAAAGTGCGTTGAGAAGACCGACGGAAAATGCACTGCTTGTGCCGAGACCCGTTTTTGAAGGGAGGTCGGCATCATAATTGAGGCAGATTTTTTCGAGATTCAGCCATTTCATGGCGTTTCTTATGGCAGGATGCTTTATTTCGTCAACGGAATTGATTTTTTCAATTTGTGCGTAGGAAAGATAGGTTTTATATTCAAACATATCGGGCATTTCACGCACATTGACATGGCAGTATTTATCAAAGGTTGTTGAAATAACCGCCCCCGAATGTTCTTTGAAAAATTCGGGAAAATCTGTTCCGCCGCCGAAAAATGACATTCTTACGGGAGTTTGTGAAATAATCATAAAATACACCTCTGAAAATGTACCTTATATTATATCATGTATAATATATTAAATCAACAGTTTTATCAATAAACCGTATTGATGGGATTGCCGCTGAGGAATGCCTCAACATTTTCACGGCAGATTTTCATGAGTCTTTCTCTTGTTTCGAAGCCTGCCCATGCGATGTGGGGAGTGATATAACAGTTTTTTGCACCGATGAGAGGGCAGTCGCTCTTCGGCGGTTCAACCGAAAGCACATCAAGCCCTGCACCTGCGATAACACCGTTTTCAAGAGCATCGGCAAGAGCCTTTTCGTCAACAACCTGACCTCGTGAAGTGTTGATAAGGATTGCCGTCGGCTTCATTTTTGAAAGAAAATCAGCGTTGACCATGCCTTCCGTGAGCGGAGTGAGAGGGCAGTGGAGCGAAACGAAATCGCTCTTTGCGAGAAGCTCGTCTTTGCTGCAGAATTCAACATTTCCGCACGGTGACGGATGATTTGTTGAAGCGAGAACCTTCATGCCGAAAGCATCTGCGATTTTTGCAACGGCTTTTCCGATTTTTCCCAAGCCGATGATTCCGAGGGTTTTGCCGTCAAGCTCGGTAAGCGGAGTTTTCCAATAGCAGAAATCCTTGCTTGCGGTCCATTCGCCCGAATGCACGGAGCTGCTGTGGATGCCGACTGCGTTTGTCAGCTCAAGGATGAGAGCAAAAACAAGCTGTGCAACCGCCGAGGTGCTGTAAGACGGAATGTTGCAGACGGGAATATTTTTTTCTTTGCAGTATTCCCAGTCAACAATGTTGAATCCCGTGCTTAAAAGACCGATATATTTAAGCTCCGTCAGTGTTTCGAGAAGCTCACGGCGGAGAGGAGTTTTGTTGGTGATAACGATATCGCAGCCTTTGGTTCTTTCTGCGATAAGCTCTGCGGGAGTGCGGTCATATATTGTGCAATCGCCGAGTTTTTCGAGCCAGTCCCATGAGAGGTCGCCCGGATTTTCGGTGTATCCGTCGAGTACGGTTATTTTCATCGGATAGTCAATCCTTTCAGTTGTGATTTGTCAATATTTATATTATATCATAAAGACTTCAGGAAATAAACAGAAAAATAATTAATAAAAAATCTCATTTTATATTGACCAGTAACAGATATTATTATAAAATAAAGTATTGAAACAAATTATGAATATTGCGGTGAGAATTTTGAAAAAAAGAAAAAAGCAAAAGAAACTTCTGCTTTTTGGCGGATTGATATTGCTTGCACTTTCTCTTGCCGTGTTTGTGTTGCTCATTTCGCTTCAGTTTGAAGGTCTGTGGCGGTGGTATGCTCAGATAAAGCACAGCCTCGCACAGCTTGAGCAATTTATTTTGCATATTGATATTTCGTGGCTCTTTGCTCTCGCAATTATATTGCTTTTTGCCGTAAAAAGCGTTATTCCGATTTATCCGACCTCAACCGTCTGTTTTCTGACGGGTGCGGTTTTGCCGATGCATTTTGCAATCCCCGTCAACATTGCGGGCTTTGCTGTGCTTCTGACGGTCAGATATTTCTGGGGAAGCCGTTTCGGTGCGGGCAATGCATGGAAAATCATATCAAAAACAGACATGATGAGAAGGCTCATTCAGCGTGACGGAAAAGGAAACCCCGCCCTGCTTGTTGCACTCAGACTTATTCCGGGAATCCCCGTCAACAGTATTTCGGGTATCTACGGCTCATTTGATTTCGGATATCTGAAGTTCGTTTTGTTTTCGGTTATCGGATTCATGCCGAGGCTTTTATCTTATACCTTTGTGGGTCGCAATATTTTTGACCCGCTTTCGGCAGGCTTCCTTGTGCCGATTATGCTCATTCTGTTTTTTACGGGCATATCGCTTCTTTCCGTAAACGGAATTTGGATAACGGTTGAAAAAACAGTCAGACATTTCAAAAAGAATAAAACAGAAAAAGAAGAGAAAGGAATTAACGAAAATGATTAAAACCAATCTTTTAAAAGAAAAACTTGCAGGTGCTGAATTTGATTCTGCTTTTGCAAGAATCTATAAAGCGGAAGACATTGCTCTTCAGAAAGAAAGATATATTGCTCTTGTTTCAAGATTTGAAGAGCTTTTCGGTTCTGACAGAGAGGTTGAAATTTATTCAGCACCGGGCAGAACAGAGGTCTGCGGAAACCACACCGACCATAATCACGGCAAGGTTCTTGCCGCAGGCGTCAATCTTGATGCTGTTGCGGTTGTTTCGGAAAATGCCGAAGGTATCGTAAGAGTGAAATCCGAAGGATATAAGATTGATGCGGTTGACCTTTCAAATCTCGGAGTTATGCCTGCTGAAAGAGGCAAATCCGAATCACTCATCAGAGGCGTCTGTGCCGCATTCAAAAACAGAGGCTACAATATCGGTGGTTTTGACGCAGCAACAGTTTCGGATGTACTTTCGGGTTCGGGACTTTCATCCTCTGCGGCTTTCGAGGTACTTATCGGAACAATTCTCAATCATCTTTATAATGACGGCAAGGTAAGTGCCGTTGAAATCGCACAGATTGCTCAGTTTGCCGAAAACGAATATTTCGGTAAGCCCTGCGGTCTTATGGATCAGATGGCTTGCTCGGTAGGCGGCTTTGTTCAGATTGATTTCAAGGATCCTTCCGTTCCCGTTATCAACAAGGTGGATTTTGATTTTGCATCCTGCAACCATGCTCTCTGTATTGTTGACACAGGCGGAAATCATGCTGACCTCACCGATGAATATGCTGCCGTAAGAGGCGAAATGGAAGCAGTTGCCGTAAAATTCGGCAAGAGAGTTCTGCGTGATGTTGACAGAGCCGAATTCGAAAAGAATATTTCCGTTATCCGTGATTCTGCAGGCGACAGAGCGGTTCTCCGTGCAATGCATTTCTACAACGAAAATGTCAGAGTTGAAAAGCAGGCGGAAGCACTCAGAAGCGGCGATTTTGAAGCATTCAAGGCTGTTATTATCGAAAGCGGCTTCTCGTCATATATGTATAATCAGAATGTTTATACCTGCAAGGCTCCTTCGGATCAGCCCGTGAGCGTTGCTCTTGCAATGTGTCAGGATATCCTTTGCGGAAAGGGTGCATGGAGAGTTCACGGCGGCGGTTTTGCGGGAACAATTCAGGCATTTGTTCCCATGGATCTGCTTGATGAATTCAAAACAAAGATCTGTGCGGTGTTCGGCGAAAAATCCTGCTATGTTCTCAATATCCGTCCCGAAGGCGGCGTAAAAGTTATATAAAAAAGATACGCGGCGGGATGATGACATCCCGCCCTACTAATTGGAAGTGATATGATGAATAATTTTGTTGAGGTTTCGGCTCTTCTTGAAAAGCTTTGCGCTGCAAAGGGTGTTTCGGGTGTCGAAAACAGAGCTGCCGATGTTGCCGCAGAGCTTCTCGGCAGATATATGCCCGTTAAAATTGACCCGCTCGGAAGTGTTACGGGAACAAAAGGCAACGGAGATGTGCATATTCTCCTTGATGCTCATCTTGATCAGATCGGTCTGATTGTGACCGCAATTGATGAAACGGGATTTCTCAAGGTTGCAAAGTGCGGCGGAGCGGATATCCGTGTGCTTGCGGCGGCAGAGGTTACCGTTCACGGAAAAGAGGATATTTTCGGCATAATAACCTCAACTCCTCCCCATCTTTCAAAGCCCGAGGATTCATCAAAAGCAAAGAGCTTTGACGAAATTGCGGTTGATATCGGCATGAAGCGTGAGGATGCAATTAAAATTGTTTCTCCCGGCGACAGAATTACCTTTAACGGTGGCTTTTCAAAGCTTCTCGGAAACAGGGTTGCATCGCCCTCGGTTGATGACAGAGCAGGTGTTGCGGCGATTCTCAGATGCCTTGAAATGCTTGAAGGCAAAGAACTGAATTGCAGGCTCAGCGTTATGTTTTCCGTTCAGGAAGAAACAGGCGGAAGCGGTGCACAGACGGGCGCATTCACCGCGGCGGCGGATGAAGCGATTGCCGTTGATGTGAGCTTTGCAACAGCACCGGGCATCAGCGGTGAAAAATATGCTTCTCTCGGCGGCGGAACAATGATAGGCTATGCACCGTCGCTCGATTATGAAATGAGCAGATGTCTTTCGGATATTGCGGAGAAGAAAAATATTCCCAATCAGCCCGAGGTCATGGGCGGAAAAACGGGAACAAACTGCGACGAAATTCAGATTTCGGGCAAGGGAGTAAAAACTGCTCTTCTCTCAATTCCTTTGAGAAATATGCATACCGCGATTGAGGTCTGTGACCTTGAGGATATCGAAAACACTGCAAAGCTCATGGCTGAATATATTCTTGAAAGGAGCGGTGCAAATGCTTGAAATGATTAAAGAACTCTGCACCCTTCCGGGAATTTCGGGCAGAGAAAATGCGGTCCGTGATTATATAATCGAAAAAATAAAGGATTACGCCGAATACAGCGTTGACCCTCTCGGTAATCTTATTGTTTTCAAAAAGGGCAGAAATCCTGCAAAAAATAAGGTTATGCTTGATGCTCACATGGATGAGGTTGGCTTGATTATAACCGCTATAACCTCCGAGGGCTTTCTGTGTTTTGCGAAGGTCGGCGGAATTGACAGCCGTGTTATGCTCGGCAGACCCGTTAAGGTCGGTGAAAAGGCGATAAACGGCGTTATCGGAATAAAGCCTGTTCATCTTGTTGAAAAATCTCAGGAAGCGGATATTCCTAAGGTTGACGACCTTTATATTGATATCGGTGCAAAGTCAAAAGAAGAGGCGGCAGAATATGTACGCCTTGGTGATGCCGCATGGTTTGACAGCGATTTTGTTGAATTCGGTGACGGATTTATCAAGGCAAAGGCACTTGATGACAGAGCAGGCTGTGCAATTCTGATTGAGCTTATCAGAAGTGAGCTTGAATATGATACCTGGTTTTCTTTCAGCGTTCAGGAAGAAATCGGCACAAGAGGTGCCGTGGCATCCGCATTCACAATTGCACCCGATTATGCGATAGCTGTTGAAACAACAACGGCGGCGGATATTTCGGGCGTAAAGGATGAACAGAGAGTGTGTATCTGCGGTGAAGGCGGTGCGGTTTCGTTTATGGACAGACGCACGATTTACAGCAGAGAGCTTTTTGATAAGGCATTTGAGGTTGCAAAAGAAAGGAATATTATCTGCCAGCCCAAAACTCTTGTTGCAGGCGGAAATAATGCAGGTGCAATCCACAAAAGCAGGGGAGGAGTCAAAACCCTTACCATTTCCGTGCCCTGCAGATATCTTCATTCCCCCGGCTGTGTTATAAAATACAGCGATGCAGTTGAAAGCATGAAGCTTATCGGCGCAATGGCAGAGGAATTTGCAAAATGGTAAGGCTTATTAATGATGTAAATGAGCTTGGATTTCTGCCTGCCGACCCTTATGCTGCAAGAATAACCGCTCTTGCGGAAACCTACGGCACGGGCTATGACTTTGCACTTTTCTGGGTGCAGAGCATTGATGAAAAATCCGTTGCCGCCGTTTGCAGGGTTGACGGAAATATGACCGTCTGCTGCGATGACGGAGCAGATTATGAGGAGCTTTCGGCTTTCATAAATGCGGTCGGATTTTCAAGCCTGACATGCGATTCTGAAGTGATGAAAAAGCTCGGATATGAGCCATCAAAAACTTCGTTCACCGTTGAATACAAAGGCGGTGCGGCTGTCGGCAATATCAAAAAAGTCCGTGACTGCGACAAAAAGAAAATCTATGATTTGCTTTGCGGCTGCGGTTTTGAGCTCGGTGATTACCGTGCGTTTCTTGCCGATGTGTGTGCAAGGCTCAATAAAAATACCGCTTCGTTTGCGGCTGTTATGAATGAAAACGAGCCTTGTGCGTGTGCATTTGCACTTTTTAAAGGCGAAAAGAGCGTTCTTTTAGGTGCGGTTGCGACAAACAAAAAGGCACGGGGCAGAGGCTATGCTTCGGAGCTTGTCGGCACTCTTGCCGAAGAAAATTCAGATAAAAAAGTTTTCCTTTTCTGCAGGAATGATTCTCTTGCAGATTTCTATTCAAAAATCGGCTTTGAAAAAGTCGGATGTTGGGCAATTTGTGAAAATTATTGAGGAGGCATGGATGTGTCACCGATATGTTTGATTTTAGCAGCGGTAACAGTTGTTTTTGCTTTCGGATGCGTCAGCCTGCGAAGGAAAGGCAGGGCGTTTGAGGGCATGATGTGCAAATTCATGGCAAGCTTCGGATTTATTTCGATTGCCGTTGTCGGCTATTGCACAAATCCCGTTGATACATATTATTTCTGCATGATGTGTTTTTCTGTCATGTTCGGATTTTTCGGCGATGTGCTTCTCGGAATAAAAGAGGTTGCTCCCACCTTCAAAAGCAAGCTTATCGCACTCGGCACTCTTTATTTCCTTGCAGGTCACATTTTTGCGATATGCGGCTTTGTTTCCGCAAGCGGATTCAGCCTGCCTGCACTTGCCGTGGGTATTGCGGGCGGAATAATCGCACTTATCATGATGAAGGTGCTGAAAATGAAAATAGACGGGAAGCTCAGACCCGTCATGGCTGTTTATTATGCGGCTCTTTTCTATAAAGCCGCATCGGCTGCCGTGCTTGCCTTTGAAACGGGCAGAACGGAATTTCTGGTTGCGTTTATCGGTGCTGTTTTGTTTGTCATAAGCGACACCTGCCTCGGCATTCTCTATTTCACTCCCGTCAAGAAAAAGAATGTCTGGGTAACACTTGAACTTTCAACCTATTATCCCGCACAGATATTGCTTGCAATGTCGGTAGCTCTTATGAAATAAAAGGAGAAAACAAAAATGTTTACAAAGTTTGCCGTATGGTTTTTTACACTTCTTATGCCGCTTACCGTTATGTTCAACGGTATTTCAATCGAAATTCCGGGAACAGAAAATTCGGTTGAAATCGTTTATGATTTTGATAATGAAAAAGCAGGCTCCGCTTCGGGCACCGTAACTCTCAACGCTTCTCTCGGCGGCGGTTATGAAATTTACTGGGGCACCGAAGATAACGAAAAGCTTTCAGTTGACCTCGACGGATACACCGTTTATTACAGCGAGCTTGCCGAAATCAATGTTAAGGGCGGCAGCGGAAGCAAGGATATCCATGAATTCACCGCAATTCCCGAAGGTGCGGAAACCGTTCTTGCCTATAAGGCAGGCGTTAAGGTCGGTACATATGAAATCCCCGATGCAAAGCTTGCCGATAACGGCAAAAAGCTTTATACCTTCGGTGCGTTGAGCGATGTTCATTTCAACAGATATAACTTCTCTCTTACGGGCGACGATGCTTGCCTGACTTTCCCCAATGCTCTCAACTTCCTTGAAAAAATGGGTGTTTCCGTTGTCGGAATTTCAGGCGATATTTCTGCTGACGGCGAGAGAGATGCTTTTGAAAAGTTCAACAGAATAACATCGGCTTACGATTTCCCTGTTTATACCTGCACGGGTAACCACGATGTCAGCGATGATTTCACTCTTGCAAACTGGCAGGAGCTTATGAATACGGGCGTTTACGGTGAAACAAAGAAAGACGGAGTTAAGGCTGTTGCCGAAAACGGTCTTGATTTTGTTTATGCTCCCGAAAATGCAGACGGAGATGTTTTCATCTTCCTTTCACAGTATCGCTGGGATTATAACAGCTCCGAAAGCAGAATTCTGACAGACGAACAGCTCAACTGGCTTGAAGCTCAGTTTGAAACATATAAAGATACAACCGTTTATCTTTTCTTCCACACCTTCCTCAATAATCCCGTTGAGGGTGAAAATCCCGCAATGGGCGAGGGCAACCTTGAAAACAACAAGGGTCACAGCTATGACCTTCCGTTCACAGAGGGCTGCCCCGATGAGGTGCGTTTTGAAGAGATGATGGATAAATATGAGAATGTTATTTTCTTCAACGGTCATTCACATTGGGCATATGATATGCAGGAGCTTAATCCCAACCTCAATATTGCGGATTACGGCGGAGAATACGCAACCATGATTCATGTTTCGAGCGTATCCTCACCGAGAAGAACAAAGGCAAATCTTGACGACACAACCGAGCATTATATGCGTTCTTCCGAAGGAATGGTTGCAACTGTTTATGAGGATTGCATCGTGTTCACCGCATGTGAATTCCTCAAAGGCGAGCTTCTTTCATATGCAACATATACCGTTGAAAAATAAGTCATGCTCTGTTATTATCCTTGATTTTTTTGATTGCCCCTTTTTCAAGGCGTGATACCTGAGCCTGCGAAATACCCATTTCATCGGCAACCTCCATCTGCGTTTTTCCTTGCATGAAACGCAGGTGGAGTATTTTCTTTTCACGCTCATTGAGTTCTTTGATTGCTTGTCTGAGCAGAATTTCATCAAGCCAGCTTTCGTCGCTCTCGCCTCCGCCTATCTGATCCATAACATAAATTGTGTCGCCTCCGTCGGAATAAACGGGTTCGCTCAGCGAAACGGGCTCAACTATTGCGTCAAGGGCAAGCACGACGCTCTCTTTTGAAATGCCGAGTTCCTTTGCGATTTCTTCGGGAGTGGGATCCCGTTCAAGCTCATTTATCAGTCTTTCACGCACCTGCATGGCATGATATGCCGTGTCTCTTACAGAACGGCTGACTCTTAATGGGTTGTTATCTCTCAGATGCCGACGCACTTCACCTATAATCATCGGGCATGCGTAGGTGCTGAACCGCACATCGAGCGAAATGTCGAAATTATCAATCGCTTTTATAAGACCGATGCATCCGACCTGAAAAAGGTCGTCGGGATTTTCGCCTCTGTTTGAAAATCTCTGAATTACACTCAGAACGAGCCTCAGATTTCCCGTCACAAGGTCTTCCCTTGCTTTTTTATCTCCCGAGCGTGCTTTTTTCAGCAGCTCCATTTTTTCGCTTTCCTTGAGAACTTTTAACTTCGCGGTGTTGACTCCGCAGATTTCAACCTTGTTGAATTGCAAAAAAATCACCCCGATACAAATAATGGCATTAAGAGTATTGCCAATTTGCATAGGGGTTCCCGTTGGCGTAAAAGCCGACGGAACATGAACTGTTTTGCAGATTTTTTTGTTCATTTGCCGTCTGACCGCATTCGATGTATACCCGATACACCTTCATGCGATCATACGGCATCCGTCATTCTTTTCCGCTCAACGGCTGAAAAAAATAACCCCGATACAATTTTTGGCATTAAAAGTATTGCCAATTTGCATCGGGGTTATTATGTTTTTTATTTGATTTCGTATGAAATATTGAGGTCTGCATCAACCGTGACTTCAACCACAACGGTTTCAAGGGTTTCGCGTCTTTCAACAACCTCAATGCCGTCTTCGGTTTTAACTACAGGATACACATCAACCTTTTCAAGGGTGAATTTTGCGGTGCCTTCTTTGAGCGCTTCAATAACAACAACATCGTTTCCGCCTACGGGAATCTTGCCGAGAATCTCTTCAAGCAGCTGAGCATATTCATCTGCACTCAGCTCTTCGGGAAGATAAAGTGAGCCGTAAACATCTGAAACGGGATAAATGCTTATGATTTCGGCACTCTCGCTGTCAAGCGATGCGGGAGAAAGTTCCCAGTAAATAAGCTTTGAGAAATCCGAGGGAAGCTCGATTTTTGCAAGTCTGTTTTCGTCGGTATAAGCTATTTCGCCCTCTGCGGTGAGTGTGAATGCCTTGAACTGATGCTCAAGAGGAGTTCCGTCGGCTGAATAATAAATGAACTCAACAGCGTATTTTTCATCTTCAAGGCTAGTGTTGATAACATCGAATGCACAGACTCCGTTAACCGTTACGGGTTCGGATTTGGTTTCAACATAATCGGCAAATCCGTATCCCCAGTAGCCGCCTTCAACGGGATTTTCTGCTGTGAGAATTATGCCTTCGCCGTAAGAAATATATTCACCGAAGCCGTATGCAACGGCCATCTGATAATATTCAAGCTTGCCGTTGTAGGGATTGATAACTGCATATGAATCAAATATGCCCTCAAGCGATTCGCCGTTTTTGTTTGTTACGGTAACTTCTGTTCTGCCCTCGCTGATGCCTTCAAGAGTGAAGGTCTGGAGCGAGCCGAAAGTTTTTTCGCCTTTGATAACAGCCACTTTCCCGTTTTCAACCGTGCATTCCCAGTCAATGCCGTTTGCAGGATCATAATCCATAACAACACTGCCGAGATTGTCGCCGCCAAGAACGGTAAAAAACGCTGTGAGCGAGAAAAAGAATGCCATAATCATCGAAAAGAATGAAAACATATTTATTCCTCCCTTAATTTTGATTTAAATCGGATATTTCCGTATAAAAATTATACCAATGCTGCAAAAAATTGTCAACAGCATATTACGGTATCCGTATTAAAATGCTGTGTGATGCGAAAAATTTTTTTCAGACAATAAAAAATGAGTAAAACAGAGCAAAAAAGAGCATTTGAGAGCAATTCAAAGGAAAAGATTTGAAGGTTTTGAACCGAAACGGAATTTTCACGGATTTATTAAAAAAATTGTTGACATTTGCAAGTTTTTGCTCTATATTTTAATATATTATAATAAGCCGATTCGCCGTGAATCCGGCAAAGGCAGAGAGGGGCTGCATAATTGAAAAAAAATGCGATCATTGATTTGAAAAACATTTCCGTTACATTCGGAAATAATCAGGTGCTCAAAGACCTTAACTTATATATTCGTGACAAGGAGTTCATAACCTTTCTCGGTCCTTCGGGCTGCGGAAAAACAACAACTCTCAGAATAATTGCAGGCTTTATCGAGCCTGACGAAGGCGAGGTTATTTTTGAGGATAAAAAGATAAATGGTGTTCCTCCTCACAAAAGGCAGGTCAACACTGTTTTTCAGCGTTATGCCCTTTTTCCTCACCTGAATGTTTATGAAAATGTTGCTTTCGGTTTAAGAATAAAAAAAGTTCCCGAAAAGCAGATTAAAGAAACAGTCGAAGAGATGCTCGCACTTGTCAATCTCACAGGCTTTAATAAAAGAAACATAAATTCGCTTTCGGGCGGTCAGCAGCAGAGAGTTGCAATCGCAAGAGCTTTGGCAGTCAAGCCCAGAGTTCTTCTTCTTGACGAGCCTCTCGGTGCTCTTGACCTCAAGCTCCGCAAGGATATGCAGGTTGAGCTGAAAAAAATTCAGCAGAGACTCGGCATAACCTTCATTTATGTTACTCATGACCAGGAAGAGGCACTTTCCATGTCTGATACCGTTGTTGTTATGGACGGCGGCGTTATTCAGCAGATCGGAACCCCTCTTGATATATATAACGAACCAAAAAACGCATTTGTTGCCGATTTCATCGGCGAGAGCAATATTCTTGACGGCGTTATGATTGACGACTGCCTTGTTGATTTTTCGGGTCACAGATTCGAGTGCCTTGACAAGGGCTTCGGCAAAAACGAAGCGGTTGATGTTGTTGTCCGCCCCGAGGATGTTGATGTTGTTGAGCCCGAAAAGGGCATGCTCAGGGGCACGGTAACCTCCGTAACCTTCAAGGGCGTTCATTTTGAAATAATTGTTGACATCGGCGGCTTCAAATGGATGGTTCAGACAACCGATTATCAGCCCGAAGGTGCAAAAATCGGTCTTTTCATCGAACCCGATGCAATCCATATCATGAAAAAATCCGAATATTCGGGTATCTACGGTGACTACAGCTCCTTCAGCGAGGAATTCGATGAGCTTTCAAACGCAGAGGAGGAGGTGGAGGAATGAGCAGCCGTTCTTCTCTCAAATCAAAGCTTGTTGCCTCACCTTACATAGTCTGGTCGGTGCTCTTTATCGTTGCACCGCTGATTTTCGTTGTTTATTATTCGTTCACCGATGCTTCGGGAGCGTTTACTTTTGAGAATATAACCGCTCTGAGCAAATATGCTCCCACATTTCTGCGTTCAATCTGGTTCGGAATTGAAGCAACAATAATCTGTCTGATTATTGCGTTTCCGCTTGCCTATATTATTTCGCAGAAAACCGAAAAGGTTCAGCGGACAATGGTTATGCTCGTTATGCTTCCGATGTGGATGAGCTTTCTTATCAGAACCTATTCATGGATGGCTCTTCTTCAGGATACGGGTATCATCAACTCCCTTCTCGGCAAAATCGGAATCGACCCGATTCACATGATAAACACCGAAGGTGCGGTTATTCTCGGCATGGTTTATAATTTCCTGCCGTATATGATAATGCCGATTTATTCGGTTATGGCAAAGCTTGATTACAGCATGGTTGAGGCATGTCAGGACCTCGGCGGTAACCGTCTTACGGTTGTCAGAAGATGCATAATTCCCATGAGTATGCCCGGTATCGTTTCGGGTATCACCATGGTTTTTGTTCCCTCCGTCAGTACCTTCTATATTTCCCAGAAGCTCGGCGGCGGTTCGTTTGACCTTATCGGTGATGTTATTGAAAGACAGTTTCAGCAGTCTTATAACTACAACCTCGGTGCATCACTTTCGCTTGTGCTGATGGTGCTTATTCTTATCAGCATGGCGGTTATGAACCGTTTCACGGGTGATGATGAGGAGGGCATGGTTATATGAAAATTGCATCAAAGGTTTATACCTTCCTCGTTTTTCTTTTCCTCTATGCACCGATTCTCGTAATGATTTTATTCTCGTTCAACTCATCGAGCAGCACGAGCGTTTTCTCGGGCTTTTCGCTTGAATGGTATAAGGCACTTGCAGAGGATGAAGCAACCTTAAGGTCGCTTTACAACACAATCATCCTTGCAATCGCTTCATCGGCTATTTCAACCGTACTCGGTACTGCGGCGGCAGTCGGCATTGATAAATTCAAAAAAGGTCCCGTTCGTTCGGGCGTTATGGCGGTAACCAATATCCCCATGACCAATCCCGAAATCGTTACGGGTATCTCGATGATGCTGCTGTTTGTTTTTGTGGGCAGACTTGTGAGTAACGATGCCGTGCTCGGCTTCGGTACAATGCTTATCGCCCATGTAACCTTCAATCTGCCTTATGTTATCCTCAATGTGCTTCCGAAGCTCCGTCAGACCGACAGAAATCTTGCGGAAGCTGCGCAGGATCTTGGCTGTAAGCCCGTAACGGCATTTTTTAAGGTAGTGTTGCCGTCGATTATGCCCGGTATCATTACAGGTATGATTATGGCATTTACTCTTTCGCTGGATGATTTCATTATCAGTTATTTCACCAGCGGACCCGGCTTCCAGACTCTTCCGATTGCGATTTTCTCGATGACCAAAAAGAGAGTCAAGCCCGATATGTATGCTCTTTCGGCGATTATTTTCGTGAGCATACTTGTTCTCCTTATTCTCTATAACATTGCTCAGTCAAAGAGCGAGGAGAAAACAAAGAAAAAATAACACTTTCAACGGGGGTGTTTTTATTGAAAAAAAGAATTTTTGCTGTGCTCTTTGCGCTTCTTTTTGCGTTTCTGCCGTGCGTAACATCATTTGCGGCTGAACAGAGCGAAATTGATGCGCTCAGAGGCACAACGCTTTATGTTTATAACTGGGGCGAATATATTTCCGACGGTGCGGATGATTCGCTCGATGTCAACAAGGCTTTTGAAGAAAAATACGGCATCGATGTTGTTTATGAAACCTATGATAACAACGAGGTTATGTATTCAAAGCTCAAGGGCGGCGGAGTTTCATATGATGTTGTTATTCCGTCGGATTACATGATTGAAAGAATGATTGCCGAAGATATGCTTCAGCCCATCGACTTTTCAAATGTTCCCAACTACAAATATATTCCCGAAAAATATAAGAACCTTGCCCATGACCCCAAAAACGAATATTCCGTTCCCTATACCGTCGGCATGGTAGGTCTTATTTATAACACTTCAATGGTTGAGCAGGCTCCCGACAGCTGGACCGCTCTCTGGGACGAAAATTATTCAAACAGCATTCTGATGTTCAACAATCCCCGTGATGCATTTGCGATTTCGCAGAGCATTCTCGGAATGGACTACAACAATGAATCTCCCGCTTCATGGAGAGTTGCCGCAGAGCTTCTCAAGGAGCAGAAGAATGTTTCTCCCGCCTATGTAAACGACGAAGTTTTCCTTAAAATGGAATCGGGTGAAGCCGCAATGGCTCCCTATTATGCAGGCGACTTCCTCACCATGCAGGAGAATAATCCCGACCTGAGCTTTGTTTATCCCAAGGAAGGCGTCAATTTCTTTGTTGACGGTGCATGTGTTCTCAAGGGTGCAAAGAATAAGCTTGCGGCGGAGCTTTATATCAACTTCCTGCTTGAGCCCGATGTTGCTCTTGCCAATGCGGAATATATCTGCTATGCAAGCCCTCATACCGAGGTTTATACCAATCCCGAATATTCATTCTACGGCGATGAAATTCTTTATCCCGAAGAAGGAAAATTCAAGAGCCAGCTTTTCCTCAACCTTGACCCCGAAATTCTTGCTCTTATGAGCACTCTTTGGGACGATGTGAAGAACTATGTTCCCTCAACGGGTTCGAGCAATTACGGTTTCTTTTTCGGAGGAAATTCCGATTCTTCCGCAGTTATTGATGACGGAGAAGCAATGACACCCGAAGCAAAGAGATATGCTCTTTATATCGGCATTTTTGCCGCAGTCTGCCTTGCATATGTTGTTTTCAGATATGCAAGAAAGAAATACAGAGAAAACATATAAACAAATTATTACCGCCGTGTTAATTTTAAAGCACGGCGGTTGATTTTTGTCAGTTGGTGTGGTAATATTTTAGCCGATAAAATATATTGCTCCGTAAGAGTTGTTACCAATCCTCCGTCATTTTCTTGCGAAAATGCCACCTCCTTTGCCAAAGGAGGCCAAAAAAGCAGAGAGTTAAGTTGTGGGCTCCTTAGAAAAGGAGCTGTCCGTAGGACTGAGGATTGATGAATGCGTGAGCATTCGGGCGGATGATATCCGCCACTACCTGATTTATTATTTACAGAAAATCGGTTATTTTGTGTAAGGGTCGGCGACCCGTGCAGACCATAGGTCTGCAATTTAAATTATAAAAAACGATGTGGTGATAAACAAATGAAAGGCATAAAAAAATTATTGCTGCTTTCGGTTGCGGTATTGTTTCTGTTTTCTTCATGCTCAAAGGATGAGCCCGAAGCCGTAACCACAACCGTAACAACGGCAGAAGCAACATCAGTCCAAAATCTTGACGGTGCAATTGATGCATTCATAAATATAACCGAAGCGTTTTTCGGCGATGAAGAAACCGATGAAAACGGAGAAGAAGCGGAAGAGCAGACCATGTATGTTCCCGTTTCTCACACAAGCCCTCTGACCGAAGCTTTTTCGGAATACAAGGAGCAGACGGAGAAAGAGCCCGAAACCGCTTCTCCCGAAAAAAAGACTGTGACTCTCAGCTTTGCAGAAGGCAGAACTCTTACCGAAATTTTTGAATTCCTTGATGAATATGAGGTCGCGGATTTTGATGAGCTTATGGAAACTGCCGCAACCTATGACTACAGCTATTATCCCCTTATTGCAAAAATCCCGTCAGACCCTAACCGCTGTTTTTTGCTTGAAGGCTATCTTTTTCCGAGCACCTATGAATTCTATACCAATTCAAAACCGCAGGATGCGATAGGCAAATTCCTCAGAGGCGGCAAGGCTAATATCACGGAGCAGATGATGGCGCAGGCTTCGGCACTCGGCTACACGATGGATGAGGTGCTGACAGTTGCATCGATTGTTGAAAAAGAGGGCGGAAAGTCAGACGAGGTTGCGAAAATCGCTGCTGTTATCTATAACCGTCTTGAAGTTGGAATGAAGCTTCAGATGGATTCATCTATTTATTACATCGAACGCCATGTCAAGCCCTATCTTACGGGTGATATTAACCGCTACAACAGCTATTACAACACTTATAAATGCAAGGCTCTTCCCGCAGGCCCGATTTGTAACCCGGGTCTTAAAACAATCAATGCCGCGCTTAATCCCGCGGACGTTGATTATCTCTACTTCTGCCACGACGAAAACGCAAATTATTATTATGCGGAAACCTACGAAGAAC
>JAZOVN010000230.1:0-14490 GCA_045658725.1 Acutalibacteraceae bacterium
GATAATATGAGTAGATTAAAGGATTTAAGAAAAGAAAAAGGTTACACACAAATTCAAATGCAGTTCCTAACCGGAATTGATCAAAGTGATTATTCAAAAATAGAAAACGGCAAGAGATACTATACTTTTGAACAATGCAAACGTATTGCCGTTGCATTAGAAACAAGCATGGATTATCTCGCAGAATTAACCGATGAAAAGAAACCATATCAAAGGAAGTAAACAAAAAAGGCGGTCGATCGACCGCCTTTTTTCGTTTATTTAATCTTTTCAATGACCTCGCCTGAGGTAGGCTTGATGTTATCAATGAATTCCTGAACAGCTGCTGCAGAAGGCATTGCAGCCGAGCAGCTGTGTGCCGAAACAAGCATTGAAGCGGATGCAGTTGCAAATTCAAGTGCATCGGGAATGCTCTTTCCGTTGAGGAGAGAATAAATAAAAGCCGATGCATAGCCGTCACCGCCACCGAAGCCCTTGAGCATCTTTACGGGGAAGGGCTTGACTTTATATGCCGAGCCGTCGTTGAGATAAGCAACCGAGCCTTCTTTGCCGTGCTTGATGATTACGATTTTATTGCCGTATGAGAACCATCTTGCGGCAGACTCTTCATCTGTTGCACAAACGCCTTCAACCGCTTCTGTGAGGTCAAATTCTTCTCTTGAACCGAGAACAATATCGCTGTTCTTTGCGGCGATTGAATAGTAGAGCGAGATTTCGTCTTTATTCTTCCATGTGTAACTTCTGTAGTCGATATCAAAGATAACGATAACTCCGTTTTTCTTTGCAAGGAAAAGAGTTTTGAGAGCCGCTTCTCTTGAAGGGCTTGCACAGAGTGCCGTGCCCGAAATAACAACAGCCTTTGCGCTCTTTATGTATTCTTCGTCAACATCGTCAACACATACCTGAAGGTCTGCAACACCTTCACGGTACATAAGAATGCTGCTCTGTGTGGGGCTGAGAATTTCGGTAAAGGTAAGACCGAGGTTTTCACCGTTTTCACATCTGAAAACATGTGAAACATCGATTCCGTCATTCTTGAAATAATTTTCAACATAATCGCCGAACTGATCATCGGATACTCTTGCAATGAAACCGCACTTCGCACCGAGTCTTGCAAGACCAACGGCAATATTTGCAGGCGAACCGCCGACATACTTATTGAAGTTACTGCTTTCTGAAAGCGGCATATTCATATCGGTGGGATTGAAATCGATTGCAATTCGTCCTATAGGGATAACATCAAGGGGTTTTGTTTTGTCAAATTCAATATAACTCATTTCAATTCATCCTTTCATGGAGCATCCGAATATTTCTATATGTTTCATTGCGTTTTTATATGCACCCTCAACCTCAGCGGTCTGCAAATCGTAATAACCTTTGATGCCCTGATTCTCATAGGCGGCTCTTACGCTCTGCTCAACCGAATCAAAGGTTGCGGTTGCGATATTTATTTTGTTAATTCCGAGAGAAATACATTTTCTGAAATCATCGGGCTCGATTCCCGTTCCTCCGTGAAGCACGAGCGGAGCCTTGACAAGACCTGCCGTTTCTTCAAGAATATCAAAGCGGAGCTTCGGAGCCTGCTTATAGTTGCCGTGTGCATTTCCGATTGCAACGGCAAGAGCGTCAACACCCGTTTTTTCATAAAATTCAAGTGCCTGCACGGGAGAGGTGCAGTTGATTGCGATATCCTCACTTCCGTCTTCGCTTCCGCCGACACAGCCGATTTCGCCTTCACAATCCGCACCGTATTCAGCTGCAAGCTTTTTGATTTCTGCGGTCTGGCGTACATTTTCTTCAAACGGAAGATGCGAGCCGTCAAACATAACGCTTGTGAAACCGATATCAAGTGCCTGTTTTATTTTTTCTGCGGTTTTGCCGTGGTCAAAGTGAACGGCAACGGGAACGGAAGCATTCTTTGCCGCCGCAACCATAAGAGGTCCTATGATTTCAAGCGGAGAATGGTTGAGCCTCACCTCTGCAATCTGAAGAATTGCAGGGCTTTTTGTTTCTTCAACCGCTTTCAGAACACCAAGCACCATTTCCATATTGGCAACGCTGAAGCTACCGACTGCATATGCTCCTTCCCTTGCTTTTGAGAGAAGGTCTGACATTTTAACGAGCATTAAGATTTTCTCCCTTCGGAGGATTTTTCTTATAATATATTACCGCACACACCGCACTTGTCAGAGGCAGAGTGAGAAGCATTCCCATACTGCCTGCGAGTGCCTGCAGAATTTCGGCAACAATCATTTCTTTATTGATAACCTGCTCAAGGCTTGCGTTATATGAAACAAGCAGAAGTACACTTGTCAACGAGCTTCCTATGTAGGCAAGCACAAGGGTGTTTGCCATTGTACCCATCATATCCCTGCCGATGGTGAAGCCCGATTTCATAAGCTCTTTCGGTGCAGTATCGGGAGATTTTATTCTCAGCTCATAAAGCGACGAAGAAATGGACATCGAAACATCCATTACCGCACCAACGGCACCGACGATTATCATTGCAAAAATGATTGCTTTCAGGTTAATGGGATTTTCGGGATAAAGCTGAATAAGATAAACCGATTCTTCTTCCAGCAGACCCGTCATATTGAGAAATTTATCCGTTATAAGCACAATCAGACCCGAGCAGAGCACACCGCAAATACAGCCGATGCCTGCACACAAAGATTTGACATTGAAGCCGCTGATTATGCTGAGGGTCATCACGGTTATGAAAACACAAACCGCAATTGACCAGAAATATATGTTTCTTCCGTTGAGGATAGCAGGGATAAGTACGCAAAAAACGGAAAGGCAGGTAAAGCCGAGCGAAACAACCGTTTTGAGTCCCTGCATTTTTGAAAACACAATAACAAGAACGCAGAAAATTATAAGAAGCCATATCAGCGGAGTTATCCTCACGAAATCGCCGAAATAATAAAGCATTTCGCCGTCTTCGGCATAGCCTTCAACAAGAATTTTATCTCCCTGCTCAACCTGCTTCGGGCTGAAAACATAGGATCTGTCAATCTCCTGCAAAACCTCAATCGTTTTGCCTCTGAGAGATGTGTTGAGTGCCTGTGCCTTGAAGGTTACGGTTATGAATTCGTTTTCACCGCTTACATTCTGCGTCTGAACATCGGTAACACGGATAACCCTGCACTTTACTGTTTCGCCGTCCATGGTGCCTTTGAAAATCGTTCCGTCACCGACTATGTTAAGGTAGGCAAGAAAAATAAGCAAAGCCGAAACAAATACCGATATTATCTGATATGCTGACTGCTTATTTTTCATCATGCCGCCTCTTTTCTGAATTTATTTTGAAGCCTTTGATTTTCTTGCTTCGATTTCAGCAACCATCTTAACCTGCTTCTTCTCTGTGATTGTGTAGAAGAACATGGGGATTGCACATGCAAACATACTGATTACGCCTGAAAGAACAAGCATGTTCCAGAGAGTGTTTGCACCTTCTGTCGAAATATAACCTGTTTCGGAGTTGATGCCTGCTGCTGAGAAGGAAATAACGCCGATGAAAGCACCGACTGCCATACCGATTTTGTTGATGAGGGTCTGCATTGCAAAGCAGATGCCTTCGCCTCTTTCGCCTGTTTTCCATTCAAGATAGTCAACGGTATCGCCGATCATTGCATATGTAATGATGTTGTTAACACCCTGAGGAATACCGAGGAGAACAAGACCGATTGCTGCAATAACAAGCTTCCACGGTGCATCGTAGCCTACGAAATACATAACTGCCATAACCACGCCACCGAAAAGGTGAACAACGATATATGACCATTTCTTTGTGAATTTCTTTGACATCCAGGGAACAAGAACGGATGCAA
Source organism: Acutalibacteraceae bacterium (assembly GCA_045658725.1). Classification (GTDB taxonomy): domain Bacteria; phylum Bacillota; class Clostridia; order Oscillospirales; family Acutalibacteraceae; genus CAG-177. Next base: position 3,831 of record JAZOVN010000230.1, read on the forward strand.
CAAGACCGCCGGGAACAACGAGAAGAGTTATAAGGCTGTAAAGTCCTTCGTTCTGAAGAACATACTTTGCGAAGTAAAGACCGCCTGTGTATGAATAAACCATTCTTGCACCGCCGAGAACACCCGAAAGAACGATGAGAAGAAGTTCCTTATTCTTGAAGAGAAGCTTGAGGTTATGACCGAATGAGGGAGGATTATCCTCTGCTGTGAAGCGCTCTTTGGTGTTTTTGAAGCCGTAGAAGAACATAGGAACAGCCGCAACAACAAGAACAACTGCACAGATGAAATAAATCATCTTGAGAGTATCTGCATTTGCAAGCTCCTGACCCTTGATAACGGTGCCTACGAATGACTGAGCAGCTTCTTCAGCCGAAATACCCTGATTGATAACAATCTTTGCAATTGCATCAGCCTTATCAATCATGATTTTGCCGATATCATCTGCAGTATACTTGAATTTTGCGGTAATGCCGTTTGTGATGATGGGAACAAAAACAGTAACGATACCTGCACCGACTGTGCAAGCCATACGGGCAACGGTAAGGATGTTACCTCTGACAACGGTATCGTTGGTAAGGCATGTTGAAAGTCCCCAGTAAGGAACATCGGCGATAGTATAAACAACCGACCAGATAACATAGATAATTGCGATTATAATGAATGATGATGTTGCCTTAGCCTGGAAAGCAGGAAGGAAGCAAGCGATTGTCATAATTGCAATGGGAATTGCCATCCACTTGAGATAAGGGCGGCATTTGCCCCACTTTGTTCGTGTTTTATCAACAATTGAACCCATGATGGGATCGTTGAATGCGTCGAATACTCTTGTGCCGAGCATGAGATATGCAACAGCCATTGAACCTGTAACCGCACCTACGGTTACGCCTTCAGCACCGAAAAGAAGTGCATCGGTGAGGAAGATTGTAAGATATGAGCCGATGATGGTGCAGATAAAGTTCTGACCGAAGCCGGCTACGCTGTAGGCAATAGCCTCTTTGGGCTGAACGCCCTTGCCCGGAGTTGTTCCGAACAACTTGTGGAGAAATCCGTCGAGTTTCATTTTGTGATTTCCTTTCGTTTTTTAGAATAGAGATTTATAAAATTCAAGCGTTTTGAATCTCTTTCCTGTCTGTGAAATCAAAAATCTTTCACAAACTTCGGCAAAACGCTTTTCATCCTCAGCAGGCAGAGAAAACGAATAAATTTTCTCTATGGGGTTTGCACACACATGACGCATTGCGGCAAGCACGGTAGAATTTATTCTTTCGCCCGTACCGCATCCCCTGCAATAAATACAGCCGTCTGTAACATTGAAATAAATTTCGCCCGAAGGCTCCTCCGAGCACTTTGAGCATCCCGTCAGATCAGGCATGAATCCCGAAAAAGCCATGAATTTAAGCTCTGTCACGGCTTTGAGAAAGTTGTTTGAGCGTCTTTGCTTTTCAAGCAGATGCATGGAATTGAGAATAACCCTCAGATAATTCCGTGCAGGCTCCATTTCGGGCACAAGATCTGCCGCAAGAGCACAGAAATACTGCGAAAGGGCAAGCTTTTCGATATCCTCACGCAGACCGAAAAAAACTTCCTTCGCAACGGCATCGTCAACTATGTAGCTGTCTCTGCTTTTGTAGATTGAAAAATCTCCGTAGCAAAGAGACTGCGTTGCACCGTGCATCTTGCTGTTTATTTTTTTTGCTCTGTTTGCAAATGCTCTGAGCACTCCGTATTCCGAGGTAAGAAGAGTAACCAGTCTGTCACTTTCCCCCGTATCCGTTACCCTGAGCACCAGAGCGTCGGTATTCATTCTCATTCTGTTTTGCTCCCGAAGTAACGATTGAAATGCTGTTTCTGAATTCAAGATAATCCGCAACAAGACCTGTCTGCGTAAATTTTCGCCATGCTTTTTCTTTTTCCAAATTCATCATCTCCCGTTAATAAGTTAACCTCTTTTATCAGGATTAAAAGCAGGGAAATAATGAAAATTCAAGTGAAAAATTAGAAGTGAATAGTTGCGGGTGGGCTATGCCCACACCCGTGCACCAATCACGGATTACGAATTGCATACGGTGCATTTATCACAATCAGACATCAATCCAGGCCGAAATTGTGGATAAGACCTTCTCTGTTACGCCAGCCTTCTTTGACCTTTACCCAGCACTGAAGGTTGATTTTGCATTGGAAGAAATTCTCCATGTCAACTCTTGCTCTTGAAGAAATCTTTTTGAGCATATCACCCTTCTTGCCGATGATGATGCCCTTGTGGCTTTCTCTTTCGCAATAGATGATTGCCTCAACATCCATGATGTTGCCTTCAGTGCGTTCACGCATTTTTTCGATGCTGACAGCAACACCGTGGGGCACTTCCTTATCAAGGAGAAGAAGCATTTTTTCTCTGATAATCTCGCCTGCAAGCACTCTTTCGGGCTGGTCGGTGAGAGTATCGTCGGGGAAGAAATGAACCGATTCATAGGTCAGCTTGTTAAGCTCACTGATTATGAGGTCAACATTCTCGTTTCTGAGTGCACTGACGGGCACAACAGCCTCGAAATCGAATTCGTTGGTGAGTTTAACGATTTTTTCCATGATGGCTTCTTTTTGCTTTACGGTATCAATCTTGTTGATTGCAAGCACAACGGGTGCTTTCTCCGCTTTAAGCTTCTGAAGAAGCTCAAGCTCCGCTTCCCTGATATCGCCTTCGGGTTCGGTAACGAAAAGGCAGGCATCAACGCCGTTTATTCCGTCGCCGACAGCTTTTATCATTTTTTCGCCGAGCTTGGTTTTGGGTCTGTGATAACCGGGAGTATCGGTGAAAACAAGCTGAGTTTCACCCTCGGTGAGCACGCCCATAATTCTCGTTCTCGTTGTCTGCGGTTTCTGGGTAACAATCGCCACCTTCTGACCGAGCATTCTGTTGAGAAGCGAGGATTTGCCGACATTGGGGCAGCCGACAATTGCAACAAATGCAGTTTTTGTCATATACGACTCCTTATTTTACATGTTTCTTGAAGAAATTTTTAATCCCGTGCGGTCCTGCAAAAACGAATATAACACTCGCCGCAAAGCTCAGGATAAACCCGATCAGAACGGGAATATTTTCTTTGTAATAATCAAACATTTTTATGAATGCTTCGGGCTGCCAGAGAATTGAAATTCCGACTGCCACCGCCGCAATTGCCGCAATGAGAACAGCTCCTGCAGCCGCATCCTTTGAAATTTTTGCAATCTGATTTATTTCATCGGTTGAAAGGTCAACCGCCTTTTCAACTGCGGTATTGACAGCTTCAAGAGCCATAACGCAACCGCACACGAAGAAAAGCAGAGCAAACTGAGTTTTGCTGACTTCAAAAAAATCGTGAACAGTCAGAAAGCCGAACATATAAACCGCAAAACAGAGGTGGATACGCATGTTTCTCTCATGAGCGATGCAGTATGTAATTCCTCTGAAGGCATAAACGAAGCTTTTAAGCAGATTTTTCATACATTATCGTCATCCATATAATAGCTTGAATTTCTTTTGAGACCGAGCTTTGTGAGAACGGTTTCTTCTTTTTCACGCATTCTTACGCTTTCGATTCCGCCGTTGACATGGTCATAGCCGAGCAGATGAAGCATTGAATGAACCGTTAAGAATCCGATTTCTCTCTGCAGAGTGTGACCGTATCTGTCTGCCTGGTCAATGGCATGGGGAATTGAAATAACGATATCGCCAAGCATTTTTGCTCCCGTATCGTGATTTATGTCATAAACGCCGTTTTCGCCGAGCGGAAACGACAAAACATCGGTTGATCTGTCAATATTGCGGAACTGTCTGTTAAGCTTATGGATTTCTTCGTCGTCAACAAAAGTTACGCTTACCTCTGCCGCACCTTCAAAATCCTCCTGAACAAGAACAGCCGTGCAACAACGGCGCACAAGCATGCGTACACCCGTGGGAATACGGATTTCACTCTGGTCGTTTGAAATAACCACTTTAACCTTTCCTGTCATTTCTTTTACGCTCCTCTTCCTGCTTTTCATAAGCCTTGATGATATCCTGCACCAATCTGTGGCGCACAACATCCTTTTCACTGAATCTCACCGTTCCGATATCCTCAACATTCTTGAGAATTCTGACTGCCTCTTTGAGACCCGAACGCTTTCCGTCGGGAAGGTCAATCTGAGTAACATCACCGGTAACAACCATTTTTGAATTGAAACCGAAACGGGTGAGAAACATTTTCATCTGTTCCGCCGTTGTGTTCTGTGCTTCGTCAAGGATGATGAAGCTGTCGTCAAGAGTGCGTCCTCTCATATATGCAAGAGGAGCAACCTCGATATCTCCCCTCTCCTGATGCTTCTGAAAGTTCCCTGCACCGAGCATATCAAAAAGTGCATCATAAAGAGGTCTCAAATAAGGGTCAACCTTGGATTGCAGGTCGCCGGGAAGAAATCCGAGCTTTTCACCCGCTTCAACGGCAGGTCGGGTCAGAACGATTCTGTTGATTTCCTTTGCTCTGAATGCCGTAACCGCCATTGCAACCGCAAGGTAGGTTTTACCCGTACCTGCAGGGCCGATACCGAAGGTGATTGTGTTGTTTCTGATTGTTTCGATATATTTTTTCTGACCGAGGGTTTTGGGCTTGACAGGCTTACCCTTTGAGGTTATGCACACGCAGTCCGCCGCCATATGAACAAGCTTATCTTCATTTCCGTCGTTGACAAGCGAAAGAACATAGCGGACATTCTGATCGCTGAGGCTTTCGCCTCTGTTGATAAGTGTCAGCAACCCGTTGATTGCACGCACGCCCTTCTGAACATTCTCTGCTTCGCCTGCAACCTTAAGCTCGGAGCCTCTGCTTATAACCGAAACGGAATATTCTTTTTCAATCAGTTTGATGTTTTCATCAAAACTGCCGAAAAGACTCACCGCCTGCTCCATTCTGTCAACATTGATAATCTGCTCAAACATACATTCACCCCGGTAACTGATAACAATACAGTTTAGTATAACACATTACTTTATAAAAGTCACTATATAAATAAATAATATTTTCAAAAATGCAGAGTTGATATTATCGGCGGCATGTGATATACTTATTGTGTATTTCAACAAACGAAAGGATGTTTTAACCATGACAGAAATCAACAAAGACATGAAAATCGGCGAAATTCTTGACGCTAACCGTGAAGTTGCTCCCTTCTTCCTTGAAATGGGAATGCACTGCCTCGGCTGTCCTTCAGCAAGAAACGAATCAGTTGCACAGGCTTGCATGGTTCACGGCGTTAACGCTGACGAGCTCATCGCAAAAATCAACGCATTTCTTGCAAAATAATGATTAACCTGAGCGAAAGAATGCTCATGGCGGCAAGGATGGTCAGAAACGGAAATTCCGTTGCCGATATCGGCACTGACCATGCCTACCTGCCTGCATATCTTGTTCTGGGCGGCATTTCTCCGAAGGCTCTTGCGTGCGATGTACGCAAGGGTCCGCTTGAGAATGCCAAAAAGACGGTTGAGCATTACGGAATTGAAGACAAAATAACTCTGCGGCTTTCCGACGGTTTTGATAAAATCGAACCGTTTGAAGCCAATGATTTTATTATGTGCGGAATGGGCGGAACTCTTATGGAACAGCTTGTTTCACGCACCTGCTGGCTGAAGGACAAAAGCAAGAGAATTATCGTTCAGCCCCAGTCACATGCAGAAGATATCCGAAGATTTTTTGTTGAAAACGGCTTTGAAATCCTTTTTGAGGATGCCTGCGTTGATGCAGGTAAGCTTTACTGTGCAATGGCTGCGGAATACACGGGAGAAATCACCGAAAAACCGCTTTCATACATATATTCGGGCAAGCTTCCCGAATGCAGAAAAAAAGAAGCAAAACTCTTTCTTGAAAACATTAATTCACGGCTGAAAAAGAAGCTTGAAGCGGAGAAAATTCACGGCACCGCGGAAAATGCGGAATACCTTGAAAAAGTAACAGCCGAACTGGAGGAAACAATCAATGGAATGCAGACCGACAGTTAAAAATATTTATGATTTTATCGATTCAATCGCACCGTTTGAAAAGCAGTGCGATTGGGATAACAGCGGACTTCTCGTCGGCAATCCCTGCCGTGAAGTTGCAAAAATCGGCGTTGTGCTTGACATAACCGCAGATGCCGTTAAGTATGCCGCCGCAAACGGAATTGAACTGATAGTCAGCCATCATCCCGTTATTTTCAGACCCGTCAGAACTTTTCTTGACGGCGATATTTCATATATGCTTGCAAAAAATGATATTTCCGCCATCTGTGCACACACCTCACTCGACATTGCAAACGGTGGAGTCAACGATGCTCTTGCAGAAACGCTCGGCTTTAAAAATCCCGTTCCCCTCACGGCAGACGGCGAAACGGCAATGATAAGAAAAGCAGTTATTGAAGAAACAGAAGCAAACGAACTTGCGATGCTTATTGCCGACAGACTTTCAACGGGTGTTCAGGTTGCCGATTGCGGAAACAGAATTGACACCGTTGCTCTCTGCGGAGGTGCGGGCGGTGATTTCATCCGTGCCGTTGCCGAAAGCGGCTGTGATGCATATATCACGGGCGAAGCGAAGCACCACGAATTTCTTGCGGCATACGAACTCGGAATAACCCTTATTGCGGCAGGACATTTTGAAACGGAAAATCCCGTTGTTGCCGTGTTGGCACAAAAAATTGCCGATGAATTTGACTGCGAAGTTGAGGTTATACCTCAGAAATCCCCCGTTGAATATTATTAATAAATCATTTTGTATTTGATAAGGAACAATAATTATGCCCCTTGACGGAATTACCATAAATTTACTTAAACAGGAGCTTTCGCACCACATCGTCGGAAGCCGCATTGAAAAAATACACCAGCCATCAAAGGATGAACTGGTGTTTCATCTGCGTTCAAGAGAGGGTGCATACCGCCTTCTTGTGTCTGCATCGGCAAACAGTCCGAGACTTCACCTGACCGCAAGAGCACCCGAAAATCCTGCCACTCCTCCCATGCTCTGCATGCTTTTCAGGAAGCATCTGACGGGTGCAACAATAACCGATATCCGTCAGCTCGGTCTTGACAGAGTTGTTTTTATCGACCTTGCAGGCACAAACGAAATCGGTGATGCCGTCACTTTCACGCTCTGCGTTGAAATCATGGCAAAACACAGCAATATAATTCTCGTCAACTCCGACGGAACAATCGTTGATTCTGTAAAGCGAGTTGACTTTACACAGTCGTCGGTAAGGCAGATTTTGCCCACCTTCAGATATGAATTTCCGCCCCGTCAGGGCAAGCTAAATTTAACCGAAACAGAGGTTCCCGATGCTGTTTCGGCAATAAAAAGCCTTACGGGAAAGCGTCTTTCGGGTGCAATTCTTGAAACGCTTGAAGGCGTTTCTCCCTTGATAAGCCGTGAAATTGCTTCATTTGCCTGCGGCGGAGACATCGGCACGGCAGAAATGAATGAAATAAATCTGCAAAGACTTGAAACCAAGCTTTCCGAAATCAAGGAAGCCCTGCTTTCGGGCAAAGCGGCACCGACCATGCTGATGCGTGAAAATGTAAAGCCCTACGACTTTACATTCACAGATATAACTCAATACGGATTCACCGTAACCGCAAGAGAATTTGAGAGCTTTTCTGAGCTTCTCGACGACTTTTATTATGAAAAAGACCGCTTTGAAAGAACCCGTCAACGCAGTCAGTCACTTTTAAAACTGCTCACAAATGCAGCCGCAAGAGCAGCAAGAAAACTGCAGAGCAGACAAGCTGAGCTTGAAGCCTGCGCTGACCGTGACACACTCAGAATAAACGCAGAGCTGATTCTTGCAAATCAGTACAGACTCGAAAAAGGCTCGCTTTTCTACGACCTCGAAAACTACTATAATAACAATGAAATAACCCGCATTCCTGCCGACCCTGCACTTTCGCCTGCGGCAAATGCACAGAAATATTTCAAGGAATACAGAAAGGCAAAAACCGCCGAAAGCATGCTCGGTGAGCTGATTGAGCAGAGCGAGCAGGAGCTTTCATATCTTGAATCGGTTATCGATTCCGTCAACCGTGCAGACGGTTACACGGAGCTTGCCGAAATACGCAATGAGCTTTATGAGCAGGGTTACCTCAAGCGTGCAAAAAACGATAAAACCAAAAAAGCAAAGCCCATGCCGCCTATGGAATATGTTTCCGATGACGGCTACACAATCCTTGTGGGCAGAAATAATGTTCAGAACGACTTGCTTACCTTCAGGACCGCCGCAAAGGATGATTCGTGGTTTCACACCCAGAAAATCCCCGGCTCCCATGTTGTTGTTATCGGCAACGGTGATATCATTCCCGAGCTGACCTGCCGTCAGGCGGCAATTCTCGCGGCATATCACAGCGGAGGAAGAGAATCCTCGCAGGTTGCGGTTGACTACACCGAAGTACGCATGCTCAAAAAACCGACGGGAGCAAAGCCCGGCAAGGTTATTTATCATACCTATAATACAATGTGGGTAACTCCCGACAGAGAACTTTGCGAGAGGCTGAAGAAGAAATGAACAGCGATATTCTGAAATCAATCCGTGATGCCGAAAAAGAATCCCACATTGAAATATACTCAACAGCCAGGCTTTTCGAAAGCGGAAGCTGGCTTCAGAAGCCGGTTAAAACGGTTATGGATTTGCTCGATTATTTTAATAATTACAGCAAACTTAATGTTCTTGATTTAGGATGCGGTGTCGGCAGAAACTGCATCCCCATTGCTCAAAAATTCAGGAATATTCCCTGCAGTATTGATTGCATAGACATTCTTGATTTTGCAATCGACGAGTTGAATAATAACAGCATAGACTTCGGCGTAAAAGAAGAAATAAACGGAATTGTTTCTTCAATTGACGATTATGAAATCTCGGACAGCCGTTATGATTTTATAATTTCAGTTTCGGCTCTCGAACATATCAATTCAGAAAATGCTTTTATTGAAAAGCTGAAAGAAATCGAAAAAGGCACATGCAAAAACAGCATAGTCTGCCTTATAATCAATTCAGAAATAACCGAAATACACAAAGAAAACCGACAAAAGCTTATTCCTCAGTTTGAGGTTAATCTGAAAACAGAAAAACTGCTTGAAATTCTGAAAGAAACATTTGACGGTTGGGAAACAATCAAAACCACCGTCAGAAATCAGCAATATGATATTCCCAGAAAAAATTGTGTTTCGGAACTCACAACAAATGTTGTAACCTTTGTTGCAAAAAAGCAATAAGTAGTTTTTAATAATATTACAGTTCTGAAAATCAAGAAATTATTTTTTGCAGTATCTTCTTATCCTGGCTTCCTCTGACGAGGAAGCTGTCCGTAGGACTGAAGGAGAGATGATTTTGCGTGTATTTATTGAAAAATCAAAACATTTCACCGTTCTCTCCCTCCGTCTTTTGCTTCGCAAAATCCACCTCCCTCGTCAGAGGGAGGCGAGCAAAACCGCCAAAAATCCTGAATAAACAAGCATACTTCACGTCAACATTCTCCCCAAAAGCTATGCATACACAAAGGAGTTGTAATACATGAAGCTTTTTGAAAAGCTATTCAAAGAGAAAAAGCAAAGTGCACCGCCCGTTCTTTTTCCGAATGAGCCTGCACCGCCCTCACGCAAAACCATTCCCACCAAGCTGAAGCCGCCCGAAGAAAAATATAAGCTTTACCGCCTGATCAATGTCTGCATCAGACCCGAAGAAAGGGTTGAAAAAATTAAAAACTTCGTCAAAGAGGTTGAATTTCTCGGCTTTAAGCTCGACTATATTTCCACTCACGGTGAAAGCGAATTTCATTGCGGAATTCAGGCATGGAATCATGAATACGATAATATTGATGATTATTTCAGCAATGCACTTGAAGATTACCGCAAAGTTGTAGAAGAAAACAGAGGCGAATGGGATGTTACATGGACACGCTCGGGTGCACATTTCACCCATCCCGACGGAGTAAGGCTTTATCTCGGAATCGACAGACCCGACTGCCAAAATACAACAATGTATATTGACCTTGAAAAAATCGACAAAAATCCGCAGGTTTCACTCGATTTCAAAAGATTTTTCATAGAGTGGGATAAGGAAAACAAGCAACAATAATAATTGATACGGGGCTGTTTGCAGTCCCGTTTTTCTTTTTGTCAATCACAATTCTTAAGAAATCACAAAAATCATTAAGAAATCATTAATTCTGTTGACTTTTTATGGCCGTCTATATATAATCATTTCAAAAGGGAGTTATCCCGAAAGAGAGGACTGTATATATGGACAACATCTGTAAATCAATCTCCGCATTCATTCTCGCACTCATCGTTGCAATCAACGCATTCGGTAACTTCATCGGCATCGGCGACATCATTCCCACCGCACCCGAAACAACCGTTGCAGAAGAAACCACTCTTCCCGAAGAAACCACTCTTCCCGAAGAAACAACAGCAACCGACGGCATGACTCAGGCTGAATTCGCTGCTTTCCTTAACGCTGAAACAGCTAAGGCAGCAAAGGGTTCATACAACTACAACAGAACCTGTGCATACACAGATCCCATCGATGTTGGCGATTCAACAGAAGCTCTCAACAAGGTTATCAAGATGGTTGACGAAAACTCAGACCTCAGCTCAGTTGTTGGTGGCTTCCTCGGTATCGGCACAAAGAA
>JAZOVN010000231.1:0-3128 GCA_045658725.1 Acutalibacteraceae bacterium
AAACCTGCACCGCCCGTTACAAGGAAAAGTGAGTTTTCGGGGAAAACAAGATGTCTGTAACCCATTTATTAAAGCCTCCAGTACTGATAGCCTGCTTCGGAATAAGTTTTTCTGTCAAGCACACCCTTGACATCAACGATAACCTTGCCTGAATTGTCGCCGTTTGCAAACATTGCATCGATATCGCTCATAGAGAAGCTCATAAATTCTGTATGACCGACTGCGATAATAACTGCATCCATATCTTTAACGGTATTGATATCAACAAATTCGATTCCGTAGTGCTGTTTGCCTTCTTCAGCATCGGCAACGGGATCTGCAACAACAGGGGTGATGCCGTATTCACCGAGTTCATTCATAATGTCGATAACTCTTGTGTTTCTTGTATCGGGGCAGTTCTCTTTGAATGTGAATCCGAGGATTGCAACCTTGGCATCTCTGACATTCTTGCCTGCGGCAATGAGCTTTTTGACAACATTTTCAGCAACATATTTGCCCATATCGTCATTTATGCGTCTGCCTGCAAGGATAACCTGGCTGTGATAACCGAGCTGTTCTGCCTTGTATGTAAGGTAGTAGGGGTCAACACCGATGCAATGTCCGCCGACAAGACCGGGAAAGAACTTGAGGAAATTCCACTTTGTGCCTGCGGCTTCAAGAACAGCCTTTGTATCAATGCCCATCTTGTTGAAGATGATTGAAAGCTCGTTCATGAATGCGATGTTGATATCTCTCTGGCTGTTTTCGATAACCTTTGCGGCTTCGGCAACCTTGATGCTTTCAGCACGGTGAACACCTGCTTCAACAACAAGTTCATAAACCTTTGCAACTGTATCAAGTGTTTCAGCATCCATACCCGAAACTATTTTTACGATGGTTTCAAGTCTGTGAACTTTATCACCGGGATTGATTCTTTCAGGTGAATAACCGATTTTAAAATCAACTCCGCACTTGAGACCCGATTCCTTTTCAAGAATGGGAACGCATACATCCTCTGTTACACCGGGATATACGGTTGATTCGAAAACAACGATTGAGCCCTTTGTGAGGTTTCTGCCGAGAATACGGCTTGCGCCTTCAACGGGAGTAAGGTCGGGAGTGTGGTCATCGTTAACGGGAGTGGGAACTGCAACGATGTGGAACTTAGACTCGCGGAGCTTTGATTCATCGGAGGTGAATTCAACCGTTGTGTTCTTTATTGCATCATCGCCTACTTCAAGAGTGGGGTCGATACCGCTTTTATAAAGTTCGATTTTCTTTGCGTTTAGGTCATAGCCGATAACATCGACTTTCTTTGCGAATGCAACGGCAATGGGCATACCTACATAGCCGAGACCGACGAGTGAGATTTTTTCTTCTTTTGCGAGGATTTTTTCATAAAGATTTGTAAACATATTTTTTCCTTCCTTATTTGCAAAGACTGTTTATTTTTTCGAGATACGCCTTGATAACGATATCTCTTGAGAAATTTGCTTTTATAAATTCTCTTCCTTTTTCGCCCATTGATTTTCTTTCTTCATTTGGCATGGCAAGGAATTTTTTGATTTGTTCGCAGAGAGCATCGACATCTCCACCGTGATAGAGAAGACCCGTTTCACCGTCAATGAATGTTTCCTGACATCCGGGATTATCGGTTGAAATAATCGGTCTGCCGCTGGATGCACTTTCGAGAAGCACATTGCTCATGCCCTCACCATAGGTTGAGGGATGTATTGTTGCATGAGAAGCGGTGACAAACGGTTTTATGTCTTTCTGACTGCCTCTGTATTTGATAATGTCTTTTTCTTCAAGTTCTGCAAGGATATTTTTATAATGCATTTCGGTAGGCTCAATAAAGCCGAGCATATTGAATTCGGTGCTTGGGTATTCGGCTTTTATTCTCTTTGCGGCTTCGATATAATCGTCAACGCCCTTATCGTGAAGAATTCTGCCGATGTAGTTGAAAACAACTCTTTCTCCTTCTTTTCCATTTCCTCCGTCGGGATACGGTTGAAGGGGATATCTTTCTGTGTTGACACCTGAACCGGGGATGAGCTTATGTTCACCTTTTACCATACCGGTTTCTTCTGCAAGCTTCATGTTGGTTGAATTTTGAAACATGACACAAGCTGAACGCCTGAATGAGAATTTAAAGAGCGACATTATAAGTTTCTGTACAAATCCGTCTTCATTGAGAACACTGCCGAATCCCGTAACATTGCTGATAACGGGGATTCCGAGAAACCAGGCGGCGATTCCCGCATATACATTCGGTTTTGCAGTGTATGTAAGAACAACCGAAGGCTTGTTTTTGATGAACAGTTTGAAATAATGAAGAAAGAGTTTTGCATCCGCAACAATATTTGTTCCCCGTCTGTCGATAACGGGGTCATCATAGCGGTATTCAATATGTTTCATCAGTTCAAACTTTTCACCATCGGGGCAGGAAATGAGCATTTCATAGCCTGCGTCGATTATTCCCTCGATAAGTTCCTTGCGGAAGCAATAAATATCGTCATCATTATTCGTAAGAAGTGCGATAAGATGCTTTTGGTTTTTCATTTTATTTCCTCATTTGAAAACCGCAAGAGCGGTAAGAATCATAACTTTTATATCATCAATAAAACTGAAACTGTTGATAGCGGCAAGGTTATATTTCATCTTGTCCGGGAGAACAACCTCAAGGTATGTTTTTTCAACATCCTCTGCTGCGTCGAGAAGCTCGTTTTCGTCTTTGTAGTAGACGCTCGCTTCGGAGGTTATTCCTGCGGGGAGAAGGAGAGTTGCCATCATTTCGGGAGTATATTTTTCAACATATTTGGGCACTTCGGGGCGTGTGCCGACGAAAGTCATTGTGCCTCGGAGTACATCGATGAGCTGGCTTAATTCATCCAATTTATATTTGCGGATGAATTTTCCTGTTCTAGTTATTCTTGAATCACCGCCGATTGTCAGAAGAGAGCCTTTATCGGCATCCGTTACCATTGAACGGAATTTGAAAATACGGAATTCTTCACCGTATTGAGTGACTCTTGTCTGTCGGTAAAAAACAGGACCTTTTGAATCGAGTTTGATTGCGACTGCAAGAATGATAAAAAGGGGAGAAAGAAGTGCTAATAGAGTAAATGACACAACGATATCAAAGAGAC
>JAZOVN010000232.1:0-5663 GCA_045658725.1 Acutalibacteraceae bacterium
GGATGTGATAAAAAACGGAGTAGTTATAAATGTTGAGAAAAAGGCAAATGAAACCGTTTCAAGAATAGTTGTTGCAGCTCCCATAAAAATTGGAAAAACAAAATATTATATGGGAGTTATGTTACAAAGGAATAAAGAGAGTCAAAGACTTTATATTCACGATGTAATAACAGAAAAAGAGGATTATCTTGCTTCCAACGGGAACTCGGTCACATACGAGACCGAAGGAAGCTCGAAAAACCTCTTTTTAACAAGTGTACTTCGAAATGCTTTACTTGTCAAGGATAATTATATGCAGAGTTCTTCAGATGATACACAGAATCAGGTGTTCTCCCGTAAACAAACCGACCCGATACAGGCACACTATGCAGAGGTTATGAGAGAGAACAGAAATCTCAAAAACATTATATCCGCACTTGATGAAATGCAGTACAGCTCTGCAAGAAGCAACATTCATCTTGACGGCAGGGATATTCACAACATTGCAGGCAGACTTCTCAAATCGGCATCGAGCAAATATGAAAAAGAGCAATTAACCGCAAGGTTAACTGCTCTTTTTGATTATATGGCAAACTCAAACGAGGTTGTATGGGAAGATGTGATGATGAAATCATCCGAAGAAATTGCCTGAAATCTGAACTCAGATCAGGGTATATGCTTCGTCTGCTTCTGTTGCGAATGAAACGGTATTGCCGTCTTTTTTGAACGGAATTTCTTTTTTATCGGATTCTCTGATAACCGAATTTATTCCGTCGCATTCAACCTTGCAATCCCTGCCGCGGAGACTCTTGATTTTCAGTGAAGTGACATTTCCGTTTTCGAGTGAAGCGGAAACGAGGAAGGCACCGTCTGCACGCAGATTTTCAAAAGATGCGTTCATCTTTTTGTTCCAGCAGGGGAAGAGTCTTATAATTCTCTCATAGCTCTGCATGAGCATTTCATTGACGGTTGCGGGCACCATGGTAAGATGCTCTATACCGCCGCCGTGATGGCGGAAAAGCTTGTTGGGAAGTGCGAATTCCCTGATATTCATTCTTATTCCTTCAATCACGAAATCGGGATCAACACCGATTCTTGCACCTGCGGGAAGATATGAATTCGAGCCGTTGTCATCAAGGCGTCTGTCATTGATGAAATAAGAATTTCTTGCAATTTTAAGCAGTTTTTCGCCCGAAGAGAAGCCGATCTGCGATGCAGGATAGATATGCTGAAGACCGACGGTGTTGTCGTCTCTCCAGCGTATGCCGAAGGTTGAATAGCGGAAGCATTTCTTGCCCTTCATGATGAAGGTCGGGAAATCGGCGAGATTCTTGTTGATATCTTCCCAGAGAGCATATTTCTCTTTGTTGAGACCGAGCTCCTTCGCCATGTCATAAACAGCCTTGAAGAGCATTTTGACAAGACCGAGCGAATTGATTGCGTTAACGGTGTTAAGCTGTCCGATATGGGTCAGCTTTCTGAATTTTTCGCCTCTGTAATAGGGGATTTCATGTGCCGCATCCTTGACTAAAATATATCTGCCGTTTTTCTTGACGAGATAGTCTTCCCAGAATTTAGCGGTGTTGAGGATGAAATCATAGTAGTTTTCGAGTGCGTAATCCTTGTCATAGGTTGAATACCAATGCATTATGGGGATAACGCAGGCATAGGCGGCGTTGCTTTTCTGACCGAGGAAAAGAATTCCGTGCTCCTTGCATTCCTTCATGCTGTAAACATCAAGTGCCTTCGGACCGAAGCTGACGGGGAATGCATAACCCTTGCAGCCGAAAAGCTTTGCCATTCTCTTTGCTTCTTCACGCATATCGTTGACGGGTGCCATGTATCCGTCAAAAAGTTCGGGATGATTGGAAGCAAAAATGCAGTAATAGGGAGCTTCATAGTTATAATTCATGTGATAATCTCCTGCCCAGGGGAAGAAGTCATCGGTTATGAAGTTGCCGAAAAGTCCGGGAGGGAATTCCTTGTTACCCATGCAGCCTGCAAGGTGATAAAGGCTTGAATTATAGAATTTTTCAATCTCTTTGTCTTCGAGAGTAACCTTTGAAGCGGAGAAGAATTTCTGCCATTTTTCGTGCGTTTTTGCCTTGTCACGGTCATAGTTGCAATTTAACGCCATGTCAATTGCTTTTGCGGAATAATTATCCTCGTCAAAATTTGTTACAACCGAAACGCAGAAACGGGCGGTTCTGAAGCCGTCTGCGATATTTTCTTCGGTTTTACGCAGGCAGAGGGCAACACCTGTTTCTCTGTTAACATCCTTGCCGCTGAATTTACGCACAAGGCATTTTACTCCGTCGGTTTCCGATTCCGAATTGACGGAGCCGCAGGTGTCGGGCATTTCAGCCGATACAGAGGGGATTTCGTCTGCTTCTGGCACCTTGATTTCAAAATAAATAAGGTTTTCGGGAGCAACAAAAAATTCAGCCTCAACCTTGCCGAATTTACATTCAAGCAGACCTTTATCAAAATATTGCTTTATGTTGTAATTATTCAGATCTGCATCCGCAATACGCAGGCTGCCGACGGTTTTAATGCCGCCGTCTTTGTGTGCACCGGGAGTAAATTTCCAGAAATCGCATTTTGAAACATGAATGATAATATCCTTTTCGTCGTTGTCAAACACAATTCCGAGGTCACCGTTGCCGCACATTGCACCTGCAGGGATTTTATATAAAATTTTGCCGCCGTCAGTATTTACGGGTTTTGAAGTTATCTCGTTAAAATAAGTATTCATTAATTATCACCAACCTGACGATATTATATATGTTTTTTTTGGGTAAATCAAGAGAAGATTTTATTATTGAAGAAAGATTTGATATGTGTTATTCTGTATATGGAATAAAGCGATGTGAGGTGCTTTTATGAAAAATTATGATATTGCCGCATTTGTGTGGCCGTCTTATACGGGAGATGAGCCGCGTACACGCATTTTCTGGCCCGAGGGCAACGGAGAATGGCAGACAGTTAAGGCTATGACAGACAGAGGCTATAAGGGATGCAGATGGCCGAGAATTCCGCTCTGGGGCTATGTCAACGAAGCCGACAGCGAGGTTATGGAAATGCAGATTGATGCCGCCGTGTCGCACGGAGTTAATGTGTTTATCTATGACTGGTATTGGTATGATAACCGTCCGTTTCTCGAAAACTGCCTTAATGACGGCTTCCTGAAAGCGGAAAACAACGAAAAAATGAAATTCTGCCTCATGTGGGCAAACCACGATGCAACGCATCTCTGGGATAAACGCAATTCCGATAATGACCTCTCAACCGTAATCTGGAGCGGTGTTGTTACTCCTGAGATTTTTTCAGACATCTGTGACAGAACGATTGAAAAATATTTCAGACGAAAAAATTATTATATGATTGACGGCTGTCCCGTTTATATGATTTTTGATATCGATAATTTTATCCGCACCTTCGGCACAAGCGAGGAGTGCAGAAAAGGGCTTAAAGAATTCCGCAGAAAAACGGTTGAAGCAGGCTTTTCGGGACTTCATTTTCAGGTTGTTCATTGGCGTAACCGTGTTTTCAACTGGCTCGATGACAGCGATATCAACAAGGGTGTGAATTCCGCCGAAATGTACCGTTTCCTCGGCGTTGATTCGGTAACAAGCTATAACTGGGGCTGCTCTGCCGACCTTGACGGCGATTTCAACGATGTGACTGAAAGCTATATAAAGGCAATAACCGCAGAGGATGAAAAGCTCGGTGTTCCGTTTTATCCCAACATTTCCGTCGGCTGGGATAATAATGTGAGATTCAATAATTTTGTGCCCGGAGTGATTTATAACAACACTCCCGAAAATTTTGAAATCGCCTGCAGAAAAATAAAGGATTTTGCGGATACTTCAATTGAAAACGGAAAAATGAAATCACCCTTCATCACCGTCAACAGCTGGAACGAATGGACTGAAACAAGCTATCTTCAGCCCGATGATCTTTACGGCTACGGCTATCTTGAAGCAATAAAAAAGGTTTTTGCAGAGGAATGATTATGAATAACACAGCTCTGATTATCAATAATGCTGCTTACGGAAATCATGAAAGACAAAAGCTTGATATTTTTATCCCCGAAAAGCTGAAATCCGATTCGGGAATAATTCTTTATATTCACGGCGGAGGCTGGGTCGGAGGCGACAAAGAGGTGCATCATCCCGATTGCCGTCATTTCTGCAATCTCGGCTATGTTTCGGCAACGATGAACTACCGCTATGTTGATGGAAATGTCAGTATTTCCGACGAGCTTGATGACATAACCTCGGCAATTTCCGCCATAAAAGAAAAATGCAAAAAATACGGCATCAATGCCGAAAAAGCAATTCTTTCGGGCGGCTCTGCAGGCGGTCATCTTTCGCTCATGTATGCCTATACCCGAAAAGACGAAGCGTCAATAATGCCTGCCGCTGTCTGTGCCTACTGCCCCGGTGTTGACTGTGCGGCACCCGATTTCCTTATGGGAATAGCGGATGAATTTGAAGAATGGAAATACGGCGTTCTGTCAAAATGCTGCGGATTGCAGGTCAACAGAGAAAGCCTTCTCAAAGAGCCTGCACAGACTGCACTCGAAAGGATTTCACCGAAAAATTATGTTACGCAAAACTGCGTTCCCACGGCTGTTTTTCACGGAAGGCAGGATGAACTTGTTCCCTTTGAGCATATAGTCCGTTTTATCGGCTTGCTCAATGAAGCGGGAGTTAAAAACGATCTGCTCATCTATGAAAATTCGGGTCATGCGCAGGATAAAGACCCCGAAGCTGCCGCACGGTCAAAGGATATCATTGCGGAATATGCGGAAGAAGTGTTCCGCAGGAATGATTTTTGTTGACACAAACAAACGGTTATAGTAAAATCAAATAAAATAAAAAACATTAAGGAGAAAATATCTATGGCAAAAATTCTTATCAGCCCCGGCAAATATGTTCAGGGTGCAGGCGAAATGAAAAAACTTTATGACTATGCAAAGGGTTACGGCAAAAAGGCTCTTGTTCTTATCACCGCTTCAGGCTATAAGAGAATCGGTGCAACCGTTGAAAGCAGCTTTGCAGGTCAGGATTTTGAACTTGTTTTTGATTATTTCAACGGCGAATGCTCAAAGAATGAGGTTAACAGACTCATAAAGATTATGGAAGAAAAGGGCTGCGACCTTGTTATCGGTATCGGCGGCGGTAAGATTCTTGACACTTCAAAGGCAGTTGCTTATTACTGCAAAACTCCCGTTCTTATCTGCCCCACAATCGCATCAACCGATGCTCCCTGCAGTGCACTTTCCGTTATTTATACCGATGACGGCGTTTTTGAAGAGTATCTTTTCCTTCCCGCAAACCCCAACATGGTTCTTATGGATACCGATATCATTGCCGCTTCTCCCGCAAGACTTACCGTTTCGGGTATGGGCGATGCACTTGCAACCTATTTTGAAGCAAGAGCAGTTATGGCAAAGGATGCAGGCACCTGCGCAGGCGGTAAGGTTACCTGTGCCGCTATGGCACTTGCAAAGCTCTGCTTTGATACCCTTATGGATGAAGGTGTAAAGGCAAAGATTGCTCTTGAAGCAGGCGCTTGCACAGAGGCTGTTGAAAAAGTTATCGAAGCAAACACCCTTCTCAGCGGTATCGGCTTTGAAAGCGGCGGCCTTGCAGGCGCACACGCTATCCACAACGGTC
>JAZOVN010000233.1:0-7584 GCA_045658725.1 Acutalibacteraceae bacterium
ATTGCAGCAGAAGATTTCAGAGCTGCAATCCAGCAGGCTTATCTCAAGCAGAGAAAGTCAATCCAGATTCCCGGCTTCCGTAAGGGTAAGGCTCCCCTCATGATGATTGAGAAGCTCTACGGTCAGGAAGTTTTCTTTGAAGACGCTCTTGATATCGTATTCCCCGAAGCAGTTCAGGCTGCATACGAAGAAGCAGGCATCGTTCCCGTTGATTCACCCAAGGATTTCGATGTTAAGACCATGAGCAAAGAAGAAGGCGTTGTTATGACCTTCAATGTAACCGTTAAGCCCGAAATCACTCTCAAGGCTTACAAGGGTCTCACCGCTGAAAAGGCAGAGGCTAAGGTTACAAAGGAAGAAATCGACCACGAAATCGAGCACATGCTTGACAGAGGTGCAAGAATCGTTAATGTTGATGACAGAGCTGTAAAGAGCGGCGACATCACAGTTATCGACTTCGAAGGCTTTGTTGACGGCGTTGCATTTGACGGCGGCAAAGCAGAAAAATATGAACTCACAATCGGTTCAGGTTCATTCATCCCCGGTTTTGAAGATCAGATCATCGGTCACTCAATCGGCGAAGAATTTGATGTTAACGTAACCTTCCCTGCAGAGTATGCTCCCGAGCTTGCTTCAAAGGATGCAGTTTTCAAGATCAAGCTTCATGAAATCAAGGTTAAGGAGCTCCCCGAGCTTGATGACGAATTCGCAAAGGATATGGGCGAATACGAAACAGTTGCTGAACTCAAGAAGGGCATCGAAGATGACATGCTCAAGAGAAAGCAGGAAAGCGCACAGAACGCATTTGAAGATGCAGTTATCGAAGCTCTTGTTGAAAATGTTGAGGGCGAAATCCCCGAATGCATGTATGACAACAAGGCAAAGGAAAATGTTGATTCATTCGCACAGAGAATCGGTCAGCAGGGTATCGACCTTGACACATACCTTATGTATATGGGTATGGATAAGGCAATCTTCGAAAGCCAGATGAGAGAGCGTGCAGTTGCAGATGTCAAGATTGAGCTTGCAATCGAAAAGATCACTGAGCTTGAAGAAATCAAGGCATCAGACGAAGCAATCGCTGAAGAATATTCAAAGATGGCTGAAATGTATAACCTCGATGTTGAAAAGATCAAGGAACTCGTTCCCGAAGCAACAGTTGCTGCTGAAATCGCAAGACAGCAGGCAATCAAGCTTGTAATCGATTCAGCAAAGGCAAAGAAGCCTGCAGCAAAGAAGGCAACAAAGAAGGCTGCTGAAAAGAAGGAAGAAGGCGAGGCTGAAGAAAAGCCCGCAAAGAAGCCCGCAGCAAAGAAAACAACCAAAAAGGCTGCAGAAAAGAAGGAAGAAGCTGCTGAATAATCAGCCGTAATTCTAACTATACTTAAATATGAGCATAAAGAATAAGCCGGCTCAATGCCGGTTTATTCATTAATAATTCAATTTCTATTGCGGAGAAAGGATTGATTTCAAATGGCATTAGTACCTTATGTTGTTGAACAGACCAACAGAGGCGAGCGTTCATACGATATTTTTTCACGCCTTCTGAACGACAGAATTATCGTTCTCTCCGATGAGGTTAACGACGCAACCGCAAGCATTGTTGTTGCTCAGCTCCTCTATCTTGAAGGTCAGGATCCCGATAAGGATATCAGCCTTTATATCAACAGCCCCGGCGGCTCGGTTACCGCAGGCATGGCTATCTATGACACAATGCAGTACATCAAGTGCGATGTTTCAACAATCTGCATGGGTATGGCGGCTTCGATGGGTGCATTCCTGCTTTCATCAGGCACAAAGGGCAAGAGATTTGCTCTTCCCAACAGCGAAATCATGATTCATCAGCCTCTCGGCGGTGCAAGAGGTCAGGCAACTGAAATCAAGATTGTTGCAGACCACATTCTCAAGACCAGAGAAAGACTCAACAGAATTCTTGCAGAAAACACAGGCCGCTCAATCGAAGAGATTGCAAGAGACACCGAAAGAGACAACTATCTCACAGCTCAGGAAGCTATGGAATACGGTCTTGTTGATAAGGTTATTTCCAAGAGATAATGTGTGACTGCCGATAAATGCGACGGAACATAAACTTTCCTTCGTAGCGGCGATTCGCAAATCGCCCGCAATATTGTAAATGTTTATTTGTCGTTTTTTCGCAATCGATGTATACACAGATACACCTTCATGCGAAAAAAACGACATCCGTCATCATTTCTCTGAACAGTCAATTATAAAAAAGGGAGATTAACAATGCCCAGAGATGACGAAAAGAGGGTTTCCTGCTCGTTCTGCTACAAAACGCAGGACCAGGTTGATAAGCTTATCGCAGGACCCAATGTATATATATGTAATGAGTGCATTGACCTTTGCTGTTCGATAATCGAATCTGAGCCTCATAATCACCACAATGATTTTGATTCGGGTTCACTTCCCAAGCCCCATGAAATCAAGGCTATGCTTGATGAATATGTTATCGGGCAGGACAGTGCAAAAATCGCTCTCAGCGTTGCCGTTTATAACCACTATAAGCGTATCGCAAGCAAGGGTGCAACAGATGTTGAAATCCAGAAGAGCAACATTCTTCTTCTCGGACCCACAGGTGTCGGCAAGACCATGCTTGCTCAGACTCTTGCAAAGATACTTGATGTTCCCTTCGCCATTGCCGATGCAACAACTCTCACAGAGGCAGGCTATGTCGGCGAAGATGTTGAAAATATCCTTCTGAGAATCATTCAGGCGGCTGATTTCGATATCGAAAGAGCCGAAAGAGGAATTATCTATGTTGACGAGATTGATAAAATCGCCCGAAAGAGCGAAAATCCGTCAATAACAAGAGATGTCAGCGGTGAAGGTGTTCAGCAGGCACTTCTCAAGATAATTGAAGGTACTGTTGCTAATGTTCCTCCCCAGGGCGGCAGAAAGCATCCCCAGCAAGAGTTCATTCAGATTGACACATCAAATATCCTCTTCATCTGCGGCGGTGCGTTTGACGGCATTGAAAAAATAATCGAAAAGCGTTCCGAAGGTTCAGCACTCGGATTCGGAGCACAGGTAAAAAGCAAGGCAGAAACCGCAAAAGAAAACCTTTTTGAAAAGGTTATTCAGCAGGATCTTGTCAAATTCGGCATCATCCCCGAGCTTGTCGGCAGACTGCCCGTTATAACAACCCTCAGAGAGCTTGATAAGGATGCACTCATCAAAATCCTTACAACTCCCAAAAACGCAATCGTGAAGCAGTATAAAGAGCTTTTCAGACTCGACGGAGTTGAGCTTGAATTTGATGATACCGCACTTGAAGCGGTTGCGGATAAGGCACTCGAAAAGAAAACGGGTGCGCGAGGACTCCGCTCCATTATCGAAGGAGTGCTCATGCCTGTTATGTATGATGTTCCGTCAGACACAACGGTTGAAAGAGTCTGCATAACTGCGGCAAGCGTCAACGAAGGTGCAGAGCCGCTTGTTGAACGCAACCCCAACAGCAAAAGAGCAAAGCTTGCCCCTCCCCCTAAGGTAACAAAACCGGGCAAAGGCAAGGTAGGATAAAACAAACTAAAGGACTGTTCGCAAGAACAGTCCTTTTTATGTTGCTTAATTGCTTTTTATCTGTTATAATAAATTAAATATGTTATCAAAAAGGTGATTTTATGTCGGCACCGCTTGCGGACAGACTCCGTCCGAAGAAAATTGAAGATATTATCGGTCAGCCTCATCTTCTGGGTGAAGGCAAACCGTTGCGCAACATAATCGAATCGGGCGAGCTGCCCAACATGGTTTTTTACGGCCCTCCGGGTGTCGGTAAAACAACGCTTGCAAGCATCATTGCAAAAACAACTGACCGCCACCTTGTCAAGCTTAACGGCACAACGGCAGGAACGGCTGATATCAAAGAGGTTGTGGCAAAACTCGATACTTTTCTTGCACCAAACGGAATTCTGCTCTATCTTGACGAAATTCAGTATTTCAATAAAAAGCAGCAGCAGACCCTTCTTGAATATATCGAAAACGGAGCAATAACCCTCATTGCTTCAACAACGGAAAATCCTTATTTTTATGTTTACAGCGCAATCCTCAGCCGATCAACCGTGTTTGAATTCAAAAGCGTAACCCCATCCGAAGCCGAAAAAGCGGTCAGAAGAGCGTTTGATTTCATGGCAGAGGACAGAAGCGAAGAATATATTGTTGATGACGGTGTTTATTCCCATATCGCAACCGCAAGTGCAGGCGATGTAAGAAAAGCAATCAACAGCGTTGAACTTTGTGTTCTTTCGGCAAACTCGGCAGACGGCAAAAAACTTATAACTCTTGAAAATGCAAAATCCCTCACGCAGAAAAGTGCGATGAGATACGATAAAGACGGCGACGAGCATTATGACATAATTTCCGCATTTCAGAAATCAATGCGAGGTTCAGACCCCGATGCAGCTGTTCATTATCTTGCAAGGCTTCTTGAGGCAGGAGACCTGCCTTCCGCCTGCAGAAGGCTCATGGTCTGTGCCTGCGAGGATGTGGGTCTTGCTTATCCGCAGATAATTCCGATTGTCAAATCTGCAATTGATGCGGCACAGATGCTCGGTCTTCCCGAAGCGAGAATACCCCTTGCAGATGCGGTTGTGCTCGTTGCAACAAGCCCCAAATCAAACACCGCCTACGGTGCGATAAATGCGGCAATGGCAGATGTTGCCGCAGGCAGAACGGGTCCCGTACCCCGTCAGCTTCAGAATATGCACTACGACGGCGAGGATAACCCCAACAAGGGTCAGTTTTATAAATATGCTCACGATTATCCCGGTCACTGGGTTGATCAGCAATACCTGCCCGACGCTCTGAAGCATAAGAAATATTATGAATTCGGCGACAATAAAAACGAGCAGGCGGCAAAAGAATACTGGGCAAGAATAAAAAAGAAATAAGTTATATAGGAGAATTGATATGAAAAAGTTATTTGTATTCTGCCTTGCAGCAACAATGATGCTTGCTTTTGCAGGCTGTAACAGCAAAAATGATGCTGAAATCACCACTCAACCCGAAACAGAAATCATAACCGCTTCCCCTGAAACAGAAGCCGTTACCGCAATGGGCGATATAATCATCACAAGAGCCGACACCGTTTTTGAAGAAAAAACTGATGTTCCCGAAGCCGAAAGCTCCGCACCTGAAACTCAGCCCGTCTCAAATACCGATGCTCTTATCGGAGGTTGGGAATATATTTATGATGACACCGGATACACCATAATCGAAAGAATCTATATCAACGATGACGGCTCAGCATCATTCGCCTACGGTATCTACGAAGGTGAATACATAGGCTGGTATGACGGCACATGGCACGAAGAAAACCGAACCCTTTATCTTGATCTTGTTGGCGGTGGCTCTGAGTGGGATGAAAACGGTCCAGTATGGGAAGAACAGAATG
Source organism: Acutalibacteraceae bacterium (assembly GCA_045658725.1). Taxonomy (GTDB): domain Bacteria; phylum Bacillota; class Clostridia; order Oscillospirales; family Acutalibacteraceae; genus CAG-177. Next base: position 5,414 of record JAZOVN010000233.1, read on the forward strand.
AACTGAACATGCGTCTCGGCTGGAAAGAAAATGCAAACGGCATAACCTTCATCGACTATGAAGATGCTCTCGTTGTCGGCGATGCACCCGGTTCATCCTATAATTTTGTACCCTCTGAATTTTAAAAAGCAAAAAGCGGATTGCAAAGGTTAATTCCGATGCAATCCGCTTATCTTTTTTATTTTACATGAATTTTTTGCCGTTTTCTGCAATAAACTTTCCGCCTGCGGTGCAGATTTCATCCGCACCGATAAGAGAAGCAAACTCTCCGTCAAGCTTTTCAATTTCTTCGGGAATAACCGAAGCTTCTTCGTTGTCGGGGTCAAACGAGTTGTATTCGCTCTCAAAAATCTCACATATTCTGCCGTCAAAAAATTTTTTCACCGCAGAAAGTGCATAAACGGTAACGGGTTTTCCGTTAATTCTGAAAAATTCGCTGAGCTTTTCGCTTCCGTCTTCAACAACAAAAGAAAGTGCATAAATCATTTTGCCTTCTTCACACAGAGCATCGAATTCAGCCTCCATATCCGATGCATCGGAAATCTTCTTTTGCAGATTGAGAGCAACGCCCTTGAAAAGACGGGAAGAATCCGCATTTTTGATTTTTGCATCCGTAAGAAGCGAAAATTCATTGCGAAGCTCGTTTTCTTCTCTGAGCTTTTTGATTACCGCCTCATTTGCTTTGCCCCTTCTCGCACTCGCCTGCCCTGCCTTTATGCACACAAAAATCGTGAGAATAACAAGAGCAACCAGAATCGCTATAAGATAAGGTCTTTCAAGAAAATATGCAATCATAATTTATCTCCTATACCAGCATTTTATAGATATCGCCTTTTTTGAGTCCGCTTTCCTTTGCCGCAATTTTTGCCGCATCGGATTTTCCCTCGCCCTTTGCAACAAGCTCCCTTGCGTATTCAGCCGCCTGTTCAAGCGTCATCTGAATTTTTTCAGGCTTTTCCGCACCTCTGACGATAAGTACGATTTCGCCCTTTATTGCTTCTTCGGAATATTTTTCCAAAGCGGCGGTAAAGGTTGTTTTTATCACCTGCTCATGAATTTTCGTCAGTTCACGCACTATCGCAATTTCTCTGTCGCCGAGTGCGTTAAAAAGGTCTTTCAGAGTCTGCATAAGCTTGTGAGGAGCTTCATAGAATATCATCGTTCTCTGTTCACCGACAAGCGATGCAATATGCTCTTTTCTTTCACCCTTTTCCATCGGAAGAAAACCCTCAAAAGTAAAACGCTTTGACGGCATTCCCGAAACGGCAAGAGCCGTTGCAAAAGCACACGGACCCGGAACGGATTCAACCTTAATCCCCTTTTCAATGCAGAGCTTCACAAGGTCTTCGCCCGGGTCTGATATCGCAGGCATTCCTGCATCCGTAACAAGAGCACAGCTTTCGCCCGAAAGAATTCTTTCCGCAATAACGGGACCTCTCTCAAATCGGTTATGCTCAAAATAGCTGACCATGGGCTTTTTAATTTCAAAACGGTTGAGAAGCTTGAGCGTTACCCTCGTATCCTCTGCCGCAATAAAATCGCAGTTGCCGAGAGTTTCCAGTGCTCTCGGAGAAATATCCCCGAGATTTCCTATCGGAGTGCCTACAACAAAAAGAGTTCCGCTCAAGAATTTTCACCTCTGTTTTCCAAAAGATAATCGCCGTAGATTTTTTTCATTTCATCGGAATATCCGCCGTCATCCCCGTGAACAAAAAGCTCGGGTTCAACGGTCATTCCGCTCTTTCCGCCTCTCCTGCCCTCAACAAGAGCAAGCCACGGTGCTTTTCCGGGGCATTTTGAAACAAGTCTGAGCCTTTTCGGCTCAATGCCTGCCGATTTCATTTCAAAGAAAAGCTCGCAGAGCCTTTCGGGGCGGATGCACATGCAGAGTCTTCCGCCAAAATTGAGAAGCTTTTTTGCCGCCTCACAGATATCGGAAAACGAACACATCGTTTCATGCCTTGCAATTTTATCGGCACTGCTTCTGCTTTCAATTCCCGCACCGCTTGCTTTATACGGCGGATTCATCGTCACCACATCAAAACAGCCGAATGGCACAACGCCTTTAAGCTCTTTGAGGTCGGCATTGACAGCCGTCATTCTTTCCGAAAGCGAATTATATTCAATTGCGGCATTCATCTGTTCAACGCCGAGCGGTTGGATTTCAACCG
>JAZOVN010000234.1:0-3019 GCA_045658725.1 Acutalibacteraceae bacterium
CACAGGATACAAAAAGTCAGATTTCATCATTGATAAAGGAAAGCTCAAAATGCTTCTCAAAATCGGTCTGCCCTCTTCCGTTCAGCAGGTTGTAGTTTCTTTTTCATTTCTGACTCTTACCGCACTTGTCAACTCACTTCCGAATGCAGATATCGCTTCCGCCTGTCAGGGTATCGGAGGCAAAGTCAATTCATTCGCCATTCTCCCTGCTCTTGCAATGAGCAGTGCTGTTTCATCAATGGCAGGACAGAACATAGGTGCAGGTGAATACGGCAGAGCCAAGAAAACAATGATGACGGGTATGGGAATAGCTTTTGCAATATCCGTATTCGTATTTGCAATTGTTGAATTATTCCCTCAGCCTATCATTTCACTCTTTGATACCAATCCTGAGGTTATAAGCGTCGGATCTGAATATATGAGATTCATTGCACTTGACTATATTTTTGTTCCGTTTGTTTTCTGTATGAACGGACTTGCAATCGGTGCAGGCTACACTAATTTTGCACTTTTCAATGCCTGCTTCAGTTCAATCCTCGTAAGAGTTCCGTTCGCTTATCTTGTTGTTCAGTTTACAGAGCTCGGCTTCAACGGTATCGGTCTTGCAACGGGACTTGCATCATTTGCATCAATTATAGTAGGCATTATATTCGTTTGCAGCGGCAAATGGAAAAAGCCGAAAATCAGAATATGATTTTTATTGACAAACACAATATGTTGTGTTAAAATTCAATTGTAGATTTAAAGATTTTTTGAGACTGACGGAATAAAGCAGAGCACTGCAAAGGAACAAAAAATCTGATTAAAAGCCGACCGTCTGGGCAGTCTTATCCTCACGATATGACTGCCCTTATTTTTTTGAAAGGATGAGAGAAATTATGGGTATTTACGAAATCAACAACATCGGCGAGCTTATCAAAGATAACACTTATGTCGGAAGAGGCATTGTTATCGGCAAAAGTGCAGACGGCAAAAAAGCGGTTACTGCATATTTCATTATGGGCAGAAGTGAAAACAGCAGAAACAGAGTTTTCATTGAGCAGGGCGACGAAATCATCATCCATCCCTTTGATGCTTCAAAGGTTGAAGACCCCTCACTTATCATCTATGCTCCCGTAAGACAGATAAACAATAATCTTATCGTTACAAACGGTGACCAGACTGATACCGTTTACGATTTTATAAAAGACGGAAAGACATTTGAGCAGGCTCTTGAAACAAGAGCATTTGAGCCTGATTCACCCAACTGGACTCCCAGAATCAGCGGTATGATGACATTTGACGGTGCTGATTTCACCTATAAAATGAGCATTCTCAAGAGTGCTGACGAAAAAGGCACAGCTTGCAACAGATACACATTCTCATACGCACCCCTTGCAGGTCTCGGTCATTTCATCCACACCTATAACCATGACGGTAATCCCATCCCCACATTCACAGGCGAACCCGAAAGAGTTGCAATTCCCGATGATATCGATGAATTCACAAATATCATCTGGAATAATCTCAACGAACAGAATAAGATTTCTCTCTATGTTCGTTATATTGACCTTGAAAGCGGTAAATATGACAGCAGAATGATCAACAAGAATAAATAAGGAGAACAAAAAATGAAAGAGTTTGAACTTAAATACGGCTGTAACCCCAATCAGAAGCCTGCCAAGATTTATATGGCTGATAACAGCGAACTCCCCATCGAAATCCTCAGCGGCAGACCCGGTTACATCAACTTCCTTGATGCTTTCAACAGCTGGCAGCTTGTTAAGGAGCTTAAAGAAGCTCTCGGAATGCCTGCTGCAACATCATTCAAGCATGTCAGCCCCACATCCGCTGCAGTCGGTATCAAAATGAGCGACACACTCAAAAAAGCTTGCTTTGTTGACGATATTGAAGGTCTTGATGAGTCACCTCTTGCAACAGCATACGCAAGAGCAAGAGGCACCGACAGAATGAGCTCATTCGGTGACTGGATTGCTCTTTCCGATGTTTGTGATGTTACAACAGCAAAGCTTATCAAAAGAGAAGTTTCAGACGGTGTTATCGCTCCCGGTTATGAGCCCGAAGCACTTGAAATTCTCAAGAGCAAGAGAAACGGCAACTACAACATCGTTAAGGTTGACCCCAACTATGTTCCCGCTCCGCAGGAAGTAAAGCAGGTATACGGCATTACTTTTGAGCAGGGCAGAAACAATTTTGAAATCAACAATGCTCTTCTTGAGAATATTGTTACTGCAAACAAAGAATTCCCCGACAGTGCAAAGCGTGACCTTATAATTTCTCTTATCACTCTCAAATACACTCAGTCAAACTCAGTTTGCTATGCAGTTGACGGTCAGGCAATCGGCGTTGGTGCAGGTCAGCAGTCAAGAATTCACTGCACAAGACTTGCAGGTAACAAGGCTGATATCTGGCATCTCAGACAGCATGAAAAGGTTCTTAACCTCCCCTTCCTTGATACTGTAGGCAGACCTGACAGAGACAACACAATTGATGTTTACATTTCAGATGAATACGAAGATGTTCTTGCTGACGGCGTTTGGCAGACTCTCTTCTCAGAGAAGCCCGAACCCTTCACAAAGGCAGAGCAGAAGGCATACCTTGCAACAATCAAGGGCGTTGCACTCGGCAGCGATGCTTTCTTCCCCTTCGGCGACAACATCGAAAGAGCTGCAAAGAGCGGTGTTTCATACATCGCAGAGCCCGGCGGCTCAATCCGTGATGACAATGTTATCCCAGCTTGCGATAAGCACGGAATGGTTATGTGCTTCACAGGCATGAGACTTTTCCATCACTAATATCAAAAAACCGTGTCCGAATTATTTCGGGCACGGTTTTTGATTTATTTGAATATTATATTTACAATCATTGTATTATCTTCATTATTTTCAGATAAAAATTTTTCTTTGTAAATACCGTTTTCATACTTATAAATTCTCATTTTATTCAGAATTTTCCACTTTATAAATTTGGTTCTGATGATGACTATTATTTTTTCAGGTACATTATTATAACAGAAATC
>JAZOVN010000235.1:0-16349 GCA_045658725.1 Acutalibacteraceae bacterium
AATGACTGTCTGAAGCAGGGGCTGTACGGATGGGAGGTCACGGACTTCCGCTGTACACTGATCGGCGGGGAGCATCATTCGATCCACACGCATCCCCTGGACTTCTTTGTATGCACGCCGATGGCATTCATGAACGGTTTGCGTGACATAGGTTCAACAATACTTGAACCGCTTTTAAAAATCAGAATCACCGCACCTGCAGAGCTTTCGGGCAAGCTTCTTTCCGAAATAGTGAAAATGGGCGGAGAATATGACACCCCCCTCACCCATTCTCAGACCGTTACGCTTGAAGCGATTGTTCCCGTTGCAACCTCAATGGACTTTCCGACAAAGCTTGCGGTTATTTCATCGGGCAAAGCGGTGCTCAATCAATCTTTTTACGGCTACAGAGAATGCCGTGACGGACTTGAACATATCAACCCCCGAAGAGGAGTAAATCCCCTTGACCGATCAAAATGGATTCTCTACGCAAGGGGCGCATATCAGACAGAATAAAAATCGTTGCAATTTTTTGTAACGATTTTGTCTTTTTTAAATCTAATTAATGAAAGGCGGTGAAAATGTGACGGAATTTGAAAAGCTTTATGCCGAAAACTCGGATTTCATATACAAATATCTTTTCAAGCTGTGCAAAAATGCTTCTCTTGCGGAAGAGCTCACGCAGGAAACCTTTCTCAGGGCTTACATGAATTTCAACAGTCTGAGAGATAAGACAAAAACTCCGGTCTGGCTGTGTCAGATTGCGAAGAACGCCTATTATGCATGGTATAACGAAAGCAAAAAGCATAATTCGTTTCTTGACACAGAAGAGGCATGTGATGAGCTTGACCTTGAAAGTTTGTTTGAAAGAAAGGAACTGACCGTGAAAGCCTTTGCTTGTCTTCACGAGCTTGAAGAACCGTATAAAGAAGTTTTTATGCTTTCCGTTTTCGGTCAGCTCTCACTTACCGATATAAGCAAGCTTTTCGGAAAAAGCGAAAGCTGGGCAAGAGTCACATTTTACCGTGCAAAACAAAAACTTTCCGAAAAAATGAGGTAACTGATATGAATTGCAATATTGTTAAAGACCTTATCCCCCTCTGTATTGATAACTGCTGCTCTGAAGAAAGCAAAACCGAAGTAGAAAAACATATTGAAAGCTGCGAAGAATGCAAAAAAGTTTTTGACAGCATGACATCCGATTTCACGGAAGAGAAACATTTTGAAATCAAAGAATGCACAAAAGTGAACGATTGGAAAGCATCAATTCTGCAATCTGTTCTTTTCCTGTTTTCTTTTCTTCTGATTACATTTGGTGTTTACATTGAAGCCGGCACGGATTATATTGATTTCGGTAACGGATTGGCGGCATTCAACGCAGTTGTTCCCACAACGGCTTTTATGCTTTCGCTTACAAACTGGTATTTTGTTAAGTTTTATCCGAGCAGAAAGGTTTTTTCCTGGTGTTCCTGCATTCTCTCGGTTATTATTACTGTTTGTGCAACCGTATGGTGCAGTTTCCACTATGAAACGGGTCTTATTAATGTTTTTTCATTTTTATTTGTTCCCGGAATTTTCCTTACTGTTTCATTTGCCGTTGCAGCAAAAGTTTTATCGGGTATATATGCAAAATTGCTAGGCAAGGAATAAGTGTATATGAAGAAAAAAAGATTATTTATATCATATATAATGATTGTTGTCAGTTTATTTTTACCGACAACAACTCTTGTTTTGTATTGCTTTGGATATTCCGTTTCTCTTGTAAGCTATGCATTATCATCTGCTGTTTCAGCTTTAATTTTCATTGTTTATCTTTGGATTTATAAAAACAAAGATGTTCGGAAAATCCTGACTTTTCTGCCGATATTCTCTCTTGTCAATCTTGCGGTTTATGTTTATAAAAGCAAATCCGTTGCTGTTCTTATCTGCATGAGCTTTTGCTTTATATGTTCTGCGATTATCGCTGAAAAAGCCTGCAACTCTTCAAAAGCCAAAGTTGCATCCGTATTAACTTCTATGATACTGTCCGTTCCCATTCTTATTGTTTCTCTTGCTGTTGTTTCATTCGCAAATTTCGGTGTAAATACCGTTGTTGACAGAATACACTCTCCCGATAAAACCTATTACATTGAAATCATTGACAGTGACCAAGGTGCTTTGGGCGGAGATACAATTGTTTATGCTCATAAAAGCAGTAAATTGAATTTGTTTTTTCTCACCATAAGCAAAACACCTCAGCGCGTTTATATCGGCAAATGGAAAGAATATGAAAAGATGCAGATAAAATGGAAAAGCGAAAACTGCCTTATGATTTATTCAGATGAATACTATATTGAAATATAAAAAGTTGATTGATGTTGCATTGACAATGTCAATCAACTTTGTTAATATTCTAACGGGTGATAACATGAAAGAATTACATATGATCTGCAACGCACATCTTGACCCCGTATGGCTCTGGCAAAAACCTGAGGGCATTGCGGAAGCAATTTCAACATTCCGAGTTGCTGCGGATTTCTGCGAAGAATTCGACGGCTTTATTTTCAACCATAATGAATCCGTTCTTTACGAATGGGTTGAAGAAAACGAACCCGAGCTTTTCGCTCGCATTCAGAAGCTTGTTAAAGAGGGTAAATGGAAAATCATGGGCGGCTGGTATCTTCAGCCCGACTGCGTTATGCCCTGCGGCGAAAGCTTTATCCGTCAGATTGAAACGGGAATCAGTTATTTCAAAGAAAAATTCGGCGTAAGACCTCTTACCGCAATAAACTTTGACCCCTTCGGTCACACAAGAGGTCTTGTTCAGATTCTGAAAAAATGCGGCTATGAATCCTATGTTTTCATGCGTCCGTCATGGATTGAAGCCGAACACGATTTCATCTGGAAAGGCTTTGACGGAAGTGAAATTCTCGCTCATAAAATGAACTGCGGTTATAACTCTGGCAAGGGAAAAATCATGAGCAAAATCGAACGCATTCTTGAAAGAGAATACGGCGACGGAATCAACATGATGTTTTGGGGAATCGGCAATCACGGCGGCGGTCCTTCAAGAGAAGACCTTGTCACAATCTCCGATTATATGAAAGAGCATCCCGAAAACGGACTTCGCCATTCATGGTGCGAAAACTATTTTGACAGAATTGACAAGTCAAGCCTTAAAACTTTTGACGAATCTCTCAACTACACGATGGTTGGCTGCTATACCTCCATGGTAAGAATCAAGCAAGCTCACAGACGCCTTGAAAACAGCCTTGCGGTCTGTGAAAAAATGCTTGCTTTGAGCAATGTTTCATATGATAAAAAAGAGCTTGAAAGAGCCGAAAAAGCTCTGCTTTTCTGTGAATTCCACGATATTCTTCCGGGTTCAAGCATAAAAGCGGCAGAGGATGACTGTCTTCGTCTTTTTGACTACGGAAACGAAATCACGGAGAAATATAAAACGAAAGCATTCTTCAAGCTTTGCGAAGGACAGAAAAAGGCAAAGGAAGGCGAAATCCCCGTTCTTGTTTTCAATCCCAATCCGTATAAAATCACGCAGGATATCGAGGTTGAATTCCAGCTTCAGGATCAGAACTGGAACGAAAACGAGGTAACGATTGTTTCGGTTTATGATGAAAGCGGCAATCTTCTCCCCTCTCAGAACGAAAAAGAAGCCTGCACCTTCAGCCTTGACTGGAGAAAACGGGTATGCTTCAGAGCAGAGCTTGAACCGATGAGCATCAACCGTTTTGACTGCAGACTTCATGTTGAAAATCTGCCGAAACGCAAAATCGAAAAATGCACCGAAACCGATGAGTATTTCAGCTTTGATAACGGAATAATGCAGGTTCTCATCAGCAAAAAAACAGGTCTTATTGATAAATACTGCGTCAACGGCAAGGATATTCTTAAAGCCTCATCGGCAAAAATAAATGCATTCAAAGACAATGAAGATCCGTGGGGAATGACTGTTGACGGCTTCAACGAAAAATGCGGTGAATTCACTCTTCTCTGCGATAAAAAAGCCAATGAATTGGGCGGTTATCCCGATGCAAAGCATTCAAATGTGAGAGTAATTGAAAACGGTGCGGTACGCCTTAAAATTCAGGCAACTTTCGGATATTCGGAATCATTTGCGGTTGTTACATACTCCATTCCCAAAAACGGCGACTGCATTGATATAAAAATCAAAATACTTTCAAATGACAGCAGCAGATTTTATAAACTTTCGTTTGAAACGGCATTTGAAAATCCCGAATTTATCGGTCAGACCGCTTTCGGCAAGGAAAAGCTCAGAAAAAAAGGAAAAGAGGCGGTTTATCAGAAGTGGTGCGGTGTTTTTGAAAACTCCGACAGCTTTGCTGTTCTTAATAAAGGCACTTACGGCGGCAGTGTTGACTGCGGCACACTTAGCATTTCTCTTTTGAGAACTCCCGTTTATTCCGCTCATCCCATCGGCGACAGACCTCTTGCGGATGATGACAGATACCACGACAGAATTGATATCGGCGAGCGTGAATTTGAATTCAGAATAACGGCGGATACAAGCGATATAGATATGCAGGCAGATATATTCAACCAGCCCTGCATCGCCCTCTCATTCTTTCCTTCGGGGCTTAACGAAAAGAAGGAAACAAAAACAGAAATCAGAAACCGCAACATTCTTCTTTCAAGATACCGCAAGGATGATAACGGCATAAAAATCCGACTTTTCAATTCCTCGGACAAATCCGAAACAACAGATTTCATTATAGGAAATGATGTTTTCACGATTGATTTCGGAGCTTTTGAGGTTAAAACATTCCGTTACAATTGCGGTTCGCTTATCGAATCTGAAATGATTTAATTGAAAAAACCTGCAGTGCTAAAACTGCAGGTTTTCTTTTTTATTAATATGAAATTTTAAAAGTTTTGATTTCAAAAGGTCTGAAGGAAATTACATTGCTTTCAAGAGGTGCTTTCACTTCTTCAAGCATATCTGTGATTTCAATCTTCTTTGCTCCGTCAAAGAAATCAACATCGCAGACAGTCTGTGATCCTTCGGTTTCATAAAGTCTGGCAATAAAAGCCTTTTCGTTGTCTTCGCAGGGCTTGATTGATTCAACAATGATATTTTCAGCCTTGGGAACAACAAGAGAAACGGCATCAAAGTCGCCTTTGCTCTTTATTACGGGCATGTTAAGCTCATAAGCAGGCTTAACAACGGTTTCACTGCTGAAATCGCCCGAATGAGGCAGGAAAGAATAAACGGTTTTGTGAATTCCCCTGTCGCCTTCATAGTCGGGTCTCAAGCCGCCCTTATGAAGTGAAAGACGCATATTCCCGCCTTCAACGCTTATGCCGTATTTGCTGTCATTAAGAATCGCCGCACCGAAACGGGTTTCCGAAAGATCGGTGAACTTATGGTTGACAACCTCAAACTTTGCCTTTTCAACAGAATCGTTTCTTGTTGTAGGTCTCTTGACATTGCCGTATTGAATTTCAAAACGGGCAAAGCTGTTTCTTACGGATGTGTCGAATGCTGTTTTAAGGAAACGGTGATTATCCTGCCAATCCATAACCGTATCAAATCTGATTTCTGCGGTATCGGCAAAATAAATTGCATCCTGGGTGACGGTTGATTTCTTTGAAATTCTGTATTTGCTTCTGATAATCAGAGCTGCAGCCCCGTGAGAAACGATTTCTCTTTCAAGAAGAACGGAATCATCAGCAAACTTACACTCAAGGTCTGCATCGATATCCCAGTTATCCCATGCACTCGGAAGGTCTTCGGCAATAAGGAAAGTATTGAGCGGATAGCCCTCGCCTCTGACCTCTCTTTTTGCTCTCTTGTCTACGAGAGATTCGATATAACCCTTTTCATCAAAACGGATATCGGCAAACGGTGTTGAAACGCTGTTACCTTCAACGGTAATTTCGCTTTTTGCCTCAGCATCGCCCTTGACAAGGTTGATTCTGACGGTTGAGAATGCAGGAACGGTCAAGCCGCTGATAATAAGAATATTCTTTCCGTCAAGGTTTTTGTATGTCTGCTGTTTACAGTCAACATCTGCAATATATCCTTCTTCACATTCAAGGAATATTGGATCGTTTCTGTCAAAAGAAAGAGTGTTGGTTACGCTGATTCCGTTTCCGTTGCCTGTAACAGCTTCATCAATAAGCTCATATGCATTTTTCAGCAGAGCGTTTGTCTGCTCAAGAGAAAGCTTGTGTGCAGAAGGAATGCATGTGCCGGGAAGTATATCGTGGAACTGATTGAGAAGAAGATCTTCATAAAGCGGATGAATTTTTTTGTCACTTGCAACTTCGCCTGATCTGACGGCATTGCTTACCGTTAAGAATTCAAGGTCATGAAGTGCGATTTCCGCTTTTCTGTTGTTATGCTTGATATTATGCTGATTTGTGAGTGTGCCTCTGTGGAGTTCGAGATAAAGCTCACCCGAATAGGTGTTGGGATTTTTTGCTTCAGCTTCAAGCTCCTTCATAAAATCGCCGACCTTCATATATTCAGCTTTTGCACAGCCGTTGAGGTCTTTGATTCTTCTTGCGGTTTCAATCATTTCATACTGCGGTCCGCCGCCGCCGTCACCGTGGCCGAAGGCTTCAAGCTTCATTCTTGTTACATTGCGTTCATTGATTGAATGATATTTTTTCACATCGCCCGTAATTGCTTCGTGGAAGCAGCGGGGTGAAGGCCATGCTGCGGTTGTGTTGAAATGAGTGAAAACCTTTGTGCCGTCGATACCCTCCCACTTGAAAGTATCATAAGGGAAGTGGTTGACATCGTTCCAGTCGATTTTGGTTGTGAGGAAATAATCAACACCGCAGCCCTTCATAATCTGCGGAATTGCAGCGCTGTAGCCGAAGGTATCGGGAAGCCAGAAGCAATTTGATGTGTAATTAAAATGCTTTCTTGTGAATCTCTGACCCCAGAGGAACTGTCTTATCATCGATTCACCCGATGTGATATTGCAGTCACATTCAACCCACACGCCACCGTTGGGTTCATATCTGCCTTCAAGCACTTTTTCTTTTACTCTTTCGAAAAGCTCGGGATAATGCTCAAGAAGCATATTTGAATGGCAGGCAGAACTCTGAACAAAAAGATGCTCGGGATACTGCTCCATAAGAGAAAGCTGATTTGAATATGTTCTTGCACATTTCTTTATTGTTTCGGTAGCTTTCCAGAGCCATGCGGTATCAAGATGTGAATGACCTATGATTCCTACCTTCGGTGCTTCGGGTCCGTTTCTGACGGCAAGCACCTCTTTGAGGAACGGATGAGCCGCTTTCATTCCTGCTCTGAAGCTTTCTTCATCAATCTCTTCGGGGGAATAATAAATTCTCTTATGAACCTCATAAAGAGCGTTTATAAGGTCGCCTTTTCTGAACGAAGTTTCGGGAAGTGTTTCAACAAGCTCGTTGATAACCTTCAGATCAAAATAAAATTCCTGAATAAATTCATCCTTGACGCAGATATCAAGTCCGTCAAAATTATAGGTATAATCCTTGATAAGTCTGTCACTGCTGAAGGGCTGGGTTCCATGATGGGTGTGACCCGTATAAACTTCAAGGGCGATATCAATCTTTTCGCCTGCCTTGGCTTTAAGGACAAGCATATCGCAATAGTGGTTGCCGTGACCCGTGAACACAATCTTTGTGCAGAATGTGCCGAAGGGCTTTCCGTTGACCCAGAGAAGGGATTCGTAGCCTTCTGTGTGAGGCATGAGAAAAATTGATTTTCCGTCAAGCTCATCGGGTACGGTGAATTCAGCCTTGAACCAGCCGAAAGCTTCTTCCTGACCCCATGTTTCTCCGCTCTTTTTGGAAGTGCAAAGAGAATCATCGGGGATTTCATAAAGTCTGTCGGTTGTTTCATAAAATTTTACTTCATCGATTTTTGCAACTTTTCTGAAAAGCATGGGATCGAGAGTTTTTTCAAATCGCTCAAGCTTACGCAGCATTCGCTCGGTTTGTTTTTCTGCAAGCATATAAATAATTCCTTTCGGGATAGTCTGCAATAATGCAGAAGCTATTATATCACCATATATCAAACAAAACAATCTGTTATACAAATTTTCCTTCAATTTTTTGTGCGTTTTTTCCGCGTTTCTCAGGTTTACACCGCCGCTGTCATATGATATAATCAAAATATATCTGTAATAAGGAGAAGTATCAATGAAAAAAAGAATTCTCTCGGCAATTCTTGCATTATGCATGATCACAGCGGCGATAATCCCCTCTTATGCTTCTGAAACAGAATCCCTTCGTTTTGACGAAAACGGAGAATTTAAAATTCTTCATCTTTGCGACGGGCAGGACGGATTTCCCGCAAAAGAAAAAATGATGACATACATAAATCACATGCTGAAAACATACAAGCCAGATCTTGTTGTTCTCGGCGGTGACAACACCGTTGCATCGGAAGAAACAAAAGAGCAGGCTGTTGAAGAATATGTGAGACCTTTTGTTGAAAACGGAATATATTTCACTCTTGTTTTCGGAAATCACGACGATGAGCAGGGCGTTGACAAAGAAACACTTCTTGAATATTATCAGAAGTACGGCGGAAAATACTGCCTTGCTTATGATGCAGACCCTGAGCTTCACGGCTGTGCAATCCACAATCTTCCCGTTCTTTCATCAGACGGCAAAAGCACAAAATTCAACCTCTGGATGTTTGACACGGGCACATATGTGCTTGACGAAGAAGGAAAAAGACTCGGTTATGACAGCGTAACACCCGACCAGATTGAATGGTATAAAGAAACTGCTGCAAAGCTTGAAGCCGAAGCGGGAGAAAAAATTTATTCACTCGCATTTCAGCACATGGTTACTCCCGAAGTTTATGAAGCGATTTATCCCACTGTTTCTTTTGACATAAAATATGTTACCGAAACCTATAACGACGGCAAAAACTATCTTGTTCTGACACCGAACACAAGTGCATTCAAGGGTCACATATACGAACCTGCATCACCCGGAATTTATAATCACGGACACTTTTCAGCAATGGTTGAAAACGGCGATGTTACAGGTATTTTTGCAGGTCACGACCACATCAATGACTATGTTACCGAATATGAAGGAATCAAAATCGTCAATACACCAGGCGTTTCTTACAGTGCATACGGCAACGAACTCACAAGAGGCAGCCGACTTATAACGGTCAGAGAAGATAACACATCCGAATTCACTTCCGAGGTTATCACCGTTAACGATGCTGTTTTTGCCGATGCAGAATTCGCCGAAGAAATCGGCATCAGCCGTTTCACCGCAGGTGCTTGGAAATTCTTTGAGCATTGGGTTCTCGGCATTGTAAAACACATGAGCGGAATTGCATATTTCATTTATTGATAAAAGCAACGGGCTGATTCACTTTGAATCAGCCCGTTATTTTTATTTATTCATCAGCATTCTCATAAACAGTCCGCCCTGAACGGTTCTGTGTTGAAACGAAACGGTTTTTCCGCTCTTTGTGTCATACCAGTCAGTCATGGGCACACGGCTTTCGCTTTCGTTATATGCATCCCAGAGAGGTGCAACAAACTGCTCAAAAACTGCTTTTGAAGATGCCATTGAAGCCACCCACACAAGCCAGTCGCTCTTGGTGTAATCCGCACGGCTGTCAAGCGGCATTCCGTATTTATTGAAATGCTTCATATTGTCAGCAATTTCAGCATCCATGAATTCCTGAGTGAAAAGATTTGTGCCCCACACCTTATCCCATACCATATTATATTTCATTGAATATGTATTCGGCTGATCAAATGCAAGATTTGATGTGCCGTCGGGATTAAGAGCGGTATTCATCCAGTTTGCCGCCATTTTTTCGGCTTCATTGCGATAGAATTCAGCCTGCTCTTTGTCGCCGAGCATTTCCTGAATTATCGCCATGCCTCTCAGACCCATTACAGCCTTGAGAGAAAGATTGCAGTTATGGGCAAGATGACCTGCAAAATCATCGGTGCAAAGCTGATGACCGGGGTCCGCACCGTATTCGATAAGATATTTGCACCATTTTTCGAGAAGACCGATATTCTCCTTTGCAAAATCGGCATTACCTTCGGCAACGGCAACATTAGCCGCCATGACAAGCATATTTCCGCATTCCTCAACGGGCATCTGCCACTTGAGTGCATTCGCACCGTAAACCTGACCGTTGACAAGAGGATAGCATCCCACATCATGTGGGGCAAAGTCAAACACCCATGCATCGCTTTTCGCATAGCGGAAAACGGGGCGCATCATTCCCTTTACAAGCTCGGGATTATAAATAAGGAACATCGGAATTGACGGATAAGAAACATCAACCGTTGCGGCACAGCCGTTTGAGAAGCATTCCTTTGAAATATAAAGAATTTCTCCGTTTTCATCAAGCACAAGCTTATGACCCGCGATAACCTGACGGTAAGCAAGCGAAAGAAGGTCGGCATATTTTTCACCACCTGCATTTTCGGCATCCTCACGGAGCTTTGCGGAAAATTCATCGCATTTTTTCTTCACATCGTCATATTCATCGGCAGCTTCGGCAATCGCCTCAAGAATCGTCTGTCCGTCTTTATTCCACCATGATTTAAGATGCTGACCGAAATACTCAATGCTTTCAATATCATCATAAGCAAAAAGATAAAGCAGCTTTTCATTTTCTTCAGCACGGTTGCAGACATTTACCGTTGTCTGTCCCCATTCGTTGCCCTCGCTTGCCACGGTATCCTTGCCTGCCGACATGAGATAGAAATATCCCCAATCGATTCTCACATCATCACCGCATTTATTGAGAGGCTTCTGCTCAACATTGCCCATTTTCATACCCTTGACAGAGCCGATTGAAACCTCCTGCGTTGTGACATCGTGTCCGTGGGTTTTATCAAGACAAAGCTCCTCGCTCGCCCTGATGTTGATTTTAACATCGTGGGGCTTTCCGTCTTTTGATGAATATGTAACGGAAAGATATGAAACAGGTCTTGTAAGAAGCTTCAGGTCATCGGCAATAACGGGAGATGTGAACTCCGCTTTGATAGTTATTTCGTCATTCTCCATAACTGCGGTTGTTGAGAGTGCATCAATTTCAAGCGAAACCTGAGTGAGCTTATGCATATCTCTGTTGTAGCCGAAAAATGTATATTCTTTTCCGTCTACGGTAACAGTACCCATGATATGGTTATCCTTACCCGTCCAATGAACTGTGCGTGAATAATTCAGCACGGTATCCTTTGACCATACGGAAAAATAAGGGTCAATTGTTATAAGCGGAACGCAGGGTGCTCTTAATTTCATAATTATCTTCCTTTCAGTTTTATATATCATATTGTTTTTGGCAATCCGATAAAACATTAAAAACCTGCGTACTTTTCCAGCACGCAGGTAATTCTCAAAATCAGAAAGCTTCAACCGCAGCCTTTTCCGCTGAAAGTCCCTTCTTATAGTTTTCAAGGAATGCCTTGAAGCCTGCGATATCTTCCGCATCGGGAGTTACTTCGGTTGAATCCTGACCTGCAAAGACCTTGTTTTCAAGATATGCATCAAGAGTTTCGCCCTCTGCCTTGCTGACCATATATTCAGCAAGAATTGCAACACCCCAGGGGCCGCCCTCACCTGCAGTCTTCATAACGGATACGGGAGCATTGAGAGCCGCACCCATTATCTTCTGACCTGCAACGGGAGCCTTGAAGTAGCCGCCGTGACCGAGAATTCTGTCAACCTTAACATCCTCGTCTTCAAGAATTTCCATGCCGATGCTGAGAGTTGCAGCCGCAGAGCAAAGCTGAACTCTTGAGAAGTTTTCAAGATTGAACTTGCTGTCGGGACCTCTGAAGAACATAGGCTTACCGCTGTCAAGACCTGTGATAACTTCACCCGAAAGATAGTTATATGCAACAAGTCCGCCGCAATCCTTATCGCCCGAAAGAGCGGATTCAAACATTTTATCGAGAACTTTATATATGCTGATATCCATGCCGAGAGCCTTACACATTGAGGTGAAAAGTCCTGCCCATGCATCGATTTCACCCGAGCAGTTGTTGCAATGAACCATTGCAACGGGCTTACCTGCAGGAGTTGTTACCATATCAATTTCGGGATAAAGCTTTGAGAGTGCTTTTTCAAGAACAACCATAAGGAAGATTGAAGTACCTGCGGAAACATTACCCGTTCTGACTGCAACGGAATTTGTTGCAACCATGCCCGTGCCTGCATCGCCTTCGGGAGGACAGAGCACAACACCTGCCTTGAATTCGCCTGTGGGGTCAAGAAGAAGTGCACCCTCTTCGGTCAGCACGCCAGCTTCTTCGCCTGCAACGAGAACCTCGGGAAGAATTCCTTCGATATTCCAGGGGAATTTTTTATCCGCAATTTTCTCATCAAACTGAGCGAGCATTTTCTTATCGTAGTCGTTGGTGTTGCTGTCAATGGGGAACATACCCGATGCTTCGCCAACACCGATAACCTTTTTGCCTGTCAGCTTCCAATGAACATAAGCTGCAAGGGTTGCAATGAAATTAACATCCTTCACATGCTCTTCACCGTTGAGAATTGCCTGATAAAGATGAGCAATGCTCCAACGCTGAGGAATGTTGAAATCAAAAAGCTCGCTGAGCTCTTCCGCAGCCTTGGCGGTGATAGTGTTTCTCCATGTTCTGAACTGTGCAAGCTGATTACCTTCTTTATCAAAAGCAAGGTAACCGTGCATCATGCCGCTGATACCGAGAGCACCGACGGTTGTGAGCTTCACACCGTATTTTTCGGCAACATTATTTTTGAGTGCACCGAAAGCACCTCTGAGACCTTCCCATACCTGCTCAAGAGGATAGGTCCACACGCCGTTATCGTATGTATTTTCCCAGTCAAAGCTGCCCGATGCAAGAGGCTCGTGGTTTTTGCCGATGAGAACAGCCTTGATTCTTGTTGAACCGAATTCAATGCCGAGAGCGGTCTGACCCGCTTCAATTGCAAGCTTGATTTTTTCCATTGATATCACACTCCGTTATAATTTGAGTAAATGCACAAATTTTTACGGTATAATAATATCAAAATATATAAATCCCGTCAAGTGAACGACGATTTTTTATATAAATTATTATATTATTATTGCTTTTTCTGTTCATATTTGCTATAATTCGTTTTGTATATTTTTATTAGGAGGAAGACTATGAATCTGGTCGGAATTGCAAAAGAGGGCATTTCAAAGGTCAAAACCTATTGGAAAGTTCCCCCTCTGAACAACTACATGAACTTCAAAGAAATCGTTTCGCTCGCAGGCGGCGGTATCGGCGTTAAGTTCATCATCACTTGTGTTTCTGCGGTACTGCTTTCGGCAACGAATGTTTTCGTAGGAAACACAATAGGTATCGAACCCATGAATATGTATTTTATATATATTCTTGCGGTTATTATCAGTTTTCCGTTGACAATGCTCAGAGCATACATAATCGACAATGCCCGTAACAGAAAAGGAAAATACAGACCGTATATTCTCACCATGGGTCTGCCCACCATCATCCTTTCTATCGGGTATTTCTGGATGCCTTACGAAAAAATGGGCAGTCAGGCACTCAAATGCGCCGTTGTTCTTCTTTTCAACATCGGCTTCCAGTTCTTCTATAATTTCCTTTATGATGCTTACGACAACTATATTGTTGTTCTCTCGCCCAACACTCAGGAACGAGCAAATGTTTCATCAATCAAATCGGTTACAGACTCTTTTGCTCCCACAATAACCAACGCAATCATCCCCCTTCTCGCAACTTCTATTATCGGCACAAACAACCTCAACGACATCAGACTTTACAGATACATCTGGCCTCCCGTTCTTATTATCGGTTTCCTTCTCAGCGTTATCATTTATGTTAACACCGAAGAAAAAATCGTTCAGGCAAAAACTCACGTTGTTCAGATTAAATTTATAGATGCACTTCGTGCAGTTGCCAAAAACAAATATTTCTGGGTTATTTCTCTTGCAGGCTGGCTCGGCTTCCTTGAAGGCGCATACAGCAGCATTCTTAACTGGCTCTACTCATACCAGCATGCATGCTCTGGCGGTGAATATTCTCTGATTGTTACCATTTACGGCAACGCATCTCTTTGGGGCATGCTTCTTGCACCTCTTTCAATCAAAAAATTAGGCAAAAAGAACACTCTTATTTTCACTAATTTCCTCAACATTTTATTTATTGCGCTTATCTATCCCGTTGTAAAACACGCTAATATCGACATAATGATTTGGCTTGTTATGATATGCCTTTGGTTCAATGCTCTTGTCGGCTCATTTGCGCATATTCTTACTCCCAGCCTTAACGGTGATATCCGTGACTATCAGCAGTATATCACCGGCGAGAGAATTGACGGTATGTTTGCCGCAGTCGGTCTTATCGGCAGCGTTATCACAATGGTAACAAGCTCCGTTCTTCCCGCAATTTATGAAAAAGTAGGCTTCAACGAAAACAAACTCAATGAGCTTCTTCCCGAAATCATCGCTCAGGAAGGCGAACTTCTTGACCCGACAAATGTTTATAATGTCCTTTATCATAAAGAAACATTCATCAGCATTTTCGGCGTTCTCATTGCAGTTTCGGTTCTCGGTGCGTTCATGAATGTTCTCCCCTATTTCTTCTATGATCTTTCCGAAATAAAGCAGCAGGGCATGATAAAGGTTCTCAAAATCCGTGCACTTTTCGAGGACTACGGAAACGGTGTTCTCAAAGACAGAGACCTTGTTGAAGCAATCGAAATAATCAGAGAAGCTGACTCCTTCAGAAATGCTCAGCCTCAAAACCTTAAAGCAATCAAAGCACTGAAAAAGCAGGCATCATCCAAAGAAGAAAAGAAAGATGCCAGAAAGACGCTCAAAGAAGCCGTTCTTTTCAATCAGAACATCGAAATTTCAAAATTCGTTAACGATGAAATGAACCGCTTCAACACTTCGCACGGCAAAGCACAGCTTGAAGAAGCACGCAAAACCGTCGCTGCAGGTTATGAAGCTATTTATAATTTCAACAGTTCCGCACTTGCAGAAGCAAAAGCGCTTCCCAAGAGAACAAAGGAAGAAAAAGATTACAGAAAAGACGCAATCGCAAAGGCAAAAGATTTTATTTATGCAAAAAAATCATCCAAAAAGTATTTTCCTGACGGTATAAAAGAATTTGATTCAGGCGTTTTTGAAAAGCTCTTTGATAATGAAGATAAGCTTGCAGAAAAGCTTGAAGCAACCTACAAAATGCTTTATGATGCAAGAGACCGCAAATGCAAGCCTGATATCGACAAATACATGAAGGCTGTCAAGAACATCAAGGCAGAGCAGAAAACCGTTGAAAACGAACTTAAAAAGGCAACCAATATAAACTCGGTTTACAACCGTGCCGCAAAGCCCTATATCAGTGCACGCAAGCTTATTTCACAGAGCGAAAACTACGCAAAATTCGATGAAATTTCCGCAATGTACGATGAGGCAAAGGCACGACACGAAAAGGCTCAGGCAGAAGCAATCGCAGAAGCAGAACGCCTTGCAGCTGAAGAAAAAGCTTATGCCGAAAAAATCAAGGCAGAAAAGGCAAGCAAGAAAAACAAATAAATCACAGCTTTGATTAAATTAACCGCCGTTACCCGAAAGGGCAGCGGCGGGTTTGCTTTTCATAAATCAATGTAACTTTTCTTCAAAATCAATAATTAACTTATACCATACTGAACAGATTTGATATTGCATCAATTATCATAATAAAGAAGTCGATGATTTTCATAAATATATCCGTAAAAAATCCAATAACATCAAAAGAGGGCTTCTCATTTTTATTGTTTTCTTCTGCTTTTACCTCAACTGTAAAATTGCAAATTACGGTTTTCCCGTTTTCGCTGTAGGTTACGGTTACTGTTTTTATACCTTCGGATGATGAATCGAAGCCTGAAAGTGCATAGTCTGTAACATTTTTACTTGTTCCGTCATCATAAAAAGCTTTAACTTTAAGACCTGATACGACAAGCTCCTCACCGATTCCGTATGTTGTTTTTGTCGGCAGTGAACTGATGCTGATTGATGATAAAGCAGCTTGTACTGAAGTATCGGGGATATCAGGTTCAACGATTACAGCATCGCAAGAAACTATAAATTCATATTTACCAACAGCATCTTTCTCGTTTTTACCCATAAACAATTTAAGATAGTATTTTGTGTTTGATTCAAGGGTTACATCTATATTTCCTTCTAAATTGGGTTTGGTATAACAACTGTCGATCTCCTGCATATTTTTATCATACAAATACATATTAGGCGAATCTGTATCCCAATTTGTATTTGTGTTGGGCAGGTCATAATTAACAAACTTTACATTATATTCAGCCTTAACATCTGCAGTTTCAAAACAATACCAATCAACATCAGCATAACCGTCAAACGAGGA
>JAZOVN010000236.1:0-2334 GCA_045658725.1 Acutalibacteraceae bacterium
GAAAATGCGTCACGGCATCAAAAAAGCATATCTCTCTTTCACGAAAAGCTGCCGCTGACGGAATGGTTCTTCTGAAAAATATAAATAACGCACTCCCCCTTTCAAGAGGCGAAAAAGTTGCTCTTTTCGGCAAAGCAACCATTGAATACATAAAAGGCGGCGGCGGAAGCGGTGACGTAAACTGCCCGTTTATTCACAACATCTACGACGGCTTCTCTTCAAAAGACGTCGGTATTTATATGCCTCTTGTTGATTTCTATAAAGATTATGTTGAAAAAGAAAGCGTCAACATTCCTACCCAGGCACAGATTAACGCAACATGGAATATCGTTAACGCAATGGAATTCTGCACAAAGCGTGACGATATGACATATGATACCTTTGCAAGCATGCATGTCAAAGAACCCGCTGTTCCTGAAGAACTTATAAAAGATGCGGCAGATAACGCCGATACTGCAATTATAACATTAAGCCGTTTCTCTGCGGAAGGTGTTGACCGCAGACCTCAGGGCGGCGACTATTATCTTTCAGATATAGAAAAAGAGCTTATCGACAAAGCTTGTGAATTGTTTGAAAAAGTTGTTATTGTTATTAATTCAGGTGCAACAATTGACTGCGAATATTTCGCAGATAACAGCAAGGTTCAGGCAGTTCTTTTCGGCTGGCAGGGTGGTATGGAAGGCGGCATGGCAATTGCTGACATCCTTTGCGGTGATGTTAATCCTTCGGGTAAGCTGACAGACACAATAACAAAATCATATGATTACTATCCCTGCAAAGATGAATTCTGGGAAAGCTTCAAATTCATTGATTATTCCGATGATATTTATGTCGGTTACCGTTATTTTGAAACAATTCCCGGAGCAAAAGAATTCGTTCGTTATTCGTTCGGCTACGGTCTTTCATACACAACTTTTGAAATCAGCGGCAGAGTATGCTGTGAAAGCGAAGGAAAAATCGTTTCGGTTGCAACAGTAAAAAATACAGGCTCTGTTGCAGGTAAAGAAGTTATTCAGCTTTATTATTCTGCTCCTCAGGGTCTTCTCGGTAAACCTTCAAGAGAGCTTGCTGCATACAAGAAAACAAAGCTTCTTGCTCCCGGAGAATCAGAAACTGTTGTTCTCAGCTTTGATGTAAACAGTATGGCAAGCTTTGACGATCTCGGCAAAATCGCAAAATCCGCATATGTTCTTGAAAAAGGCAATTATGAATTTTATCTCGGAACATCCGTCAGAAACGCTGAAAAGCTTGCTTTTGAATTCAAATCAGAGGAAAATGTTATTACTGAACAGCTTAATAATTGGTGCAAACCTTTCAGACTTGAAAAAAGAATGCTTTCAGACGGTTCATTTGAATCTCTTCCGCTCGGCGAAGAAAGTTATTATTATGGAATAAACGAACCGACTAATGCATCCGCTCCTTCTGAACTTATCAAATTTGACGATGTCGGCGAAAAAATCTCAATGGATGAATTCGTTGCACAGTTTACACTTGATGAGCTTATGTATATCGTCGGAGGTCAGAAAACAACAGGTGTTTGCAACACAGGTTCATTCGGCGGTATAGAGCGTCTTGATATTCCTTATTTCCCGACCGCTGACGGTCCTGCAGGACTTCGTCTTGAACCCGAAACGGGCATTCCCACCACTGCATGGCCTTGTGCAACACTTCTTGCATGCACATGGAATACCGACCTTATTTATGAAGTCGGTGCAGCAGGCGGTGCGGAGCTTCGCGAAAATAATCTTGCAATATGGCTTGCACCCGCTCTTAACATTCACAGAGATCCTCTTTGCGGAAGAAACTTTGAATATTATTCTGAAGATCCGCTCGTTGCAGGTAAATGTGCCGCAGCAGCAACAAGAGGCATTCAGTCAAATAAAGTTGCTGTTTCAATCAAGCATTTTGCTTGCAACAACAAAGAAGCAAACAGATACGATATCGATTCAAGAATATCAGAAAGAGCACTCCGTGAAATTTATCTTAAAGGATTTGAAATCTGCGTTAAGGAAGCTGATCCGTATACAGTAATGTCTTCTTATAACAGAATCAACGGTCAGCACACCTCAGAAAGCTATGAGCTTTTAACAGAAATCCTCAGAAATGAATGGGGATTCAAAGGTATGGTTGTTACCGACTGGGGTGTAAAAAACAATCCTGTTCTTGAAGTCAAAGCAGGCAACGATATGAAGATGCATTGCGGATATCCCGACGACCTGAAAGCGGCTTATGATAAAGGCGAACTCACAAGAGCAGACCTTGAACTCTGCACCAAACGCATTCTTGAAATGTTTACAAAGCTTGTATAAATTTCAACAGCCACGGATTAATTTT
>JAZOVN010000237.1:0-3129 GCA_045658725.1 Acutalibacteraceae bacterium
CAGACGAACAGAAAGCACTCGTTGAAAATTATGAAGTTCTTACATCTGCAGAAACAGAGTACAGCAAACTAACCACCGAAAAAGAACTCAGTTTCTTTGAGAAGATTATCAATTGGATTATAAAGGTGTTTAATTTGATAATCTCCCTTTTCAAAAACATCTTCTCATTCTGATTTCGACACAGTCGGCTGTTGTGCTTTAACAACAGCCGACACCATAACAATCCGTCAGGAGGCAAGTTTATGAAAAAGAAAAAAACAGCGAATATAGTGATGGTCACTGTCATTATTGCTATCGCAGTATCGGGAATCCTGGGTGTCGGTCATATCAAAGGCTGGTTTGACAAATCCGATGAAGGCACCGCAGTTCTTACGGATTTTCGTGGCATCATAACTTTGCAGCGTGACGGAGTTGCCTATGCAACAACAGATGAAACCGTTCTTCGCAAAGGAGATAAAATTACCTGTGACCCCGGTGCAACCGTCAGAATTGCTTTGGGCGAAAACTATATTGCTCTCGGTCAGAATGCCGATGCAGAAATAATAAATCCCGTTTCCGACGAGTTTGCCCTTAAAGTTAATATCGGCGAAGCTTTTGTTAACACAAACAGTTCTGTTTCATTTGAATTTGCAGATAAGCAGAACGAAATCAGTAATGCGGTTGCAACTCTGAGTGTACGCAAAGGTACACAAAGTATCAGCGTTTATCAAGGCTCTGTCGGTGAAGTAACCGAGGGTCAGATGCTTGAATGGATTGGTGATAAGGAATCTGTTAGAGATTTCTCCGTCAAAAGCCTTAATGACTTTAACATTTCACAAATACGAAAAGCCAACGAAACCAAAACTCTTGTTTTCTCAAACGACGATCTGGATAAACTCGAAAACGAACGTTGGGAACAGACGCACGGTTCAACAGAAACAAAAACAGAAACCACCGTAACTGAAACCGTAACATCAACTCATACTGAAAAAACGACAAAGAAAGAAACAACATCTTCAACCACGGAAAAGAAAGAACCTACTGCAACAGTTGCCGAAACAACAAAACTAACGACCTCAAAAACACAGACAACCACAGAAAAAACAACAAAAAAGAGACCGACAACAACAAGGCGTGATTATTCAGTTTATATAACCGAAGCAACAACGGTTACAGAAACAACAACTGAAACAACCAAAACAGAAAGAACAACAAGACCCAAAGCTACAACTACAACCAAACCCGTAACTATTACCAAACCTACAACCACGAAACCTACAACCACAACCACCAAACCCGTTGAAACAACAAAAGAAAAGCTTACCTGCACAATCACAATCAGATGCGATACGGTTCTTGACAATATGGATAATCTTGATCCCGCAAAAGCACCGTATGTTCCCGATGACGGAGTTATTCTCAGAGAAGTAACGGTTGAATTTGAAGAGGGAGAAACCGTATTTGATGTTCTGAACAGAGTCTGCAAACAATACAACGTTCCGATAGAATACAGCTGGACTCCTATGTATGACAGTTATTATATCGAAGGAATTAATAATCTTTATGAGTTCGACTGCGGCAGCGAATCGGGATGGATGTATAAAGTGAACGGATGGTTCCCGAATTACGGCTGTTCAAGCTATTATTTAACGGGCGGTGAAAAAATCGTTTGGTGCTACACCTGTAACGGACTCGGTGAAGATGTCGGTGCAGAACGATGGGAGTAATATGAAACAAGATTCATTCTCAAAACTTCATCCTGCGGTGAATCTGTTGTTTTTCATCGGAGCAATCTGCTTCGGTGTTCTTCTGCAGCACCCCGTTTATCTGCTTGCAGGTGTCTGTGCAAGCGGAGTGTATTACTTTTTTCTCAACGGCATAAAAGGAATAAAAAATATCCTGCTGATGATACCGCTTTTCATATTCGTAACACTTTTTAACCCTATAGTAAACACAAGAGGCGTAACGGTTCTTTTTACATATCTTGACAGACCGTACACACTTGAAGCTCTCATTTACGGAATAGCGGTTGCGGCAACATTTGTGCTCATGCTTTTGTGGTTCGGATGCTACGGTAAAGTCCTGACGGGCGATAAGTTCACCTGCCTTTTTGGCAATCTTGCACCGTCATTGTCGCTTCTTCTCGTTATGGTGTTCCGCATGATACCGAATCTTCTTCAGAAAGCAAAACAGATTATCGGTGTCAGAAGTTCAATCGGCAAAGGAACGGCAGAAAAATCATCATTAAAAGATAAACTGGGTTCGGGAATGACGGTTATCGGAGTTCTCACATCGTGGGCACTTGAAGGAAGCATCACAACAAGCGATTCGATGCGTTCGAGGGGCTACGGTACGGCAAAACGGACAAGCTTTATGGTTTACCGAATGACGAAAACCGATTGGATTTTAGCTTTAATAATGCTTGTTTTACTCGGCGTTGTAATCTTTTTTGCTGTAAACGGCGGAATGAATGCCGAGTTCCTGCCCGAAAGAAATATCACACCGATTAACGGAATTAACATAATCGGCTTTATCGCATATCTCGGATATCTTATGATACCGACATTACTTCACATCAAGGAGGTTATACAGTGGAACATTTCAAAATTGAAAATCTGAGTTTTTCATATCCGACCTCAAAAGATAAAAAATCGCTCGACAATGTATCGCTCAAAATAGAAAAAGGTGAATATATCGTTCTCTGCGGAAAATCGGGAAGCGGCAAAACGACGCTTCTCCGACACCTCAAAACCGTTCTCACACCTCACGGAAAAAGAAGTGGTGAAATATATTTCAACGGAATTGCTTTGAAAGATGTCAACAACCGTGACCAATCTGCAAAAATCGGTTATGTCATGCAGAATCCCGATGACCAGATTGTGACGGATAAAGTATGGCACGAGCTTGCATTCGGTCTTGAAAGTTTGGGTTGTGACCAAAAAACCATGCGTTCCCGTGTTGCGGAAATGGCTTGTTACTTCGGTATTCAGGATTGGTTCCACAGAGATGTCGCCGTTCTTTCGGGCGGTCAGAAGCAACTTCTTACCCTCGCTTCGATTATGGCAATGCAGCCCGAGGTTCTTATTCTCGATGAGCCCACAAGTCAGCTCGACCCTATTGCGGCATCGGATTTTCTCAACACCGTTCGAA